>NZ_JBMHHY010000038.1:0-91351 GCF_049739465.1 Embleya sp. AB8
GCCCGCCGCGCCCGCCGCGCCCGCCGCGCCCGCCGCGCCCGCCGCGCCCGCCGCGCCCGCCGCGCCCGCCGCGCCCGCCGCGCCCGCCGCGCCCGGACTGTGGTCTCGGGCCCCGTCCGCACCGGGCAGCAGTTGCCCTGCTTGGGCCCGGCCCCCGCCCCCGCGCGCGCCCGCGCCGGTGTGCGTCAGCCGCGGTTGTGTGGCGTTTGCCAACCGCTCGGGTCGGGGCCCTTGGGGACGATGCCGGTCGGGTTGATCGTGTCGTGGGTGACGTAGTAGTGGCGTTTGATCTGGTCGAAGTCGACCGTGTCGCCGAAGCCCTCGGTCTGGAACAGGTCGCGGGCGTAGGCCCACAGCGCCGGATATTCGGTCAGCTTGCGCAGGTTGGTCTTGAAGTGGCCGTGGTAGACCGCGTCGAACCGGACCAGTGTGGTGAACAGCCGGATGTCCGCCTCGGTGATCGTGTCGCCGACCAGGTATCGCCGTCCGGCCAGCCGCTTCTCCAACACGTCCAGCCGGGCGAACAGCGCGTCGAAGGCCGCCTCGTACGCCTCCTGGGTGGTGGCGAACCCGCACTTGTACACGCCGTTGTTCACGTCCCGGAACACGTCCGCGTTGATCGTGTCGATCTCGGCGCGCAGCGGCTCGGGGTAGAGGTCGGGCGCGCCGGCCCGGTGCAGTGCGGTCCAGCGGGTGGAGAGGTCGAGGGTGATCTGCGGATAGTCGTTGGTGACCACGTGTCCCGTGGTCAGGTCGATGATCGCGGGCACGGTCACCCGGCCGCTGTACGTGGGGTCACTGGCCCGGTAGGCGTCGGCCAGGAAGGCGAGCCCGGTCACCGGGTCGCGGCCGTCGGGGTGGTTGGTGAACCGCCACCCGCGCTCGTCCCGGATCGGATCCACGATCGACAGCCCGAGCGCGTCCTCCAGGCCGAGCAACCGCCGTACGATCACCGCCCGATGGGCCCACGGGCAGGCCAACGACACGACGAGTCGATAGCGCCCCGCCACCGGCTCCGGCCGACCGGTGAACCGATTGGCCTGCCGGACGAACTCTCCGCGCCGGCCGGTCTCGGCGGCGAACTGCGCCTGCGCCTCGGGTGTGCTCATCCGTCCACGGTAGGCCGGGACGGGCCGCCGCGGGCGGATTCGGGCGCTTGGGTCAGGTCGGGTCGAGGCCGTTCGCGCGCAGCCAGGGCAGCGGGTTGACCGGCGCGCCGCCGCCCGGGCGGACCTCGAAGTGCAGGTGCGGGCCGGTGCTGTTGCCGGTGTTCCCGCTGTACGCGATCACGTCGCCCGCCTTGACCGGGCCGGAGCGTACCTTCGCCCGGGTCAGGTGGCAGAACCAGAACTCGGTGCCGTCCTTGGCGGTGAGGATGACCATGTTGCCGTAGGCCGAGTTCACCTGGGTCCGGACCACGCCGTCCATCACCGCCATCACCTCGGTGCCCTCGTCCACCGGGAAGTCGATGCCGGTGTGGGTGTGCGCCCAGCGCGAGCCGGACGAGCCGAAATAGGCGCTGAGGCCGCGCTGAGTGACCGGGAGGACGTACTTGGGCCGCAGCGACTCCTTGCGCTTGCGCTCGGCCTCGGTGGCCCGCTGCGCCTCGCTCTGGCGCTCCTGGAGCGAGATCCGGGACTGCGCGCGGCTCGCGCGTTCGGCGAAGTCCTCGGCGCCGACCTGGAGATCCACCAGTTGCTTGTCCATCGGCGACATCAGCGGCAGGTCCTCGCCGCCGGCCACGGGGTCCGCGTCCTTGGTCTGGGCGCCGGCGGTGTGCAGGCCGCCGACCGCCGCGACGGCCATCGCCGCCGCGCCCATCACCGCGAGCGGGGCGCCGGCGGTGAGCGGGAACGCCCGTTTGCGCTTGGTCGGGGCCTTGCCCTCGGCCGACTGCGGCTTCGCCTGCTGGGCCGGTTTCTCCCGCCGCTCCTGCCGCGCGACCGCTTCCTCGGTCGGCTCGGCCGCGTTGTCGGTGCCGGCCGGCACCCTGTCCTCGTGGACATCGGGATCGAACGCCGGCTCGACCGGCGCGGGCGCGGCGCCGTCGTCGAACGGATCGGTCGACGCGCGGTTCCCGCCCGACCACATGTCGGCGGCGTCGCGCACCGGGGCGGGGGAGAACCAGGTGTCCGACTCCCACGCGGCGGTGTCCGAAGCGGCGTACCACATACCGGTGTTCGAGGAGCCGTCCCAGGAGGGGTCGGCATAGGGGGCGGCCGGCGCCTGCTGCCCGGCCGGGTCGGTACCGGCCCACGTCTGGGTCTGGGTCTGCGTGCCGTAGGCGGCGTACGTACCGCTGTGGTCCGCCACCGCGGCGTAACCGTAGGCGCCGGTCGCGGCGTAGCCGGATGGCACCGGTTGGCCGTACGCGTCGTAGGTCGGCACCGAGGTGTGGCCCGAGGCGTCGTAGGCCTGTTGCCGGCCCGACGTGTCGTAACCGGCGTAGGTCTGGTCCGCGCCGGCGTATCCGGAATTCGCGTCGTACGTGGAACCGCCGGCGCCGCCGTCGACGTATCCCTGGTAGGAGGGGTCCGGCACGCCCCAACCACCCGATGAGTCGACCGCGGGCCAACCGCCGCTCGCCCCGGCCGAATACGCGCTTGCGTCGTATCCGCCGGTCTGGCCGTAGCCCTGGTCGTAGCCGCTTCCGATCGAGCCGGACGGGCCGTAAGGGGAGTACGCACCCTCGGCGTCCGGGACGTAGCGACCCTGCTGATCCTCACTCGGATAGCGAACGTCCGTCACCTACGTCGCCTTCGTCTCGGGGGCGGGTCGGATTGGGACTGTAGTGCTCTTGACGTTCACAGGACAATCCTCGCGATCGGAACCGCAGGTCAGGCCGCCGAGTGGGGGACCCGGCGCGGATCGGTGGGGCCGGGTGGGTGATCCGGCGCCGCGGTTGTCGGGGGACCGTCCCGGGCAGGCCGGATCGGTAGCGGGTTACGCTCCCGGCGAGGGCTTCGCTACGCGTACATGGAGGCAGTGATGGGTGTTCCCGGACCGATCAGGATCGTCGTGGCCAAGCCCGGGCTGGACGGGCACGATCGTGGCGTCAAGGTGGTCGCGCGCGCGCTGCGCGACGCGGGCTTCGAAGTGGTGTACACCGGCCTGCACCAGACGCCGATCCAGATCGTCGAGACGGCCATCCAGGAGGACGCCGACGCGATCGGGTTGTCGGTGCTCTCCGGGGCGCACATGACCCTGTTCGCGAAGGTCATCGAGCTGCTCAAGGAGCGCGAGGCCGAGGACATCCTGGTGTTCGGCGGCGGGATCATCCCGGAGGAGGACGTACCGGAGCTGGAACGCATCGGCGTCGCGGCCGTGTTCACCCCGGGCGCGCCGACCACGGACATCGTCGACTGGGTCCGCGCGCACGTGCCGGCCACGGCCGCCTGACCCGCGCGTCCGGCCCGGATCCGGACAATCGGCCCGGGCGGCGGGCGGGTTCGACCGGCCCGTGCACACGTGTCGGTCCGGGCCCGTACCGTGACCGTCATGCTGGAACGGTGGACCGCGACACAGGTGCTGGCCCTCGCCCCCGACGCCGCCGCACGCAGGGCCGGAAGCGAACTGGCCGACCCGCGCCCGTGGTCGGCCGCGGGCGCCGGGGGCGGGGCGGTGTGGGGGCGGTGCGCGGAGGGCGCGGCGACGCCGTATCGCACGGTGGTCGACCTGTCCGGGCCCGCCGCGCAATGCACGTGTGCCGGTGGCGGGTTCCCGTGCGAACACGCGCTCGGGCTGTTGTTGCTGTGGGCGGACGATCCGGTGGCCGTGCCGAGCGGCGCGGCCGTACCGGCTTGGGCGGACGCGTGGTTGGCCGGGCGCCGGCCAGAGCGGGCGCCCGGTCCGGCCGATCCCGTCGCCGCCCGGCGGCGGGCCGAGCAGCGGGCGGCCCAGGTGGCCGAGGGCACCGAGCGGTTGCGCCGGTGGCTGGCCGACCGGGTGCACCAGGGGCTGGCCGGCACCGAGCGCGAGGGCTACGCGATGTGGGACGGCATCGCCGAGCGGATGGTCGACGCCAAGGCCCCGGGGCTGGCCGCCCGGTTGCGCGCCGCCGGGGCGATACCCGCGTCCGGCGCGGAGGGTTGGCCGGGCCGACTGCTCGAGGACTACGCGGAGTTGTGGCTGCTGCTGCGCGCCCACGAACACGCCGACGACCTGGACCCGTCCCTGGTGGCCGGACTGCGGGCGCGGATCGGCTGGACCGTGGACGCGGAGGACGTGCTGCGCACCGCCCGGGCGGCAGGCACCGTGGTGCACGATCGGTGGCTGGTGCTGGGCAGCCGGGACAGCACCGACGGCGGCCTGACGGAGCGTCGGATCTGGCTGCGCGGCACCGAATCCGGCCGGTCGGCGCTGGTGTTGGCCTTCGGGCCGCAGGGGCGCGCGCCGCAACTGGCCCTGCCGGTGGGCCGATCGATCGAGGCCGACGCGGCGTTCCACGACGACGCGGTGCCGCTGCGGGCGGCGTTGGGCGAGCGGGACGAGGTGTCGGCGGCGGGCGGGGAACCGGCGGGGGTGGGGCCCGAGGAGGCCACGTTGGCCTACGCCGAGGCGCTGCGCAGCGAACCGTGGCTGGAGGCGTGGCCGGTGGTGCTGGCCGACGTGGTGGCGGTGCCGGAGCCGATGGGTTGGCGGATCGCGGGCGCGGACGGCTTCTGGTTGCCGGTGGACCGCGCCAGGACCGGCGAGCAGGCCCTGTGGCGCCTGTCCGCGATGTCGGGCGGCACCGGGTTGACCGTTTTCGGCGAGTACGGCGCGCGGGGTTTCGTGCCGGTGACGGCTTGGCACGAGGGGCAGGCGGTGCAGCTGTAGGCGGGGTGGCCGACGGGGGCTCGGGCCGGGCGCGCGCGGTGCGGAACGATGCTCTCGGTGTGGTGCATTGCTCGTGATTTGGATCAGTGCTCATGACTCGGATCGATGCTCATGATCCGGATCGGTGCTTGCGATTCAGAGCAGTGCTCTCGATGTGGTTCGGTGATCTCGATGTGGTGCGGTGCTCGCGGCTCGCGGCTCGCGGCTCGCGGCTCGATGTTCGCTGTCGGGGCGGTGGCGGCGGGCGCTCTCGGGGCGGATGGGTGCTCGTGATTCGGAGCAGTGCTCTTGATTCGGTCGCATGCCCGCGACTCGGAGCGGTGCTCTTGATTCGGTCGCGTGCTCTCGTCGGGTGGCGGCGGGGGTCGCTCGGCGGTTTTGGGCCGCTGATCGTTCGGTGTGGAAGTGGAAGGGGAGTTCGGGTGCGGGTGGCGGATCCGGTGTGGGACGACCTGGTTTCGGCGGCGTTGGTGGGGACCGGCCGGCGGCCGGCTGCCGCGGCACCGGCGCCGGCGGAGGGAGCGTTGGGGGCGTTGACCGCGCGGGTGGATCGGGCGGACGAGGCCGTTCGATTGCTGGATCTGGCCGCGATCGTGATGGTGCATCGGCGTGCGGGTCGGCGGGCCGCCGCCGGTGCGCCGCCCGCGCCGTGTACCGAGGTGGACCCACGACCGGCGGTGCCGGCGGCGGCCCGCGCGCGGCTGCGGATCCTGCTCGAGGGCGACGGGACGGACTTCCTGCCCGAGTGGCTCGGCGTGGCCCGCGCGGCCGGACTGCGCGCGCCCGAGTCCGAGTTGCCGGCCCTGCTGACGGCGGCCCGGTCGCGGACCGATCTGCGCGAGGTCGTGGCCGACCTGGCCGGCCCGCGCGGGCGCTGGCTGGCCGAGCTCAACCCGGAGTGGGCCTGGTTGCCCCGGATTGCGGCGGGCGACCCCGGCGATCCGGTCGAGCTGTGGCGGCACGGGCGGTTCGGTGAGCGGCTCGCCGCATTCGCCGTGTTGCGCGGCAGCGATCCGGACGCGGCCCGGATGCTCCTGGCGCAGACCTGGCGGGCCGAACCGGCGGAGGACCGCGCGGTGTTGGTGACGGCGCTGGGTACCGGGTTGGCGGCGGCCGACGAGGCGTTCCTGGAAGCGGCGTTGGACGATCGGGCCAAGGTGGTCCGGGTGGCCGCCGCGCGGCTGCTCACCGAACTGCCCGAATCGGCCTTCGCGGCCCGGATGCGCGTCCGGGCCCGGGCCTGCCTGCGGCCCGACGGCGCGGAACGTGTGCTGGTGGTACCGCCGAGCGAGTGCGACGAGGCGATGCGCCGGGACGGGATCGACCAGTCGTCGCCGACCGGGCGCGAGGACCATTCCTGGTGGCTGGGCGAGGTCGTCGCGGCGACGCCGTTGGCCGTCTGGCGTGAGGTGTTCGACGCGTCCCCCGAGGTGATCGCCGCCCGCTCGCTGCCGCGCCGGTTCGCCGAGGACGTACGGGACGGCTGGGCCCGCGCGGCCATCCGGCAGCGCGACGTCGCCTGGGCCCGGGCGCTGGCCGGCCGCGGCGCCCCCACCCGCCTCCTGACCGTGCTCCCGGCGGCCGAGTGCGCGGACCATGTGGCCCGGCACATCGCCGCGCACGGCCTGTCCGAGGCCCTCCAACTCCTGACCAACTGCCCGACCCCCTGGCCCGCGAACCTCGGCGACGCCGTCCTGAACGCCTTCGCGACCGCCGCCGAGAGCGGTGGCTACCCGTGGAGCTTCAGCGGCGCGAGAGACGTGGCCGGCCGCGGCCTGGACCCGGCGACGGTCGACCGGGTGGAGCAACTGGCCCAGGGCGAAGGCGAATGGCCCAAGGCGTTCCGCGCCCTGGCCGGCACACTTCGCTACCGCGCGACGATGCGGGGCGAACTCCTGGGCGGGTGAGTTTCGGGCCCGCCGGGCGGCACGGCGAGTCGGCGAATCGGCGCGGCCACGTGCGGTTCGAGCGCGAACGGCACACCGAGCTTCATGGTGCCGCGACACACGCCGGTCGGGACCTGGTGCCGCGCCCGGCGACGTTTGCCCCGTCTCGGCGCCCGGCAGGGTGCCTCGCCGCACCGCCGCACCGCCGCACCGCCGAGTACTCCAGTACGAGCACGTTCCGGCACCGCACCGAGCACCGCACCGGGGCAAACGTCGCCGGCCACGGCACCAGGTCTGCGTCGTCGGGTCGAGGAACCACCGGAGTACGCACCGGCCGGAGCGCCGATGACGCTGGTCGTCGATCGCGACGCGTGCGGCTGCCCGAGCCGTTCGACGCGACCGTGCATACCGCCTCTCCGCTCGACTCGCCGTGACGTGGGCGGCAACCTCGGGTGTCAGACCTTCGGGGCAGGCTGGTCCCCGTTCGGGTTTGGTCGAGCGCTGGGGGAGCTGCCGTGGCCGGGGTCGTCGGAGTGAGTGGGCCGGGTGTGCTTCGGGCGCACGCCGAGGATGCCTTCGCCGGGGAGTTGGCGGCGTTGGCCGCAGCCGACGAGCGCCCCCGGCCGCCGCGGTGGCGGCTTTCGCCGTGGGCCGTGGCCACCTACCTGCTCGGCGGGACCCTGCCCGACGGGACGGTGATCTCGCCCAAGTACATCGGACCGAGGCGGATCATCGAGGTCGCCGTCACCACGCTCGCCACCGATCGGGCCCTACTCCTGCTCGGCGTGCCCGGGACGGCCAAGACCTGGGTGTCCGAGCATCTCGCCGCCGCCGTGTGCGGCGACTCCACGCTGCTGGTCCAGGGCACCGCCGGGACCCCCGAGGAGGCCATCCGCTACGGCTGGAACTACGCCGAGTTGCTCGCCCACGGGCCCAGTCGCGCGGCCATGGTGGCCGGTCCCGTGATGCGCGCGATGAGCCGGGGACTGGTCGCCCGGGTCGAGGAGCTGACCCGCATCCCGGCCGACGTACAGGACTCGCTGATCACCATCCTGTCCGAAAAGACGCTGCCCGTACCGGAGTTGAACGACGAGATCCAGGCCGTGCCCGGGTTCAACCTGATCGCCACCGCCAACGACCGCGACCGCGGCGTCAACGAGCTGTCGTCCGCGCTGCGCCGCCGGTTCAACACCGTGGTGCTTCCGCTGCCCGCGACCGCCGAGGCCGAGGTGGACATCGTCAGCCGCCGGGTGGCCCAACTCGGCTCCTCCCTCGAACTGCCCCCGGTGGCCGGCGCCGAGGCCGAACTGCGGCGCGTGGTCACGGTGTTCCGCGAACTGCGCGCCGGGCTGACCGAGGACGGCCGGACCAGGTTGAAGAGCCCGTCGGGGACGTTGTCCACCGCCGAGGCGATCTCCGTGGTCACCGGCGGCCTCGCGCTCGCCGCGCACTTCGGCGACGGCGTATTGCGCTCGGCGGACGTGGCCGCCGGGATCCTGGGCGCGGTGGTCCGCGATCCGGCCGCAGACACCCAAGTCTGGCGCGAATACCTGGAGACCGCCGTGCGTCCGCGCGCCGACTGGCAGGACTTCTACCGGGCCTGCCGCGACGCGGACCGGGCCTGATGGCCAAGCCCCCGGCGGGTGCGCCGATCCTGCTCGGCGTCCGGCACCACGGGCCCGGTTCGGCCCGGGCGGTGGCCGCGGCGCTGGCCCGGATCGAGCCGGACATCGTGCTGATCGAGGGCCCGCCCGAGGCCGACGCCCTGCTGTCCTTCGCCGCCGACCCGCGACTGCGCCCACCCGTCGCGCTGCTCGCGCACGCGGTCGACGATCCCGCGCAGGCCGGCTTTTGGCCGTACGCCGACTTCAGCCCCGAATGGGTGGCCATCGGCCGGGCCGGCGAACACGGCGTCCCGGTCCGATTCATCGATCTGCCGGTCGCGATCTCCTTCGCACTCGACCGCGCCCGCCGCGACCGCGAGGCCGTCGACTCGCCGCCGGAGCAGCCCGCGCAGCCCGGACCGCCCCGACCCGACCCGATCGCCGCGCTGGCCCGATTGGCCGGCCACGACGACCCCGAGCGCTGGTGGGAGGACACGATCGAGCATCGGCCGCCCACCGGCGACGACCCGCTGGCCCCGTTCGCCGCGCTTGCCGACGCGATGGCCGCGCTGCGCGAGGACGAGGAGGCCGGTGACGACGACCCGGCGGCACCCGACGTGGAGCGGCTGCGCGAGGCGTACATGCGCCAGTCGATCCGCGCCGCGCGCCGGGCCGGACACCGCCGCATCGCCGTGGTGTGCGGCGCGTGGCATCTGCCCGCGCTGGCCACGATGCCCTCGGCCGCCGCCGACCGGGCACTGCTCGCACCGCACCGGGCCCGGGTGAAGGTGGAGACCACGTGGGTGCCGTGGACGCATCGGCGGCTCGCGCACAGCTCCGGCTACGGCGCGGGGGTGGCCTCGCCCGGGTGGTACCGGCACCTGTTCACCACCACCGACGAACGTGAGCTGTTGCCCCGCTGGTTCGTCCGGATCGCCACGCTGCTGCGCGAGGCGGGCCATCCGGTGTCGCCCGCGCAGGTGATCGAGGCCACCCGGCACGCGTCCGCGCTCGCCGCGCTGCGCGGCCGTCCGCTGGCCGGCCTCGACGAGACGATCGAGGCGGTCCGCGCGGTGATCTGCGACGGCGTGACCGGGCCGCTCGCATTGGTCCACGACGCCCTCGTGGTCGGCGACGTGATCGGCGAGGTGCCCGATTCGGTGCCCGCCGTACCGCTCCAGCGCGACCTGACCCGGGAGCAGCGCCGACTCCGGCTCAAGCCGGAGCCCTCGGCCCGCGAACTCGAACTCGACCTGCGCAAGGACACGCACGCCGAGCGCAGCCGGCTGCTCAACCGACTCGCGCTCCTGGACGTCGCGTGGGGCGTGCCGACCCGGGCCCGGGAGAGCCGGGGCACCTTTCGCGAGACCTGGCGCCTGGACTGGCAGCCGGAGTTGGCGATTCGGGTCGCCGAGGCGGGCGTGTGGGGGACCACCGTGCTCGCCGCCGCCGAGGCGCGCGCGGCCGATCTGGCGATCCGGGCCGATTCGCTCGCCGAGGTGACCGAGGTCGCCGAACGTTGCCTGCGCGCCGACCTGCCCGACGCGTTGCCGGTGGTCATGCGCGTCCTGGACCGACGCGCCGCACTGGACACCGACGTCGCCCGGCTGGCCGAGGCGCTGCCGGGACTGGTCCGCGCGCTGCGCTACGGCGACGTCCGGGGCACCGACACCTCCGCGCTCGACACCGTGGTGGCCGGCCTGGTGGTCCGGATCCGGGTCGGCCTGCTGCCCGCGTGCGCCGGACTGGACGCCGAGGGCGCCCGGGCGATGCGCCGGCATCTCGACGACGTGCACGCGGCCGTACAACTGCTGACGGACGATCAGCGACACGAGTGGTACACCACCCTGGAACGGCTCGCCGACCGGGAGCAGTTGCCCGGCCTGCTCACCGGCCGGGCCACCCGACTCCTGCTCGACCTGGGCCGACTCGCCCCGGAGCAGGCCGCGCCCCGACTGGCCCGGGCGCTGACCCGGGGGGTCCCGCATCGCGAATCGGCCGCCTGGATCGAGGGGTTCCTGGCCGGCGGCGGCATGTTGCTGATCCACGACGAGCGGCTGCTCGGCCTGGTCGACGAATGGATCACCGGCACGCCGGCCGACCTGTTCACCGAGATCCTGCCGCTGCTTCGGCGTACCTTCGCCGGCTTCGCGGCGCCGGAGCGTCGGCTGCTCGGCGAGCGGGTCCGCAACCCCGCGCGGACCGCCGCGCCGGCCGCGAGCGCCGACCTGTTCGACACCGAACGGGCCGACGCCGTACTGCCGTTGCTGGCCGAGATACTCGGCCTGACGGATCGAGAGGCGGCCGGCCGATGAGCGGGAGCGAGAGCGGCGGCGCGGTCGACGAGCGGCTGCGGCGCTGGCGGCTGGTGCTCGGCGGCGACGCGGACGGCACCGGCTACGGGCTGACCGGCGACGACGCCCGGATCGACCAGGCCCTGGCCGCGTTGTACCGCCCGGAGAGCCAGGCCCCACGCGGCAGTCGGCGGGGCAACGGCCCGCGCGGCGCGGGACTCGGCGCCTCCGCGCCGTCGGTGGCCCGCTGGCTGGGCGACATCCGCGAGCACTTCCCGGCGGGCGTCGTACAGATCCTTCAACAGGACGCGATCGAACGCCTCGACCTGACTCGGCTGCTCCTGGAACCGGAGATGCTCGCCGCCGTCGAACCGGACGTACACCTGGTCGGCACGCTGCTCACGCTGGGCAAACTGATGCCCGAGGCGACCAAGGAGGCCGCCCGCGCGGTGGTCCGCACGGTCGTCGAGGACCTGGAGCGCCGGGTCGCCCAGCACACCACGAGCCTGATCCAGGGCGCCCTCGACCGCTCCACCCGGATCAACCGCCCGCGCCCGCACGACATCGACTGGCCCGCCACGATCCGCGCCAACCTCCGGCACTACCAGCCTGAACAGCACACGATCGTGCCGGAGCGCCTGGTCGGCTACGGCCGCCGGCGGCACGGTGTGCACAAGGACGTGATCCTGTGCATCGACCAGTCCGGCTCGATGGCCGCCTCGGTGGTCTACGCGTCGGTCTTCGGCGCGGTGCTGGCCTCGATGCGCTCGCTCAGGACATCCCTGGTCGTCTTCGACACCAGCGTGGTCGACCTCACCGACCGACTGAGCGACCCGGTCGACGTCCTCTTCGGCACCCGACTCGGCGGCGGTACCGACATCAACCGCGCGCTGGCCTACTGCCAATCCCTGATCACCCGCCCGGCGGACACGGTGCTGATCCTGGTCAGCGACCTGTACGAGGGCGGCGTTCGGGACGAGATGCTCCGCCGCGCGGCGAGCATCCGGGCCGCGGGTACGTCGCTGATCACCCTGCTCGCGCTGTCCGACGAGGGCGCCCCCGCGTACGACCACCGCACCGCCGCAGCCCTGTCCACCCTCGGCGCACCGGCCTTCGCCTGCACCCCGGACCTGTTCCCGGAGGTGATGGCCGCCGCGATCCAGGGTCGGCCACTCCCACGCCCGGAGCCGTAGGGCGCCCGGAATTCGGCATCCTTCTCGGGACGCGAACCACCGCGAGGATCGACGTCGAACTGCGCGAACGTACCGAGCCGAGCAGAAGGAATGGTGGCGCCGAACGTCAGGTGAGGGCCGAGGTGTCGAGGGTGGGCAGACCGTCGGGGAGATCGAGCTTCTGGCCGAGTGTGACCTGATGTGCGACCTGATAGACGGAGTCCTTGCCGCGATCGATCGGCTCCGAATAGACGACGACCACGCCCTTTTCTCGGTCGACGAGAAGGTAGACGGGGATGCCTGCCCGCGCGTAGGTGCGGTACTTCGGCCCGCGATCCACCATCGCGTTGCTCGGCGACGTGATTTCGCAGGCGAGGCGAACCATACTCGCCGGGTACCAGCCGTCGTGGTTGCGGCGGTATGCCTCGTCCGATTCGCCGGCTGGGTTGTATTGGACGACGAAGTCCGGGATGAAGGCGCCTGTGATGTGCTTCTCCTCGCCGGGTTCCGTGCAAAAACCGTTGCCGATGGTCACGTCTTCCAGGCCCGCGAGGAAGAGCTGTACGACGAGTCGAGTCGCCCAGCGATTGTGCTCGTCGTTCGCGGGCGGATTCATGTGGTACTTCCCCTCGATGTACTCGACGCGCACGCCCTGGGGCGTCCGCAGCCCGGCGATGTACGCCGTGGGTCGGGCGGTGTAGTCGTCGAGGGTCGCGGTGACGTCCTGCTCGTGTGCGAGCGCAGTCATCTCGGCTCCTTCGTCGGGACTGGGGTGCGTGTCCATCGTGACCGTCCGTTCGTTCACATGTCGGGATTCCGGATAAGTGTGATCGTCGGCCATGTGCCGGCGTGGGATCGGCCACATCGACAGCATCACCATCCGTTCCGGTGTGTTCCCTGTGGCACCGTGGAACAGGCGTAAACGGGCGGATCTCGACACCCGGCGGAGCCGGCGGCGAGGGGCCCTCGGGGAGTGCGACCGTGACCCTGATTCGGACCTAGCACTCCTGCCCGATAACCTGCAAGACGGATCAGCTACGCGTGCGGACGCCGTCCACCAGACCTGGGGGCGAGCCTGCCGGACCTGCGCGACGACGGACGCGGCTGCGCATGTTCCGCATATCCGATCGCGATCACAAGGACGGACCCGCGTGGACCTGTTCGAGTACCAGGCGAGGGATCTCTTCGCTAAGCACGGTGTGCCGGTTCTGCCCGGTGAAGTCGTCTTCACGCCGGAGGAGGCACGGGCCGCCGCCGAGCGCATGGGCGGCAAGGCCGTCGTCAAGGCGCAGGTGAAGGTCGGTGGCCGAGGCAAGGCCGGCGGCGTGAAGCTGGCGTTCAGCACCGACGAGGTCGTCGAGAAGACCGAGCAGATCCTCGGCCTCGACATCAAGGGCCACATCGTCAAGAAGGTCATGCTGGCCGGGCTGGCCAAGCCGGTGGACGAGTACTACGTCTCGTTCCTGCTCGACCGCACCAACCGCACCTTCCTGGCGATGGCGTCCGTCGAGGGTGGCGTCGAGATCGAGATCGTCGCCGAGGAGAACCCCGACGCGCTGGCGAAGATCCCGGTCGACGCGATCGAGGGCGTGACCGAGGCCAAGGCCCGCGAGATCGTCGAGGCCGCGAAGTTCCCGGCCGAGGTGCAGGACCAGATCGTCGCGGCGCTGCAGAAGTTGTGGACCGTGTTCGTCGCGGAGGACGCCACGCTGGTCGAGGTCAACCCGCTGATCAAGTCCGAAGAGGGCCGGATCATCGCGCTCGACGGCAAGGTCTCGCTGGACGAGAACGCCGACTTCCGGCACCCCGACCACGCAGAGCTCGAGGACAAGGACGCGGCCGACCCGCTGGAGGCGGCGGCCAAGGCCAAGGGCCTCAACTACGTCAAGCTCGACGGCTCGGTGGGCATCATCGGCAACGGCGCGGGCCTGGTCATGTCGACCCTGGACGTGGTCGCCTACGCCGGGGAGAACCACGGCGGCGTCAAGCCGGCCAACTTCCTCGACATCGGCGGCGGCGCGTCCGCCGAGGTGATGGCGAACGGCCTGGAGATCATCCTGGGCGACGCCGACGTGAAGTCGGTGTTCGTCAACGTCTTCGGCGGCATCACCGCGTGCGACGCGGTCGCGAACGGCATCGTGCAGGCGCTCGAACTGCTGAAGCAGAAGGGCGAGACGGTCACCAAGCCGCTCGTCGTGCGTCTGGACGGCAACAACGCGGAGCTGGGTCGGCAGATCCTGACCGACGCGAACCACCCGCTGGTCCAGCAGGTGGACACCATGGATGGCGCGGCCGAGCGGGCCGCCGAGCTCGCTGCCGCGAAGTAAGGGAGACCGACCCAGCATGGCTATCTTCCTGACCAAGGACAGCAAGGTCATCGTCCAGGGCATGACCGGCTCCGAGGGGATGAAGCACACCCACCGGATGCTCGCCTCCGGGACGAACATCGTCGGCGGCGTGAACCCGCGCAAGGCCGGCACCACGGTCGACGTGGACGGCACCGAGGTACCGGTGTTCGGCACCGTAGCCGATGCCATGAAGGCCACCGGCGCCGATGTCACGGTGGTCTTCGTACCGCCGAAGTTCACCAAGGACGCCGTGGTCGAGGCGATCGAGGCGGAGATCGGCCTCGCCGTGGTGATCACCGAGGGCGTGCCGGTGCACGACACCGCGCAGTTCTGGGCGCTCGCCGGCGCCAAGGGCAACAAGACCCGGATCATCGGCCCGAACTGCCCCGGCCTGATCACCCCGGGTCAGTCCAACGCGGGCATCATCCCGGCCGGCATCACCAAGCCGGGCCGGATCGGTCTGGTGTCCAAGTCGGGCACGCTGACCTACCAGATGATGTACGAGCTGGCCGACATCGGCTTCTCGACCGCCGTCGGCATCGGTGGCGACCCGATCATCGGCACCACGCACATCGACTGCCTCCAGGCGTTCCAGGACGACCCGGAGACGGACGCGATCGTGATGATCGGCGAGATCGGCGGCGACGCCGAGGAGCGGGCCGCGGCCTACATCGCCGAGCACATCACCAAGCCGGTGGTCGGCTACGTCGCGGGCTTCACCGCTCCCGAGGGCAAGACCATGGGCCACGCCGGCGCCATCGTCTCCGGCTCCTCGGGCACCGCGCAGGCGAAGCAGGACGCGCTCGAGGCGGTCGGCGTCAAGGTCGGCAAGACGCCGTCCGAGACGGCGCGCCTGATGCGCGAGATCATGGCGGGCTGACCCACTCGGTCACTGCGACGCCCCACGTTCCGCCGACTTTCGGCGGGGCGTGGGGCGTCGTGCCGTTCCGGGGTCTTGCGTGGTTTCTCGGCGGTCGGTCAGGGCGGCGACGCGCGCCGGAGGCCGTTGTCGAGGCAACTCGTTTCCACGATGAACGTGTGCTGCGGGGAGAGCAGCGCGGCGGGGCCGCCGGCCTGCGCCCGCCCGATGATCGTGGACGCTCCCGATTGCCGGCGGATGGCGGCGGGCGCCGCGGGGCGGACCAGCGGGGTGATCCGGCCCGGCTGGGTGGGCGTGCCGGCCGGCGCGGGTTCGGTGGGCGGTGGTGGGGCCGGGGTCGGGGTCGGCGAAGGCGCGGCGGGCGTCCCGGGGGCCTGGGCCGGGGCCGGCGGGGCGGCGGCCGGGGGCTGCGGCGGCTCCGGTGCCGGTGCGTCCCGCTCGGCGGGGACCGGTGGCACCATCCGGGCCACCTCGGGGCCGGTGATCGGCCGCACCCGGTCGCCGGCGCGCGAGTTGGGGGAGGTGCCGGGGGTGATCAGCCGGGGCAGCGAGGCGCCGAACAGCGCGAGGATCGCCGCGGCCACGACGGCCACCAGCGCGCCGGTCCGGGTCCTGGTCCGCACCCGGACCGCGTGCGGCCCCGGCACCCGCGGTTCGTGGCGCGCGGCCAGATCGCGGGTGATCCGGGTCAGGTACGCGTGCGCCTCCGGGCAGTTGGGCGACGGGCCGGTGAGCGCCGGGACCCACTCGGCGAGGTCCTCGTGCGCGTGTACCAACCGGATCCGGGTGGCCTCGGTGGTTGCCTCGGTCTCCACCGCGACCTCCTCGGGCGACATGCCGAACAGGTGGCGCAGTACGAAGACCCGCCGCCGGTGCGCGGGTACCCGCTGGAGTGCGCGGAGCAGGGCGATGTCCTGGTCGCGGCAGGCGTCGTCGGCGGCGTGCGGGACGACTGCGGCGGTGCGGTCGGGGTGCGGTACGAGTCGCCACAGCGCGCGGCGCAGCAGGAAGCGGCGGCTGAGTGCGAGGTCGCCGGCGAGGGTGCGTACGTAGCCGGCGTCGGCCGGGGTGTTCGTGATGTCGGGCAGTTCGCGCCAGACTCGGGCGAAGGCGTGCCGGGTCACGTGTGTGGCGCGGGTGGGGCTCGCGGTCAACAGGTACGCGTAGCGCGCGATGTCGGGGGCGATCGCCGCGTGCAGGGCGTCGAACCCGGGGGCGCGGTCGGGCGGGGCCGGTCGCTCGTCCCGCTCGTCGTCGATGCCCATGGGGGCGTGAGGTACCCGAGGGTCGATGGATAATGCATATGAAATGACCTCAATCGATCAAATGGGGCGACTTGCCGCGCCCGACGGGCAATTGCGGCCCGGAGCGGGACGCCGTTGGCAGCATGAGCCTCGTGACCGAAATGCCGGAACCCGAGCACGGCCCGTCACCCACGCACACCCGGCCACCCACCGCCACCCCGGCGGACCCGGCGGGGCACACCGAACCGCCGCACCCGGCCACCTCCGACCGGCCGGCCGAGACGCCCCGGCCGCCGACTACGGCCGCCTTCGGCGGGGCAGCCGAGCCGCCGGGCGGGGTCGAGCCCATCCAGCCACCGGAATCCCCCGAGGCATCCGAGCCGACCGAACACACCGAGACACCGCATCCGGTAGGGACGGTCGAGCCCACCGTGCCAATCGTGTCCACCCGGTCCACCTGGTCCACCTGGTCCACCTGGTCGGCCGGGTCCGCCGGGTCCGCCAGGTCCGGCGGGTCCACCGAGCCGGCTGAGTTCGCCGGGTCCACTCAGTCCGTCGAGCCTCGTGCGGACGCCCAGGTGGTCGAGGCCATCGGGTCGATCCGCTCCGTCGGGCCTGCCGAGGGGGTGGAGTCGACCCGGTCCGGTTGGTTCGCGCGGACTGCCCGGGCGGTCGGGTTGAGCCGATCCACGAGGCCCGGCAAATCCGCTGAATCCGCCAAATCTGCCGAGGCCGCCCAAGGCGTCGAAGTCGTCGGGTCCCCCCGGCCGGTCGACTCCGCCGGGCCGGCCGAGCCCGCCAGGGCCGCCGAGATGGTCGAGGGCGTCGGGCCCGCCTGGCCCGTCGGGCTCGCCGAGTCGGGGAAGTCGCTACGGCCCACCCGGTTCGCGCGCACTGCCCGGGTCGCCGGCCGCAGCCGGCTCGCCAAGCCCGCCAAGCCCGCCAAGCCGACCGAACCGGCCCAATCTGCCCAGGACGCCCAAGTGGTCGAAGCCGGCGAGCCGGCCCGGCCCGTCGGGTTCGCCGGGTCGGGGGAGTCGGTACGGTCCACCTGGTTCGCGCGCACTGCCCGGGTCGCCGGCCGCAGCGAGGCCGCCAAGCGTGCCAAGCCCGCTGAACCGGCCCAGCCTGCCCAGGACACCCAGGACACCCAGGACACCCAGGACGCCCGGGTGGTCGAAGTCGGCGAGCCCATCCGCTCCGTCGGGTTCGCCGAGTCGCGGAAGTCCCTACGGTCGACCTGGTTCGCGCGCACTGCCCGGGCCGTCGGGCTCGGCCGGTCCATCGAGCCCGCTGCGCCGGCGGAGCACACGCGGTCCGCCGAGCCGGCCGAGGGTGTCCGGGCCGTCGAGCCCACTCCGGCCGCTTCGCCGGCCCGGTTCGTCGGGCCGGCGAAGTTCGCCGAGCCGGCCGGGCCGGACCGGGCCGACCGGATCGCAGGGGAGCCGGCGGGGTGGGCCGACGGGGCCGAGGTCGCCGAGGCGGTGGCGGCGGCGAATTCGGCTGGGCCACCGGGGGAGTTGGTGCACCCCGTATCCCCCGAGGCCCGCGCCGCCTTGTCCCGTGCGATTGCCGCACCGCAGCCCCCCGGGTCCCCGTCGCGCGCCGTGCCGCCCAGGCCCGAGTCGCCGCCCGTCGTGGTGCCGCCCAGGCCCGATCGGCCGCCGGATGTCGTTCCGTGGCCCGGCGCTGCCGAGCGCCCGTGGGGTTCGCCGACCACCCCGCCGCGCTGGGCCGCCCTGCCCGGTCTGCCTGCCCTGGCCGCCCTGGCCCGTCGGCGCCCCGACACCGCTCGGATCGTCCAGGCGCTCGCCCGAGGGGTCGTCTCGGCGCTGCTCGCGGTCGGTGCCGGGCTCGGCGGAGTCGCGGTGCTCGTGCTGATCGTGGCCACCTTCGGAGCTACCTCGGGCGGCTTCGACCATCCGCAGGAACTGCTCCGCGTGGTCGGCGGAATCTGGCTCGCGGCGCACCACGTCGGCTTCGAGTTCGTCGAGATCAGCCACACCGCGACCGGCTCGATCGAACCGATCGTGACCGTCGTACCGCTGCGGCTGGCCCCGCTCGGCCTGACCGTCCCGCTGATCTGGGTGTTGTGCCGGCTCGGCAGGCGGCTCGCGGACGGCCTGGCCGGCACCACGATCGTGCTCGCCGGCCAGGCGCTGGTGTACACCGGCCTGATGTACGCCGTGGCCGCCGGCGTCGGCACGGCGAGCGTACGTCCCGTGTTCGGCACGGTCGCCGTCGCCGCGCTCGGCGTCCTGGCCGCCGGCGTGCTCGGCGCGGTCGGGCCGAAGCTGATCCGGGTGCCGGCCGTCCGGGCCGGCCTGGCCTCCGCCGCGGTGCTCGCGGCGGGCGGCGCGCTCCTGGTGCTGGCCTGCCTGTTCGCACACGCGGGCCAGGTCCGCGGCGCGCTGGCGCTGACCACCAACGATGCGGTCGGCTTCGCGGCGCTGGCCGTATTGTGTGCGGCGCTGGTGCCCAACGCGATCGTCTGGGCGGTGTCCTACGCGGCCGGTACCGGCTTCGCGCTCGGCGCGGCCACCACCCTCGCGCCCACCGGCAGTACCTTCGGCGCGCTGCCCACGCTGCCCCTGCTGGCCGCCCTGCCGGGCCCCGCGGCAGTGCCCTCGACCGCATGGGCGCCGATCGTGCTGCCGGTACTCGCGGGGGTTGCGGCCGGCTGCTTCGCGGCACGCGCCGAGCCGCCTCGTGCCTGGCTCGCGGTCACCGCACACGCGGCCGGCGCCGGCCTCGGGGTAGGCCTGCTCACCCTCGCCTCGGCCCGCCTCGCCTCCGGTACCGCCGGCCTGGCCAACCTCGCCGACCTGGGCCCGAACGTCTGGCGCACGGCCGCCGCCCTCACCGTCGAGATCGCCCTGATCGCCACCCCCACCGCACTGGCGGCCACCTGGTGGCGCGGCCGGGAGACCCCGGCCGAACCGAAGCCGACCATCCGCACCCGCCGCCGCCCCACCCGACCCTGACCGCGCACCCGACCCACCCACCCCGCCGTAAAACCCGAAGACCGCCCCCGCCGCAGCGGGAACGGTCTTCGGCGCCTTCGGGCGGGCGCAGCCGGGCGCGGGCCTAGAACGTGCCGTCCACGACCCAGTGGTAGCGGTCGGGGAGCTTGTCGAGGCAACGTTGCTCGCCGGTCTTGGTGAGCGCGCTGTCCATGCAGTCGTAGTAGTCCTTGTTGACCGCCTCGAACGTCCACACGCCCAGCACGTACACCACCGCGATCGCGCCGGTGACCAGCCCCGCGAGCGCGGCGGCCGAGCGGGCGCGGGCCGGGCGGCGTACCCGCGGGCGGTGGGCCGGGCCGCCCGGGGCGTGGCCCGGGTGTCGGGCGGTGCCGCCCGGACCCTCCTCGATCCGCGGCCCGGCCGTGGCCGGCGTGGTGCCGCGGACCGTGCGGACGCCGAGCGCCAGCGCGACCACACCCAGCACCACACCCAGCACCAGGCCCAGGTCGGACGGGAAGAACAGGGCGAAGAACACCGCCCACACCCCCGCCCACAGGGCCAGTCGGCCGTTGCGGACCCGGATGTCCTTCGGGTCGGGCTGCTCGCGCGGTTCGCGCGGCGCCCGCTGCGGTCGGTCCTCGCGGCCCTGCCGGTTGCCCCCGTTGCCGCCGTCCCCTCGCCCGTTGCCGGGCACGTTCCAGGGGGCGGCCGGCGGGCGGTCGGGCGTACCCTCCGGCGGCGGGGCGTAGGGATCCCGCTCGTCGGTCTCGTTGCCGGTACTCATCCTCTGCCTGCCCTCGTCGTGCCGGATCGCGGGATTCCCTTCCCAGGATCGTACGTGTGCGGGGTGCACCGTAGCCGGGCGGCGGCGGCCATGCGGCCCCAGGTGCCGTGCCCCGGGGCCGGTCGCCCCGCCCCGGCCGGGTCCGCCGATGCCATCCACCCCGCCGGTTCGGTACTGCCTACCCCCTGACGCTATCGTTGCCGACGTACGGGCGTCGCTCCGTGTTCCCGCCTCCTGCCGGGGAACACCCGCCGGACCCGTGCGAAATCCCGGCGAGAGCCCGAATCCAGTCGGTGCCCCTCCCGTCCCCCGCTTCCGGAAAGAGCCTGAAAGCAGTGGCCGTTCACGCCCCGCGCACCCCCGGGCCGGCCCGGCTCGTCGTCCTCGTCTCCGGCTCCGGTACCAACCTGCAGGCCCTGCTCGACGCGTGCGCGGATCCCGCGTACGGGGCGCGCGTGGTGGCCGTGGGCGCCGACCGCGCCGGCATCGCGGGGCTTGGCCGCGCCGAGCAGGCCGGGGTGCCGACGTTCGTCGAACGTGTCGCCGATCACCCGGACCGGGCCGATTGGGACGCCGCGTTGGCCGCGGCGGTCGCCGCGTACGAACCCGACCTGGTCGTCTCGGCCGGCTTCATGAAGATCCTCGGCCCGCGCTTCCTGGCCCGCTTCGAGGGACGCACCGTCAACACCCACCCCGCCCTGCTGCCCTCGTTCCCCGGCGCGCACGGCGTCCGGGACGCGCTCGCGTACGGCGCCAAGGTCACCGGCTGCACGGTCCACCTCGTGGACGCCGGCGTGGACACCGGGCCGATCATCGCTCAGGGCGTCGTCGAGGTCGAGGACGGCGATCACGCCGACGGCGGCGCCGCGTTGCACGAGCGCATCAAGACTGTCGAGCGCACCCTGCTCGTCGAGGTCGTGGGCCGGCTGGCCCGCGAGGGCTACCGCATCGAAGGAAGAAAGGTCCGGATCCCCGCATGACTTCCGCCGCCCCCACCCCCACCCCCGACGACGAGAGCGGCCGCCGCCCGATCCGTCGCGCGTTGATCAGCGTCTACGACAAGACCGGCCTGGAGGAACTGGCCCGAGGTCTGCATGCGGCCGGCGTCGAACTGGTCTCCACCGGCTCCACCGCCGGGCGGATCGCCGCCGCCGGTGTCCCGGTGACCAGGGTCGAGGAGCTGACCGGCTTCCCCGAGTGCCTGGACGGCCGGGTCAAGACGCTGCACCCGCGCGTACACGCCGGCATCCTGGCCGACCTGCGCCTGGAGTCGCACCGCGCGCAGCTCGAGGAGCTGGACGTACGGCCGTTCGACCTGGTCGTGGTCAACCTCTACCCGTTCACCGCGACCGTCGAATCGGGCGCGAGCCCGGACGAATGCGTCGAGCAGATCGACATCGGCGGCCCCTCGATGGTCCGCGCCGCGGCCAAGAACCACCCCTCGGTCTCGGTGGTGACCAGCCCGGACCGCTACGCCGACGTGCTGGCCGCACTCGCGCAGGGCGGCTTCGATCTCGCGCAGCGCAAGCGGCTCGCGGGCGAGGCGTTCGGGCACACCGCCGCGTACGACGTCGCGGTCGCGTCCTGGTTCTCGAACACCTACGCGCCGGCCGACGACGAGGGCTTCCCGGCCTTCCTCGGCTCGGTCCGCCGCCGGGAGAACGTGCTGCGCTACGGCGAGAACCCGCACCAGGCTGCCGCGCTCTACGTGGACGGCACCGGCGGTCTCGCGGGCGCCGAGCAGCTGCACGGCAAGGAGATGTCCTACAACAACTACCAGGACACCGACGCCGCCCGGCGGGCCGCCTACGACCACGAGCAGCCCTGCGTGGCGATCATCAAGCACGCCAACCCGTGCGGGATCGCGATCGGCGACACCGTCGCCGAGGCACACAAGGCGGCGCACGCGAGCGACCCGGTGTCCGCCTACGGCGGGGTGATCGCGGTCAACCGGCCGGTCAGCGTGGCGATGGCCGAGCAGGTCGCGGAGATCTTCACCGAGGTGATCGTCGCCCCGGACTACGCGGACGGCGCCGTCGAGGTGCTGGCCCGGAAGAAGAACATCCGGGTGCTGCGCGCCCCCGAGGCACCGCGCACGCCGGTCGAGTTCCGCCAGATCGACGGCGGCCTGCTGCTCCAGAACGCGGACCGCTACCAGGCGCCCGGCGACGACGCGGCGGCCTGGACCCTGGCCACCGGCGAGCCGGCCGACGCCGACACGCTGCGCGACCTGGTGTTCGCCTGGCGCGCGGTACGCGCGGTCAAGTCCAACGCGATCCTGCTCGCGGCCGGCGGCGCCACGGTCGGGGTGGGCATGGGCCAGGTCAACCGGGTCGACTCGGCCCGGCTCGCGGTCCAGCGGGCGGGGGAGCGGGCGGCCGGCTCGGTGGCCGCGTCCGACGCGTTCTTCCCGTTCGCCGACGGCCTGGAGGTGCTGATCGCGGGCGGCGTCAAGGCGGTCGTCCAGCCGGGCGGCTCGGTCCGCGACGAGCAGGTGGTCGAGGCCGCGCGCGCGGCGGGGATCACCATGTACTTCACCGGGACCCGGCACTTCTTCCACTGATCGACGGGCTCGAATACACGCGAGGCGCGACCCCGATCGGGGCCGCGCCTCGCGCACGTTCGGATGGTGGTGCTCAGACCTTGACCACGACCGTCGAGCAGACCTTGTCGGCGAACGTCTGCTTCTTGTCGTCCCACAGCGGCCACAGCCAGCCGAGGTAGCACGCGATCGAGTCGAGGAAGTGCGCGATCTGGCGGACGAAGGCCATCCCGAAACCGGTCGGCATGCCATCCCGCTCGCGCAACACCTTGATTCCGACGGCCTTCTTGCCGATGGTCTGGCCGGTCTTGCCCTGGCGGTAGAGCTGCCACAGGCCGAACACGAAGACCAGCAGGCCGCCGACGACCATCACGATGATCGGCCCGCTCCCACCGTCGTAGCTGGTCGTCTCGCTGCCGTCGAGTTCGCTGGTGGTCGTGGTCTTGTTCGCGTACATACCGAGCCCGATGAACATGGGGATCAGCACCGGCAGCATCACGAGCATGTCGACCAGAAAGCCGCCCACGCGACGTCCCCAGCTCGCGCAGTAGTCGCCGAGGTCCTGCGGCGGGCCGTAGCCGTAGGGCTGGGCGTAGCCGGCCGGCGGGCCATAGCCCGGCTGGCCATAGCCCGGCTGCCCGTAGGCAGGCTGACCATAGCCGGGCCGGGCCTGGCCCTCGGCGCCATAGCCGGGCGGCGGGCCGTACGGACCCGGAGGTTGGGACATGCGGAGCTCTCCCCTGAGAACGCGCGCACCGGGGGTGCGCGACGCCGATGGCCCGGGCACATGTCGACGCGCGACCGCCGAAGCGGACCGCCGTGTCGCCCCCACCCGCCCGAAGCCTGTTGGAGGCGGCACCCTACACCGAGCCGGTTGGCGCGCGGTAGGTCGATATCGGACCCCGTGACCGGGATCATCTCCGGGGCCCCGCCCGGGGACTTGGCAATCCGTGCGAAAGGTGCGTTGCATGGGAGCATGCAGGATCAGGCGACCCCGGGACCCCATCCGGAACGCACACCACTCGCGTTGCCGCCCGGGCCCTCGGCGGACCCGTCCGGTCCGCCGACGCTGCCCCCGTTTCCCGCCGTGCATCCGCCCGAACTGGGCCCGCAGAACCAGCTCAAGCCGCTGGTCACGCTCACCGGCAAGCGCTTCACCTGGGCCGCCGGGGTGCGTGCCGCGCTCGGCGTGGGCATCCCGTTCGCGCTGGTCACCGCGACCCTGGGGATCGGCGACGCGACATTCGCCGCGCTCGGTGGCTACACCGTGCTCTACGCGGCCAAGGAGCCCTACGCGCGCCGCGCGATCACCCTCGCCCTGGTCGGCCTGGGGCTGGCCCTGGCGCTGTCCCTGGGCTCGCTCGCGGCCGGCACCGCGTTCCTGTACGTCCCGGTGATCACCCTGGTGGCCGGCGTCGCGACCTTCCTGTGCGGGGCGCTCCAGGTGGATCGCCCCGGCGGGTACATGTTCACCCTGGTCTGCGCGATGGGCGCGTTCCTGCCGCACCAACCGGATCTGGTCCCGCAGCGGGCCGCCCTCGTACTCGTCGGCGCCGCCGGGGCCTGGCTGGTGTCGATGTCCGGCTGGCTGCTGCGCCCGCGCCACCCCGAACACCTGGCCCTCGCGGCCTGCTTCGAGGCGCTCGCCGACTTCTTCGCCTCGATCGGCGAGGGACCCAGCGACGCGGCCCGGCACCGCGCGTCCGAGACCGTGCACAGCGCGTGGGTGACCGTGCTGCGCGCGGACACCAAACGTAATCGGCGCACCGGCGAGGCCCGGCGGCTGCGGGTGTTGTGCCGGCGCGCGCTCGACCTGTTCCAGGCCGCGCAACTGCTCGCCGTCGAGCGCACCCGGCCGCTGCCCCCGGAGATCCCGGACACCGTACGCGCACTGGCCGGCGCGGTCGGGCGGCCGACCCTGGTGCCGGTACTGCCCGCGGTGCTCGCGGACACCGAGACCGCGGCGGAGCGGATGTTGCGGGCCGCGCTCAAGGCCGCCGCGGCGGCGGCCGGGCAACCCGCGGTCAAGGAGGGCGAGATCATCCCCGGCCGGCGGCCCACCGCCGGCGAGCGGCTGCGCGCCGCGTTCGACCGCTCGTCGCTGGTCCCGCCGACCGCGCTGCGTACCGGACTCGGGGTCGGCTCGGCGGCGCTGGCCGCGGCGCTGCTCCCGGTGGTGCACCCGGTGTGGGTGGCCATCGCGGCGGGCGCGGCGCTCCAGGGCGGCAATGTGGTCCTCGACTTCGGGCGGGTGTTGCAACGCGCGATCGGTACGCTCCTGGGCGTCGCGGTGATCGCGCTGTTCTTCCACGACCTGATGCCGAACCGGTGGCTGGTGGTGCTCGCGGTCGCGCTGCTGTTCGGCGCGACCCAGACGGTGATCGCCCGCAACCTGGCGGTGGGCGCGGCGTGCGTGACGCCGGTCGGCCTGTTCCTGGCCGCGGCGGGCAGCCCGGGATCGCACGTCGGCGACCTGGCCGCCACCCGGCTGATCGACACCGTGCTCGGACTGGCCGTCGGGCTGACCGCGAGCCTGGTGTTGTGGCCGCGCGCCTCCGCCACCCGGTTGCCCAGGCAACTCGGCCGGACCATCCGCGCCGAGGCGATGTTGCTGCGCGCCACGGTCACCGGGCCGATCGTCGACGACCGTGCGTGGGGCAGCACCCGGCGGGCCACCCGGCGCGAACTGCTCGACCTGTGGAGCGTGTACGAGTCGGCGCTCGGCGAGTTCACCGGCCGGCATCTGGACGCGGAACGGCTGTGGCCCGCGATCGTGACCACCCAACGGCTCGGCTACCGGTTGATGACCGCGCCCGAGACACAGCGCGCCAAACCGCCCGAGCCGATTCCCGCGGACGACCTGGCCCGGCTCGACGCCTACCTCGAGGAACTGGCCTCCGCCGCCGAGGAACGCCGCCCGCCGACGCTGCCCGAACTGCCGGACCTGTGGGGGCATCCGGTACCGCGCCAGCACCTCAAGCGGCTGGGCCGGGCGATCACCCGGGCGAACGAGCCGGTGCCCACGTGGCATCTGCCGGCGTTCGTCCAGGAGCGCATCCTGGCCGCGCCGGTACGGCTGCTGTCCGGGGCTCGCCGCACGGCCGACCCGGATACGGGACAATCGCAGCGACCGGCCCGGAACCGTGGACCAGGAGACAGAACGTGAAGGCGCAGATCCTCGACGGCAAGGCCACCGCCACCGCCATCAAAGCCGAACTGGCCGTACGGGCCGAGGCCCTCAAGGCCCGCGGCATCACGCCGGGTCTGGGCACCGTGCTCGTGGGCGACGACCCCGGCAGCCACTCGTACGTGCGCGGCAAGCACCGCGACTGCGCCCAGGTGGGCATCGCGAGCCTGCAGCGCAACCTGCCCGCCGACGCGACGCAGGAGCAGGTCGAGGACGTGGTCCGCGAACTCAACGCGGACCCCGCCTGTACCGGCTACATCGTCCAGCTGCCGCTGCCCAAGCACCTGGACGCCAACCGGGTCCTGGAGCTGATGGACCCGGACAAGGACGCCGACGGCCTGCACCCGACCAACCTGGGCCGCCTGGTGCTGGGCCAGGAGGCGCCGCTGCCGTGCACCCCGCGCGGCATCGTGGAACTGCTGCGCCGGCACGAGATCGAGATCAACGGCGCCGAGGTGTGCGTGATCGGCCGCGGGGTCACCGTCGGTCGCCCGATCGGCCTGCTGCTCACCCGGCGTACCGAGAACGCCACGGTGACCCTGTGCCACACCGGCACCAAGGAACTGCCGTTCCACGTCCTGCAGGCGGACATCGTCATCGCCGCCGCCGGCGTGCCCGGGCTGATCAGCGCGGACATGGTCAAGCCCGGCGCGGTACTGCTCGACGTGGGCATCACCCGCACCGAGCAGGGGCTGGTCGGCGACGTGCACCCGGAGGCGTACGAGAAGGCGGCGTGGGTCGCCCCGATGCCGGGTGGGGTGGGGCCGATGACCCGCGCGATGTTGCTCAGCAACGTCATCGAGGCCGCCGAGCGGCAGGTCACCAGCCTGTGATCCGGCCACGATGAGCCCGGGCCCGTCGGGGCCGGGACGAGGAGAGGTGGAAGTTGTGGCAACCACTCGGGGGCGCCGCAAGGACGGTAGGCCGAAGGAGTCGGGCACATTTCTGCCCGAGGGCGGCGCCTCGCTGGCCGGACCGGGGCCGCTGCGGGAGTGGCCCGCGATGGTGGTGTTCGGCTGCCTGATCGCCGCGCTCCTGACCGCCGCGCTGAACGGTTTCCGAATCGCCGCGATCCTGATCGCGGGCACGTTCCTGGTCGCCGCGATCCTGCGGCTGTTCGTGTCCGACGTCGGGGTGCTGGCGGTGCGCAGTCGCTTCACCGACGTGGGGATGTTGTTGTTCTTCGGCGCCGCGGTGTTGTTCCTGGGCCTGAGCATCCCGAACCCACTGGTCGACCTGCCGTGGGTGCCGAAACGCACGGGCGGCGGGAGCACGGGCCAGTAGCGCGGCGGCTGCGCGGGAGGGGGCCTCGTGAGCGGGGTCCCTTTTCGCGCGGCGGGGTGGGCGGTGCTCACGATGGGGAGCGGTGCTCTCGGGTCGGTCGTGTGCTCTTGTTGTGGGTTGCTGCTCTCGGGGCTTGGTCGGCTCGGGCCGGTGGGGCCGGTTGGGTCGGTGGGGCGGTGCTCGCGATACGGAGCGGCGTTCTCGGCATGGAGCAGTGCTCTCGACGCGGTGCGGCCCGCTCCAATGCCGCGCAAGTGCGGTGCTCGTGACTCGGAGCGGTGCTCTCGGAGCGGTCGCATGCTCTTGTTGTGGGTCGGTGCTCTCGGCTCGGGCTGCCGGGCGGTGCTCGCGATGCGGAGCAGTGCTCTCGACTCGGGGCGTTGCTCGTGATTCTGGGCGTCGCTCGTGATTCTGGGCAGTGCACGCGATTCGGGGCGGCGCACGCGACGCGGGGCAGTGCACGCGATGCGGGTGTGCGGCCGGCCGATGCCTAATACAGGTGGCGAGACTCCGTGGCGATCTCGAGTGGGGTCATTTTGGCGGTTCGGGCGATTTCGGCTCGGCGGACCGCGGTGATCGCGTCGAAGAGGGTTTCGCCGAGGGCCTCGCGCAGGACCTCGCTCGCCGTCAGGGCGGCCAGCGCGGCGGCGGGGGAATCCGGGAGTCGTGGGACGTCGGCGGTGGCCGAGGGGTCGCCCGGCACCTCGGCGGGCAACTGTAGCCCGTCGTCGATCCCGGCCAGCCCCGCGGCGATCACCGAGCCGACCACCAGGTAGGGATTCGCCGTCGCGTCGAAGCACTTGAGCTCCGCGTTCGCCGTGTGTTGCCGCTCGCCCGCCATCCCGGTGATCAGCCGCAACGCCGCCTCGCGGTTCTCCAGGCCCCAGCAGCGGTACACCCCCGCCCACTGATCGGGTACCAGCCGCAGATGGCCGGCCGCCCCCGGCGCGCCGATCGCCAACAGCGCCGGCAACTCGCGCAGCACACCGGCCAGGAACGCCTCGCCCTCCTCGGTCAACCCCCGCGGCCCCGCGCCGCCCTGGCACAGGTTCGCCCCGTCGCGCCACGGCGAGAAGTGCAGGTGCGCGCCGTTGCCCACCTCGCCCGGTACCACGCACGGCGCGAAGGTGACCGTGTGGCCGTGCCGGGCCGCCACCGCGCGGATCGTCTCGCGTACCAGCACCGTGGTGTCCGCCGCGCCGACCGGATCCTGCGCCGCGACGGAGACCTCCAGTTGGCCCGCCGCGTACTCCGGGTGCACCTGCAGCACGGTCACCTCCTGCGCCGCCAACGCCCGGATCAGTTCACGCAGTTGGGCGGCGACCCGAATCACCCGGGTCATCCCGTACGCGGCCTTGTGGAAGGCCGGTACGAAGTGGCCCGCCGCATCCTGCGTACCGGTGATCCACTCGACCTCGAAGCCCATCCGCAAGGTCAGCCCGCGCCGCCCCGCCCGCTCGGTCATCCGCCGGGCGAAGGTGCGCTGGCAGCCCGCGTACGGCACGCCGTCCTGGGTGTACCGATCGCCCGGCGCCCAGGCCCACCCCGGCAGCGCGGCCAGCGGACGCAGCGCGCTCAGGTCCGGGATCAGCCGCAGATCGCCGGCCGGCCCGCCGACCAGGTCGCCGGCGGTGATCGAGTCGTCGGCCAGGAACACGTCGAACACCGGGGCGAAGCCCACGCCGTGCGCGGCGACCGCGTCCAGGCGGGCGTACGGGATCGTCTTGACCCGGGTGATGCCGGCGTTGTCCACCCAGCCCAACGCGACCACGTCGATCGTGGCCGCCGGCGCGGCGGAGTCGGTCACTGCGGACACTCCGAGGGGTTCGGCGGCCGGCACGCGGGTCGGCTCGGTCAGGTCCGACAGGTGCATGTTGGTCGCCCTCCGGGAGTGATTGGGTGCGATGAGTGACGAACCTATCGGCCGGTTCTCCCGAAACGAAAACGCGGCGAACGACGCGGCGAACGACGCGGCGAACCACGCGGTGAACGAAGTGGCGAACGCGGCGGCGAACGAAAACCGGTTCGGGGTGAACCTCACACCGGCGGTTGGCCGAGCGGCCCCGGGGGCGGGAGTAATGTGGCGGCGAAAAGTATCTCGATGCCGAGCTACCGGCTCACTGCCATCGGCGTCGGATCCCGCCGCAGCAGAGGAGACCCGCGCGCAATGTCCCGTACCCCCGTCAACGTCACCGTCACGGGCGCGGCCGGTCAGATCGGCTACGCGCTGCTGTTCCGCATCGCCTCCGGTCACCTGCTCGGCCCCGACACCCCCGTCCGGCTGCGCCTCCTGGAGATCCCGCAGGCGGTCAAGGCCGCCGAGGGCACCGCGATGGAGCTGGACGACTGCGCGTTCCCGCTGCTGGCCGGGATCGACATCTTCGACAACCCGACCGACGGCTTCGCCGGCGCCAACGTGGCCTTGCTGGTCGGCGCCCGCCCGCGGACCAAGGGCATGGAGCGCGGTGACCTGCTGGCCGCCAACGGTGGCATCTTCAAGCCGCAGGGCGAGGCGATCAACGCCGGCGCGGCGGACGACATCAAGGTGCTCGTGGTCGGCAACCCGGCCAACACCAACGCGCTGATCGCGCAGCAGCACGCGCCGGACGTACCGGCCTCGCGGTTCACCGCGATGACCCGCCTGGACCACAACCGCGCGCTGACCCAGCTCGCCAAGAAGGCCGGCGTCGCGGTCACCGACATCTCGAACCTGACCATCTGGGGCAACCACTCGGCCACCCAGTACCCGGACGTCTTCAACGCGCGGATCGCCGGGAAGAACGCCGCCGAGGTGGTCGACGACCAGGCGTGGCTCGCGGACACCTTCATCCCGACCGTCGCCAAGCGCGGCGCGGCGATCATCGAGGCGCGCGGCGCGTCCTCGGCGGCCTCCGCGGCCAACGCGGCGATCGACCACGTGCACACGTGGGTCAACGGCACCGCCGACGGCGACTGGACCTCGATGGGCGTCGTCTCGGACGGCTCCTACGGCGTGCCCGAGGGCCTCATCTCGTCCTTCCCGGTCGTCTGCAAGGACGGCGCGTGGGAGATCGTCCAGGGCCTGGACGTCAACGAGTTCTCGCGCGGCCGGATCGACGCCTCGGTGCAGGAGCTGGCCGAGGAGCGCGACGCGGTGCGCGAACTGGGCCTGATCTGATCCTCGGCCGGGGTGGCCCATCGGGATGCGAGGGGCCACCCCGGCCCGCGAGGGGCCGTCCCGACCGGGGCGGCCCCTTTCGCCGTCCCGGCTCCGGACGGCCGCGCCCGAGCAGCACATGCCGGCCCTCGCGGTCCGGCGCGAGACGCCGTTCTCCACCGCGCGCGAGTAGGCGGTGCCGGCGTCGACCGAGGCGGTCACGCTGGTTGCCGACGGCCATGTCCCACGCCGATCCGGGACGAGGCTGCGCAGTACTTCGACGATGTGGAGATGGCGTAGATCGCCTGGTCGATCGCCGCGCTCAACACGCTCAACACGCTCAACCGGGTCGGCCCGTCCACCCGCGCGTGGGTGGCGGGCTCCCACCGCCCGGACCCGGCCCGGTGAACCGCCTCCCGGCCGCGGGGTCGTGCACCCCGCGGCCCGCCCACGCCTCGCTCAGCCCAGCACCGCGCGCAGCTGGTCCAACGACCACTCCAGGTCGTCCTTGGAGATCACCAGCGGCGGGGCGATCCGGATCGTCTGCCCGTGTGTGTCCTTGACCAGGACGCCCCGGTCCATCAGTGCCTGGGAGACCGCACGGGCCGTGCCGTGGGCGGGGTCGATGTCCACCCCCGCCCACAGCCCGCGCCCGCGCACGGTGACCACCGAGTGGCCCACCAACGTGGCGAGTTCGCGATGCAGATAGTCGCCGAGATCGGCGGAGCGCTGCTGGAACTCGCCGGAGCGCAGGATCTCCAGCACCTCCAGGCCCACCGCGCAGGCCAGCGGATTGCCGCCGAACGTCGAGCCGTGCTCGCCCGGCGCGAACACCCCGAGCACCGCGCGCGAGGACACCACGGCCGAGATCGGCAGGATGCCACCGCCGAGCGCCTTGCCCAGGATGTACATGTCGGGCACCACGCCCTCGTGCTCGCACGCGAACGTGCGCCCGGTGCGGCCGAGTCCGGACTGGATCTCGTCGGCGATGAACAACACGTCGCGCTCGGCGGTGACCCGGCGCACCTCGGCCAGATAGCCGGGCGGCGGGACCAGCACGCCGGCCTCGCCCTGGATCGGTTCGAGCAGCACCGCCACGGTGTCGTCGGTGATCGCCGCGCGCAGCGCCGCCGCGTCGCCGTAGGGCACGATGTCGAAGCCCGGGGTGTACGGGCCGAAGTGCCGGCGCGCCTCCTCGTCGGTGGAGAAGCTGACGATCGTGGTGGTGCGGCCGTGGAAGTTGCCCGCCGCGACGATGATCCTGGCCCGCCCGTCCGGCACACCCTTGACCTCGTAGCCCCACTTGCGCGCCGTCTTGACCGCCGTCTCCACCGCCTCCGCCCCGGTGTTCATCACCAGGACCATCTCCATGCCGGCGAGCTCCGCGAGCTGCTCGCAAAACGGCGCGAAGCGATCGTTGTGGAACGCCCGGCTGGTCAGCGTGACCCGGTCCAACTGCCGCTTGGCCGCGTCGATCAGCCGCGCGTTGCCGTGCCCGAAGTTGAGCGCCGAATACCCGGCCAGCAGGTCCAGGAAGCGCCGACCCTCGACATCGGTCATCCACGCGCCGTGCGCCTCGGCGACCACGATCGGCAGCGGGTGGTAGTTGTGCGCGCTGAAGTCGTCGGCCAGTTCGATCAGTCGGGTGCTCTCGGCGCCGGGGCCGGCGGGGCGGCCGACTCCGATCTTGTCCGCGGAGGAGGGGACGGGGGAGTGCTGCGTGCTCATGACGTCCTTTCGTAGCGGTGGAGAACAGTACGAAGGTGAAGAAATCGCGCAGGGCCGGCACCGGCGGCGGGAGTGGGGAAACGCACCGGGGGAGGTGCCGAGGGGATACCCGCGAATGCCGTCCGGTCAACGATCGGCGCGCAGTTCCAGTACACAACTGCGCACACTCGCGCCATGGGCCGCGAATGCCGACATGTCCAGCTCGATCGTACGAAACCCCCGCCCCGCGAGCCGCGCGGCGAGCGTGGGTGTCGCGTCGCCGAGCAGCACGCTGCGCCCGTCGGAGACCGCGTCGAGGCCGAGCGCGAGCGCTTCCGCCTCGTCGACCTCGATCCGTTCCGGGAACAGCCGGGCCAGCCTGCGCTGCGCGGTCGGGGTGAACGCGCCCGGGTAGTAGGCCGCGGTGTGTTCGCCGAGTACGGTCAACGCCGAGCCCAGCCGGGGAAAGCGCGGGTCGGCCAGTTCGAGCGCGACCACCGGCAGGCCGAAGAAGGCCCGCGCCTCGGCGTGCGCGGCGGGTTCGGTGCGCGGCCCCACTGCGGCCAGTAACCGCGGTCCGACCGGCAGCAGATCGCTCTCGCCCTCGTGCGCGAACACCGGTTCCAACGTGGCGCGGAAGCCGTGCCGGGCGAACCAGTCGAGATAGGTGGGGGTTTGCGCCGAGCGATCCGCCGTGCGCGAACGCGCGCCGAGCGCCCGATCGCCGACCGCAGTGGCGGCCCGCGCGGCGAACACCATCTCGGGCAGACCCGGCCGGCCCGGTACCAGGCTCACCCGATGGCCCAGCCCGATCAACGTGTCGCGCAGCCGCTCCCACTGGGCCATCGCGGTCGTGGTCGGCGCCCCGAACCCGGCGACGCCGGTCGAGCGGCCGCCCCCGCTCCGCTCCGCCGGCGCGTCCAGGAACACCGGTGGGCACATCACGTAGTGCCGCAGTACGGCCGCGCGCGGCGCGCCGAAGCCGCGACGTCGTCGGCGGGGCACCCGGGCCCGCTCGGCTCCGGGCGAGACGCGCTCCGGCCGCAGGTCGGACCGGTTCGATCGACCGCAGCACGAGGTGAGGCGCACGCGATCTCCCCTTCTCACGGACGGCGGCGGGCGGGCGGTGCCCGGGATTTCCGGGACCCGCATCCGAGTCGCCGTGCCGTCGGTATGGCATGCCGGCGGAATGCCGTGCGGTGGCGGCAGGCCGGAGGCCGCGCCGGATCGTCACCACGGATACGCGATCGGCGACCCTCTGTGTCGATCTGTACAGCCTAGATCGCGGCCACCGAGGGGGTAAGGCGGCTGTGTTGTCCACCACCGCACGATCGTTGCGTCTTCCCCGGGGCGCCCACGTGCTTTGTTGTGCGCCCGGCGTGGACGTCGCGTGGCTCCCCTGACCGGATCCGCCTCACGCGCCTGAGAGAATGACGGCATGGCATCGACGCGTCCCCGTGTTCTGTCCGGAATCCAGCCCACCGCGGATTCGTTCCACCTGGGCAACTACCTGGGTGCGATCCGCCAGTGGGTGCCGCTCCAGGACAGCCACGATGCCTTCTACTGTGTGGTCGACCTGCACGCGATCACCGTTCCGCAGGACCCGAAGGAACTGCGCGAACGCACCCGGATCTCCGCCGCCCAGCTGCTCGCGGTCGGCCTCGACCCCGAGCGCTGCACGCTGTTCGTCCAGAGCCACGTGCCCGAGCACGCGCAGCTCGCCTGGATCATGAACTGCGTCACCGGCTTCGGCGAGGCCGCGCGGATGACCCAGTTCAAGGACAAGTCCGCCAAGCAGGGCAGCGACCGCACCACGGTCGGGTTGTTCACCTACCCGGTGCTCCAGGTCGCGGACATCCTGCTCTACCAGGCCGACGCGGTCCCGGTCGGCGAGGACCAGCGCCAGCACCTGGAGCTGACCCGCGACATCGCGCAGCGGTTCAACTCGACCTTCGGTGAGACCTACGTCATCCCCAAGCCGTTCATCGTCAAGGAGACGGCCAAGATCGTCGATCTCCAGGACCCGACGATAAAGATGAGCAAGTCCGCGTCCGCGCCCAAGGGCATCGTCAACCTGCTCGACGACCCCAAGGTCAGCGCCAAGAAGATCCGCAGCGCGGTCACCGACACCGGGACCGAGGTGCGCTTCGACGAGACCGACAAACCGGGCGTGTCCAACCTGCTCACCATCCACTCGGCGCTCTCCGGCACCTCGATCGCCGCGCTCGAGGAGCGTTTCGCGGGGCGCGGCTACGGCGACCTGAAGAAGGAGGTGGCCGAGGTGCTGGTCGAGTTCGTCACCCCGTTCCAGGAGCGGGTGCGCAGCTATCTGGACGACCCGGGCGAGTTGGACCGGGTGCTTGCGCAGGGCGCCGAGAAGGCCCGCGCGGTGGCGTCCAGGACGCTCGCCGAGACCTACGACCGTGTCGGCTTCCTGCCCCCGGTGACCGGCCGGTCGGGAGTCTGAGGCGCACCACATGGCGAAGCGCACCATCGGGGTATCGATCGCGATCCCCGAGCCCTACGGCAGCGAACTACAGTCGCGCCGCGCCGGGTTCGGGGACCCGCTCGCGAACGCCATCCCGACCCACGTGACCCTGTTGCCGCCCACCGAGGTGGCCGACGAGGCGATGGCCGAGGTCGAGGAACATCTACGCGCGGTCGCCGCGGGCGAGGCCTCGTTCGACATACACCTGCGCGGCACCGGGACCTTCCGACCGACCTCGCCGGTGGTGTTCGTCCAGGTCGCGCGCGGCATCCCGGAGTGCGAGCGGATCGAGGCCGCGGTGCGCTCGGGACCGCTGGAGCGCGAGTTGCACTTCCCGTACCATCCGCACGTGACGATCGCGCACCACCTGCCGGACCACATGCTCGATCTGGCGTTCGCCGAACTCGTGGACTACGACGCGGTCTTCCCGATCTGGGGCTTCAGCCTCTACGAGCACGGCGCCGACGGCGTGTGGCGTCCGCAACGTGACTTCGCGTTCGGCCAGTCGTTGCCGGGGCCCTTGCCCGTCTGACGCCGTCCCGGTGAGCGGGGACGGCACGAAGTGGAGTCGTGTGTGGGTCGGTTCTCGGCCGGGCAGCGGTCATTCGTGGCGATCAAGGAACGACTGGCCCGGATCCCGGTCATCGGCCCCGCCTGGCGGGCGTATTCACGCTACGACGAGCGGCAGGGCAATCGGCTCGCCGCGGCGGTGACCTACTACGGGTTCCTGTCGCTGTTCCCGCTGATCACGCTCGCCGCGGCGATGGTGGCCGCGACGCTCGACCACAGCCAGGTCCGGCGGCTGCAGGACAAGATCTCGAAGCAGATCCCCGGCATCGCGGACAAGCTCGACCTGGACGCCCTGGTGCGCAACGCGGGCGCGGTCGGGCTGATCGGCGGGGCACTCCTGCTGGTGTCCGGCACCGGGTGGGTGGAGGCGACCCGCTCCTCGATCCGAGCGATCTGGGACGTGAACGAGGAACCCGGCAATGTGGTCACCCGCAAGCTCGCCGACGTGGGTGTCCTGATCGGACTCGGCCTCGCCGGCGCGCTGTCGGTCGGCGCGTCCACCTTCGCCACCGTGGTGATCCAGCGCGTCTCCGACTCGATCGGGCTCGAACACCAGCCGGTCGGCCGGATCCTGCTGCAGATCGCCGCCTTCGCGGTGGCGGTCGGGGCGAGTGTGGTGTTGTTCGTCTACCTGCTGGTCGGATTGCCGGTGCTGACCATGAGTCGAGGCGTCGCGCTCAAGGGCGCGTTGATCGGGGCGGTCGGCTTCGAGGTGCTCAAGCTGCTGGTGTCCGGCTATATCGCGGGCATCGCGGGGAAGAGCGCGTACGGGGCATTCGGCGTGCCGGTCGCGCTGCTCCTGTGGATGCACTTCGTGATCCGGCTGTTGTTGTTCTGCGCGGCCTGGACGGCGAACGCGCAGCAGGCTGAGGAACTCGCGGTGCACACCGAGGCCGCCGCCGAGAAGGTGGCGGCACAACCGCCGCTGGACCTGTCCGCCCACCCCGCCAAGCCGGCGCACCCGGTCCGCACCTACGGCTTGGGGATCGCCGGGGTCGCCGCGCTCGGCGTGCTCCTGGAACGGTTCACCCGAAACCGGCAACGCGCCTGAACCGGGCCGCCTGCCCTAGGGCTTGAAGGCGCGTCCTAGGGATTGACGTCGTCCTCGAACCGGACCCCGGTGTTGCCCTCGCGGCGGCGCAGCGCGAACAGCACGCCGCCGCCGACCACGAGGGCGGCGGGCACGCCCAGACCGGCCCACAGGCCCCAGTCGAAGGTGCCGTCGTCCGAGGAGGACGCGGCCTTGGTGGTGTTCGCCGTGCCGGGCTTGCCGTCGGTCGACTTGCCGCCCTTGTCGTTCTTCTGCTCGCCGGGCCCGGACAGCGGCTCCACCAGCGTGCCGATCGGCTTCGCCTGGGCCAGTGCGGCGAAGCCCCAGTCGAGCAGCTTGCCGGTGTCCTCGTAGGTCTTGCCCTTGCCCTCGATGTGCATGATGCTCACCAGCAGGGTGTGCCCGCCGCGCTGGGCGCCGCCGACGAAGGTGTTCCCGGCGTTGGTGGTGTAGCCGTTCTTGACGCCGATCATGCCCGGATACTGGCCGAGCATCGTATTGGTGTTCTGGATCTGGAACTTGGCCCCCGCGACGCCGGGGAAGTCGGCGACCCTGGTGCTCGCGTACGAGCGGAAGTCGTTGTTCTTCATGCCTTCACGGGCGAACAGCGCCAGGTCGTATGCGCTGGAGACCTGGCCCGGCATGTCGTAGCCGTCCGGCGAGATCACGTTGGTGTCGCCCGCCTGGAGCTGCTTGGCCCGCTCGTTCATCTGCTGCACGGTGGTGGCCACACCGCCGTTCATCGCGCACAGCACGTGTACCGCGTCGTTGCCCGAGCGCAGGAACACCCCGCGCCACAGGTCCTCGACCTTGTAGGTCTCGTTCTCCTTTATGCCCACCAGGCTGCTGCCCTCGCCGAGGTTCCGGATGTCGGAGGGGGCCACCTGGTGGGTGGAGTTGCGGTCGATCTTGGGCAACACGGTGTCCGCGAACAACATCTTGAGCGTGCTGGCCGGCGGCAACTTCCAGTGCGGGTTCTTCGCGGCCAGGATCTTGCCGGTGTCCGCGTCCGCGACCACCCACGAGTAGCCCTCCACCGCGGGCAACGCGGGAGCGCCGGCGGGCAGCTCGCTCTGTACGCCGGGCTCGGCCAGGCGCGGCCCGCCGACATCGGACATCGGCGAGGGGGGTTGTGGCTCCGGATCGGTCTTGCTCGCCCACGCGGCCGAGGCCGGACCGGACGCGAGAACGAGCGCGGCAGCGCACACCACAGCCGGCTTGCGAGAAGCCCGGAACCAATCAGACATGTGATGAGCGTACTGGTGACCCCCGGCTACGGTCCGTCGGCCGCGCCGCCGCATACTGAACCGGGACAAAATTGCGAAGCTTGTGACCGAGGAACGGGTGCTTCACGTTGAGGATCGGCCGAGGTATTTCCACCTGTCTGGTGTTGTTCGGCGTCTGGAGCTGGATCCTGTGGCCGAACTTTCTCAAGAACATCTGGGCCGACGACCGATCCTGGAACGACGGGGCGACCACCTTCTTCCTCATCCATCTGGCCCTGACGATCGTCTCGTTCGTGGCCGGCAACGCGATCGGTTGGCTCGGTATCAAGGGGCTCCGCGCGGCCCGGACGCCGCAGCCGTGACCGACGACACACCCGCGCCGGGCTGCCCGGCGCACCCGGTGCCCGCCGGGCCCGAGCTGTTCAGCCGAGAGTTCATCGCCGATCCGTATCCGGCCTACGCGCACCTGCGCGAGCACGCACCGGTGCACCGCACCACGTTGCCCAGCGGAGTCGAGGCCTGGCTGGTCACCCGGTACGCGGACGCCCGGCAGGCGCTCGCCGACCAGCGACTCAGCAAGAACCCCCGGCATTCGGAGGCGGCCTGGAAGCAGGGCAAGGTCGGGGTGCCCGGCGAGCAGCGCTCCGGCGTGGGCGCGCATCTGCTCAACCTCGACCCGCCGGACCACACCCGGCTGCGCCGGCTGGTGTCCAAGGCGTTCACGCCGCGCCGGGCCGAGGAGTTCCGTCCCCGGGTGCAGGCGCTGGCGGACCGGCTGCTCGACGACGTGGCGCGCACCGGCGAGGCCGACCTGATCCACGACTTCGCCTTCCCGCTGCCGATCTACGCGATCTGCGACCTGCTCGGGGTGCCGGACGAGGACCAGGCCGACTTCCGCACCTGGGCCGGGATGATGATCCGACACGGCTCGGGGCCGCGCGGCGGAGTGGCCCGCGCGGTGCGGCACATGCGCACCTATCTGGCCGAGTTGATCCACCGCAAGCGGGCGACGCTCACCGACACGGACGACGACCTGATCTCCGGCCTGATCCGGGCGAGCGACCACGGCGAACACCTGACCGAGGACGAGGCCGCGGCGATGGCCTTCATCCTGCTGTTCGCCGGTTTCGAAACCACGGTCAATTTGATCGGAAATGGCCTTTTTGCCCTGCTGAACCATCCGGCCGAACGGCTCGCGCTCCAGGCCGATCCGGGGTTGTTGGCGCCCACCGTCGAGGAACTGCTGCGCTACGACGGGCCGGTCGAGGTGGCCACCTGGCGATTCAGCACCACCGAGGTGGAGATCGGCGGGACCCGGATCCCGGCGGGCGAGCCGGTGCTCGTGGTGCTCGCGGCGGCCGATCGTGATCCGCGCCGGTTCGCCGAGCCGGACCTGCTCGACCCGGCCCGCGCGGACAACCAGCACCTCGCGTTCGGGCACGGCATCCACTACTGCATCGGCGCGCCGCTGGCCCGGCTCGAGGGCCAGATCGCGATCGGCACACTGTTGCGCCGGTTGCCGGACGTACGCCTCGCGCTGCCCGAGGACGAACTGCGGTGGCGCGGTGGGCTGATCATGCGGGGCCTACAGCGGCTGCCGGTGACATTCACCCCGGAGGCGGCCTCGGCGGTCGGTACGTCGGCCGGCTGAATTTGGCGGGATCGGACCCGACGGCGGGCCGGTGGATCGTCATCCACCGGCCCGCCGTCGGGTGTGGCCCGATTGCCCTTCTCCCCGAATCGCCCCCGACTGCCCCCGACCCGCCCCCATTTCCTGCCACCCGCCCCCAGTGCGCGCCGCCCCGCCCCATTCCCCGGTATTCCCCGGTATTCCGTGTCGTTCGCCTGTTGTCGCCGCGCCGCGTTTCCCCGTTCGGGTCCCTTCGGGTTTCTCCTTCGGATCCCCCCGGAATTCCACCGCCGTATTCGTGTTCCGCCCCCGACCCCCACGCTTCGCACCCCGCCGACTCGTCGACCACCGCTGTCCGATCGCTCCGGCGTTACTTCCCCAAGACGCCTTCGCGGCTCGTGAGCGGGGCCGTTCCCCCAGCCCCCGCGTCGCCCCGAGTCCCCCCGACCCCGTCCCCCGGGGTCGATCGGGACTAGTCGTGCCCGGTCAGGGCGGCGAGGTCGGCGGGGGTGGGTCGGTCGATCCGGCCGGACGCCGGGGTCCGTCGGTGCCGCGGACTGTGGACCGGACGAATGGTGGGCGGCATTCCCTGCTCCTGTTCCCGAGGTGGGCGAACCCTCGCGGTTTCGCTTCCGACAGGAACTTGTCTACAGGGCGCACTTACCGACACACAATGGGTGCTTGACGTATTTGGTCACCAAGAGTGAATCATGGCCATGAGATGGTCAAAGAGGTTTGTTTCAGGCGTGGTTGTCGAACGGCGCGACAAGAGAACGCAAAAGCCCGGCCAGCGCGGCCTGCTGATCGACCGTCAGGCCGGCCAGGATGGCCCGTTCCCGGCCGAGCAGTTCGGCCATCGCCGAGTCGACCCGATCGCGCCCGTCCTCGGTCAACCGGACCAGTACGCCGCGCCGGTCGTCGGGATCGGGCAGCCGCAACACCAGCCCCTTGGCCGCGAGGCGGTCGATCCGGTTCGTCATCGTCCCGGAGGTGACCAGGGTCTGGGTGAGCAGCTGGCCGGGGGAGAGCTGGTACGGGGCGCCGTCGCGACGCAGTGCGGAGAGTACGTCGAACTCCCACGGTTCGAGGTCGCGCGCGGAGAACGCGGTGCGTCGGGCGCGGTCGAGATGCCGAGCCAGCCGGGTGACCCGGCTCAGTACTTCGAGGGGTTCGACGTCGAGGTCCGGGCGCTCCCGCTTCCATGCCGCGACAAGCCGGTCGACCTCGTCTTTCATGAGGTCATTCTAGCGAGTCGTTCGATGCCGAGCCTCTTGATGTCGAGATAAGAATGAGCAATATCCGACACTTCTTCCTTGGTTTCGGGCTACTTCGAACGCCCGGGAAATCCCTGGTCCGGGCCGGGGGCGGCCGGCAGGCTGAGGTGTATGGACCGTACCCGACGGGTCGCGAACGCGGCCCGCACACTCCACGGCCTCGCCCTCGGCGACGCCTTCGGCGAGCAGTGGTTCTTCTACAAGGGTGCCGACCTGGCCGAGCATCAGGCGCGCCGGATCGCCCCCGAGGCCGACCTCTGGTACTGGACGGACGACACCGCGATGGCACTGTCCGTACTGCGGATCCTGCACCTGCGCGGCGAGGTGGACCAGGACGCGCTGGCCGAGCACTTCGCCGCGGCGTACACGGCCGACCCGTATCGCGGCTACGGCCCGTCGATGCACGGCGTGCTGCGCGCGATCCGCGAGGGCGAGTCGTGGCGGGAGGTGACGCGCCGTCAGTTCGACGGCCAGGGGTCGTGGGGCAACGGCGCCGCGATGCGGGTCGCGCCACTGGGCGCGTGGTACGCGGACCGCGAACTCGCCGACGTCGCGGCCGAGGCCGAGCGCTCGGCGGAGACCACGCACGCGCATCCGGAGGCGGTGGCGGGCGCGGTCGCGGTGGCGATCGCGGCGGCGCTGGCGACTCGGGGGCGGGACGAACCGGCCCCCGACCCGGTGCGGTTCCTGACCGAGGTGGCCGGGCACACCCCCGAGAGCGACGTGGCGGCGGGCCTGCGCACGGCCGCCCGATTGCCGGCCGACTCCTCGGTCCGCAACGCGGTGAGCATGCTGGGCAACGGCTCGCGCATCAGCGCGCCGGACACGGTCCCCTTCGCCCTGTGGACGGCGGCCCACCACCCGGACGCGCTCGACGACGCCCTGTGGGAGACGGCGAGCGGAATGGGCGACGTCGACACGACCTGCGCGATCACCGCGGGTGTCGTGGCCTCGCGCAGGGGCCTGACCGACGTCCCGAGCACCTGGCTGACCACCCGCGAACCGATCCCGGGGTGGGTGGACACGGGGAGCGTCGCGCCGGCGTGATCGGGCCCGCGCTCGACCCGACGTGACTATGCCGCGCCTGTGCCGCGCTGTGGCCGCCATCCGGCAAGTAGGTCCTCCGGGCCGAAGTTCGCTTGCAGGCCCGAGCAGGTGGTGCCGCTTCGGGAGACGGCGATCAAGGGGACCGCTTCGGTGGTGAGCGCGGCGCGATGCTTGTGCAGGGCGGCCAGGTCGTGGGCGTCGAACGGGGACGTCTCCAGCCATTTGATCGAGCCCAGGAACAGCAGCTTCTTGGCCACGGGCTGCCGGTCGGCGCCCACGAGGTCGATTTCGACGTCGTTGCTTCGGGTCCAGTAGGCGCCGACGGCGGGCGCGGCGGGCAGGCCGCCGGCGGGCAGTATCCGGGCGAGGGATTCTCGGATCAATGGCTCGACGGCGCGTCCGCGCCACGCGGTCCACTGCCCCCTGAGTCGGTCCAGGGTGAGATCGCCACGCATCCGTTCGATCTCCGCCATGTGCGGGTCGAGGAACGTCAGCCAGAAGCGCAGATACGGGTCCGCCACGCGGTAGCGGCGTTCCTTCGAGGGGTGCGTCGAGAGCGGCAACTCGGCCGCCACCACGCCCTTGCCGATCAGCAGGTCCGTCGCCCTGCTGAGGCTGCTGTGCGCGATGCCGCCGGCGGCGCGCGCGATATTGGTGAAGGTGCGCTCGCCCGCCCCGATGGCGCGCAACACCTCCCGGCCCATCGCCTGCGGTGGGAACTCGGCGGCGAGGGATCGCTCGGCGGAGACGAGCAGGGCGGAGATCGGGTTCTCCAGCGCGGCTGCCAGGAACTCCCACATCGAGGCCCCGGGTCGCCATTCCCGGCAGATCAGCGGCAGGCCCCCGGTGATCAGCGCGGCGTCGAAGGCGTCGGCGGGCGCCAGGTCGAGCATCTCGCCGAGGTCGGCCGGGTTCAGCGGGCCGACGACCATTTCCCGCCCACGCTGGTGGAACGGTCGGTCGTAGGCGTTCAGCGCGGCCATCATCGACAGGTCCGAACCGACCAGCAGCAACAGCACCGGCTTGGTGCCGAGCCAACGATCCCAGGCCCGCTGAAGCATGCCCTCGAAGGCGTCGACGCGCTCCATCAGATAGGGCACCTCGTCGATCACCACCACGCTCGGCGCGTCGTCCGGCAGGATCTCGGCCAACAGTCGGAACGCCGCGTTCCACCGGCTCGGCGCCTCTTCGGCGAACAGCGAGCGATTCGGCAGCGAGGATTCAGCCACCGCGTCGAGCAGTTCCGCCAGTTCGTCCTCGGCGGTACCGCCGCCGGCGGTGAAGAAGAGATGCGGAACCGCCGCCTGCCGGAGAAACTCCTCGACCAGCGTCGATTTCCCGACGCGCCGCCTCCCGCGCATCAGAACGCACTGTCCGGGGCGAGGCGCGCCGACGGCATCGCGCACCTCGTCCAGCGTGTTCCGCAGCGTGCGCAGCTCTCGATCCCTGCCGATGAAGCGGTACATGAGAGGAAATGTCCATTCGTGAAGCGTCGGGCATCTTCGGACCGACTCACAATGGTAGCGCCAGAGATACTATCTCTGGCGATAGTATCTTTGGTGGAAGTCTTCCGCTCGCTGCGTGACCCGCGCGGACAGCGCGAGGGGCCGCCCCCTCCGGAGCGGCCCCGCACATATATGTGTCCAACGACACCTCGGCTCACGAGCTCCTGCGGCCCACCAGCCTCGGCTTGGGTTCTATGCCGGACAGGCCGTTCCAGGCCAGGTTGACCAGGTGGGCGGCCACGTCGGCCTTCTTCGGGCGGCGGACGTCGAGCCACCACTGGCCGGTCAGCGCGACCATGCCGACCAACATCTGGGCGTACATCGGGGCCAGCTTCGGGTCGTAGCCGCGGGACTTGAATTCCAGGCCCAGTACGTCCTCGACCTGCGAGGCGATGTCGCTGATCAGGGACGCGAAGGTGCCGGTCGATTGGGCCACCGGCGAGTCCCGGACCAGGATCCGGAAGCCGTCGGTGTTCTGGTCGATGTAGTCCAGGAGGGCGAACGCGGCCTGTTCCAGCAGCTCCCGAGGGTGCCCGCCGGTCAGCGCCCCCGTCACCATGTCGAGCAGCGCGCTGGTCTCGCGGTCCACGACGACCGCGTAAAGCCCTTCCTTGCCCCCGAAGTGTTCGTAGACGACCGGCTTCGAGACGCCCGCCTTGTGGGCGATCTCCTCGACGCTCGTCGCGTCGTAGCCACGCTCCGCGAACAGTGTTCGACCGATGTCGATCAACTGCTCACGGCGCTCTTTCCCGGTCATGCGCACACGACCGCCGCCGCGCGGTGCACTCCGCCTGCTGCTCTCGGTCACTGCCCCATCATGCCGCCCGCCGGGCCGCCACCCGCTCCCGGTCCGGCCAGCGCACGTCCCAGACCCAGCCGAGCCGCTCCATCCAGCGGATCGCCCGCGCGCTGCTGTCGAGTTGGCCGCGCAGCACCCCGTGTCGGGCGCTGGTCTGGTCCGCGTGGTGCAGGTTGTGCCAGGACTCGCCCATCGAGGGAATCGCCAACCACCACACGTTGCCCGAGCGGTCCCGGGACTTGAAGGTGTGCGCGCCGACCGCGTGGCAGATCGAGTTGATCGACCAGGTCACGTGGTGCAGCAGCGCGACCCGGACCAGACCGGCCCAGAAGAACGCGGTCAGCGCGCCCCACCACGACCACGCCCACAGGCCGCCGACCAGCGCGGGAGCCGCCAGCGAGACCGCCACCCACAGCGGGAACTGGCGCGATACCCGGATCATGTCGCGGTCCTTGAGCAGGTCCGGCGCGTACTTTTGTTGCGAGGTCTGCTCGACGTCGAACAGCCACCCCAGGTGTGCCCACCACAGGCCCTTGGCGAGGGCGCCGACGCTGGTGCCGTAGCGCCATGGCGAGTGCGGGTCGCCCTCCTTGTCGGAGTACTTGTGGTGCTTGCGATGGTCGGCCACCCACCGCACCAGCGGCCCCTGTACGGCCATGTTGCCCGCGATCGCCAGCGCGATCCGGACCGGGCGCTTGGCCTTGAACGACCCGTGGGTGAAGTAGCGATGGAACCCGATCGTGATCCCGTGGCCGGTGATGGCGTACATCACCACCCCCAGCACCACGTCGTGCCAGGACAGTCCCCAACCCCAGGCCGCCGGGACCGCCGCCACCAGCGCGAGGAACGGGATGCCGATGAACAACGCCAGCGCGATCTGTTCGGCGAGGTGCTTGCGTTCGCCACCGAGGGTGCCGCGGGCGGCGTCGGTGGCGGGCTTCCGTTCGGCGTCGAGCACGCTGGTGCCGGAGGAAGGGGTCATCGGGATTCCCTCGGGTCGGGGGCGGGCAGCGCTACGGCGACGTAACCTACGGGGCCGTAAGTTCCGTCAGTATGGCAGGTCATGAGCGGAAAGTGAGGGGTCTGTACGGCCCCCTGTTCCTTCCGTTCATGCCCTGTCCGAGAGGTTTTCCGGGCCCGGCGGGCGGCATGCCGGCGGCCTCGGTCGGCTTTGTGTGCGAGTGCGGCGCGGCGTCGCGCGGATCTTCGACGGGGTCGACGGGGGTTATTCGCGCACGAACCGTCGAGGGGCCGGCATAGTAGGTGCCGTGAAAACGGGATGAACCCGCCTGCCCAGCGGAATGCCCGATTCATTCCGCTATGGTGTAACTCGGCAGCACACGGGGTTTTGGTCCCCATGGTCCAGGTTCAAATCCTGGTAGCGGAGCCTTTCGGCAGTGCCGGCCGCAGCGGCGCGTGGAGCCTTCTCCCGACGGCGCTATCCTCGTAGGGCCCGGTTTGTTCGGCTCGACTTCGTCGTGCCGTCATTTCGTTTCTCCGGAGTCGGCCTTCGGAGTCGTCGGGCTTCCCCCGCCAGCGAAGCCGAGGAGCCTTGCTCTGTGAGCCCCATCCGCCCGGCTGCCGTCGTCGTACTCGCTGCGGGTGAGGGCACCCGCATGCGTTCCAAGACCACACCGAAGGTGTTGCACGCCCTGGCCGGTCGGGCCATGGTCGGGCACGTGGTCGAGGCCGCGCGACGGCTGGATCCCGAAGACCTGATCGTCGTCGTCGGCCACGGCCGCGACAAGGTGGCGAGCTACCTGTCCGAACTGGACCCGGCCGCCCGCGTGGTGGTCCAGGAGGAGCAGAACGGCACCGGGCACGCCGTGCGGGTGGCCCTGGACGGGCTCGGCGCGGCCGGCCGCGAGCCGACCGGCGTGGTCCTGGTCACCTGCGGGGACACCCCGCTGCTGACCGCGGCCAGCCTGGCCGCGCTGGTGGACACCCACGAGCGCGAGGGCAACGCGGTCACCGTGCTCTCCGCGGTCGTCCCGGACCCGGCCGGCTACGGCCGGATCGTCCGGGAGAACACCCCCGACGGGCGCGGCGCGGTCACCGCGATCGTCGAGCACAAGGACGCCTCCGCCGCGCAGCGCGCGATCGCCGAGATCAACTCCGGCGTGTACGCGTTCGACGGCAAGCTGCTGCGCGAGGCGCTCGGCCAGATCACCGCGCACAACAGCCAGGGCGAGGAATACCTCACCGACACGCTGCACGTGCTGCGCGAGGCCGGCCACCGGGTCGGCGCCGCCGCCGCGGTGGACCACCGGGAGATCCTGGGCGTCAACGACCGGGTCCAGTTGGCCGAGGCGCGGCGGGTGTTCAACGACCGTCTCCTGGAAGCCGCGATGCGCGCCGGGGTCACCGTCATCGACCCCGCGACCACCTGGATCGACGTGGACGTCACGTTCGAACCGGACGCCGTCGTGCACCCCAACACCCAACTGCACGGCACCACCAGCGTGGCCGCCGAGGCCGTGGTCGGTCCCAACTGCACGCTGCGCGACACCGTCGTGGGCGAGCGGGCGCACGTGTACAACACCACGAGCGAGGGCGCCGAGATCGGTGCCGAGGCGAGCGTGGGTCCGTACACCTACCTGCGACCGGGCACCCGCCTCGCGCGCGCGGCCAAGGCCGGCGGCTTCGTGGAGATGAAGAACGCCGTGGTCGGCGAGGGATCCAAGGTGCCGCACCTGTCCTACGTCGGGGATGCGACGATTGGGGTGGGCAGCAATATCGGCGCGGCGACGATCTTCGTGAACTACGACGGAGTGAACAAGCACCACACCGTGGTCGGGGACCACGTGCGAGTGGGCAGCGACACGATGCTGATCGCCCCGATCGAGATCGGCGACGGTGCCTACACGGCCGCCGGATCGGCGATCACCGAAGATGTCCCGCCCGGTGCGATGGCGGTGGCGCGGGGGCGCCAGCGCAACATCGACGGGTGGGTCGCACGCAAACGCGCGGGTTCGGCCTCGGCGCAGGCCGCCGAACGCGCGCTCGCGGCGGCGCAGGGCGCCGCGGGGGACGTGCACACAACGGCCGGGCCGAACGACGGTTCTGCCGAGGCGAATGGCAAGGAGACGGTGCTGTGAGCGGGATCAAGGTGACGCCTGAGCGCAAGCTCATGCTCTTCACGGGCAGGGCCCACCCCGAACTTGCGAAGGAGGTGGCCTCGGAGCTCGGTGCGGATCTCGTTCCCACCAAGGCCTTCGAGTTCGCCAACGGGGAGATCTACGTACGGTTCGAGGACTCCGTACGAGGTGCCGACGCGTTCGTGATCCAGAGCCACACGGCTCCGATCAACACGTGGATCATGGAACAGCTGATCATGATCGACGCGCTGAAGCGGGCCTCCGCCAAGCGCATCACGGTCATCGTGCCGTTCTACGGCTACGCCCGGCAGGACAAGAAGCACCGCGGTCGCGAGCCGATCTCGGCCCGGCTGATGGCGGACCTGTTCAAGACCGCGGGCGCGGATCGGCTGATGGCCGTGGACCTGCACACCTCGCAGATCCAGGGCTTCTTCGACGGCCCGGTGGACCACCTGTTCGCGCTGCCGCTGCTGGCCGACCACGTCGGCAGGCGGGTGGACCGCGAGCGGCTGACCGTGGTCTCCCCGGACGCCGGCCGGGTCCGGGTGGCCGACCAGTGGACGGATCGCCTGGGCGCACCGCTGGCGATCATCCACAAGCGCCGCGACCCGAACATCGCCAACGAGGTCACCGTGCACGAGGTGGTCGGTGACGTCACCGGCCGTACGTGTGTGCTGGTCGACGACATGATCGACACCGGCGGCACGATCTGCGCCGCGGCCGACGCGCTCTACGACAACGGCGCCGCCGACGTGATCGTGGCCGCCACCCACGCGGTGCTCTCCGGCCCCGCCGTGGACCGGCTGAAGAACTCGCGGATCAGCGAGGTCATCGTGACCAACTCGCTGCCGATCGAGGAGGAGCGCCGGTTCGACAAGCTGACCATCCTGTCGATCGCGCCGATGGTCGGTCGCGCGATTCGCGAGGTCTTCGAGGACGGTTCGGTCACGAGCCTGTTCGACGGCCACAGCTGAGCAGGATTCACCCCGACGGGTGACCGAGCCTCAACTCGCGTCCGCCGCCCGGCCGTTCGGCCGGGCGGCGGACGTGTGCCCACCTGCTTTTCGCGGTATCTTGCGACGAATGGGGCGCACGCTGTCACTCCTGTGAGTGGTGCTTGTCCCGACCCGATTTCGGGGTGACCGAGAAGAGCGGGTAGGCTAACGGGGTTGCCCGGCGAGGGATGCGCGCTACTTGCTCCGTGATCGACGCGGTAGTTGTGTGTCGTGTGCTCCTCCAAGGCTTTTGCAGGGGACCCGGTGCCACTCGGGCACCTACGAACCGGCTCCGGCGACTCATCCGTCCGCAGTCGGTCCGCACCATGGGGACCCCGCCCCGCCATCCGCCACCGCGTCGTTCGAGGAGTACCCGTCGTGTCCGAGGTCCGTATCGTCGCCGAGCCGCGTTCCGAGTTCGGCAAGGGTGCCGCCCGTCGCGCCCGTCGCGCGGGTAAGGTGCCGGCCGTCCTCTACGGTCACGGCTCCGCTCCGCTCCACCTTGCGCTTCCGGGCCACGAGCTCATGCTCGCGCTCAAGACCCCCAACGTGCTGTTCTCGCTGGACATCGACGGCAAGGCGCAGCTCGCCCTGCCCAAGGACGTCCAGCGGCACCCGATCAAGCGCCACCTCGAGCACGTGGACCTGCTGATCGTGCAGAAGGGCGAGACCGTCACGGTCGACGTCCCGGTCAGCACCGTCGGCGACATCGCCCCGGGCGGCCTGCTCGAGACCGTCGTCACCGCGCTGCCCATCGAGGCCGACGCGACCGCCCTCCCCGGGACCATCGAGATCGACGTGACCGGCCTGGAGCCGGGCGCCTCGGTGCACGCCAAGGACATCAAGCTGCCGAAGGGCACCGTCCTGGCGGGCGACCCGGACGCGGTCATCCTGCACATCCTCACCCCGTCGGCGCCGGAGCCGACCGCCGAGGAAGCCGCGGCCGAGGCCTGATCCGGTCCGTTGTCGTAGGACGAACGCGGGGACAACAACATCATGAGTGAGTCGCAGGCCCACGCGACCACGGACGACAGTCCGTGGTTGATCGTGGGCCTCGGCAATCCCGGGCCGGAATACGCCGGGAATCGCCACAACGTCGGATTCATGGTGGTCGACCTGCTCGCCGAGCGGGACCGGTCGAAGTTCAAGGCGCACAGGTCGCGTGCCCAGGTGGTGGAGACCCGGCTCGGTCCGCATCGGGTGGTGTTGGCCAAGCCGATGTCGTTCATGAACCTGTCCGGCGGTCCGGTGACCGCGCTGCGCGACTTCTACAAGATCCCGGTCGCGAACATCATCGCGGTCCACGACGAGTTGGACGTCGACTTCGGCGTGCTGCGGCTCAAGCGCGGTGGCGGCGACAACGGGCACAACGGCCTGAAGTCGATCACCAAGTCGCTCGGACCCGACTACCTGCGCGTACGGTTCGGCATCGGCCGCCCGCCCGGCCGGATGGACGTGGCGGCGTTCGTGCTCAAGGACTTCTCCGCCACCGAGCGCAAGGAACTCGGGTTCGAGGTGGACCGGGCGGCCGACGCGTGCGAGGCCCTGGTCCGCGAGGGACTCGAGCGCGCGCAGAACCGGTTCAACGTCTGATCGTGCCGTGCGCGGGTCGGGGCGGTGTCTCCGCTGGGGGACACCGCCCCGACGTGTGCGTACGGCTGTGCGAGTACGACTACCAGCGCCCGTCGTCGCGGATGCGCACCGGGGCCAGGCCGAGCACCAGTGTGCTGATCGCGGCGTCCATCGACGAGCCGAGGAACCACTCACCGGTGTGGTCCAGGCCGAACACCCGACCGCTCGGGTCGATCGCCAGATAGCTGCTGCCGCCCTCCTCCTCGCCCAGCGGCGCCAGCGGGGTGCCCAGCGCGCGACCCACGTCGGTGAGCGTGCGCGGCAGGTGCAGTCCCCGGGTGGGGTCGATGGTGAACGGCCGGCGCAGCACGTCCTTGCCCGCGCCGTGGATTGCGAAGTGCAGCGTGCCGAACTCGGCCCAGGCCACCAGGGCCGCCGGGAACACGCTGTGCCGGTGTCCGTCGGGCGATTCGTGATCGCTGATCTGTCGGGCCCACGTCTCGGCCTGGGCCAGTCGGCGCCGGCCCACCGTCCAGCCGGCCCGCTTGAGTTCGTGTACCACGTCGGTGGAGAAGCGCGACATCTCAGCCGCTTTCCGTCGGCGTGACGCCGAAGTGCTCGAGCATCGGCGCGCAGGAGCGGCACGGCGGTTGATAGGTGTCGTGGTGCGGATCGCCGTCCTCGCGGATCCGCCGCAGGGTCAACTTGGCGCCCTTGAGCGAGCGCCGCGCCTCCTGCACGGTGAACGGCCGCCGGGCGGCCCGCTTGGTCCGCGCGGCCTCGGCCTCGAAGAGGTGCTCGGAGACCAGCTCGACCTCGGGGCAGCGGCCCCGCCAGCGCTCGCGCGCCTCGACCGGCAGCGCCACCAGGAAGTCCCGGACCAGCGGATGCGCGGTCGGCACGGTGTCGCCCTTGGCGCCGGCCCGGGTGCGGATCTGCTTGCCGATGAACAGCGCCGCTGCCACGGCCGGGAGGATGCTCTCCCGAGCGGCCCCCGGCGCGCTCGGCTCGTGCGGCTCGGCGGCGTCCGGTTCGAGTTCCGGATCCACCTGCGCCGTACGTTCCTTCGCCAGTGTCGTCGTCGGAGTACCCGCGGCCACGTGGCGTTCCCTTCTCGTTCTCTTGCTGCTCGGTTCGACACGGCTGTAGTCGACGGATCGATCATGCCGGCGCCCGGATCGGTGACTGTGCGTGCAACAGCGTGCCAAACGCCTCGGCGACACGTGCAACCGGGACGCCGGGAAGGATCCTCGCAGCTCGGTCCGACCCCGGGATTTCCCGGATGACCCGCAGATTTCCCGGATACCGCCCCGGATTTCCCGGATGCGGGGCGGCGGACCGGATCGGACGCTAGCTTCGTTCGGGTGGGGGTGCCGTGCGGCGGCTGGGCCCGTGCGGCCGGGGGGTGCAGGGGAGTTGACGCTTCGTCATGTCCGTCATGTCGAATTCCGGGTCGGGGCGAGCCATCGGGCTCGCCGTGATAGGGGCCGGTTACTGGGGGCCCAATCTGGTGCGCAACGCGCAGGCCACACCGGCGTTGCGGGTGGAGTGGCTGTGCGACCTCGACGAGGCGCGTGCCCGCGCGGTACTGGGTGAGTACAGCACGGTCGGGGTGAGCACGTCGTATCAGGACGTGCTGGCCGATCCCGCGGTACACGCGGTCGCGATCGCGACGCCGGCCGCGACGCACTTCGAACTGGTCGCCGCGGCCCTGGCGGCGGGCAAGCACGTCCTGGTCGAGAAGCCGATCACGGCCGAGTACGCGGACGCGGTCAAGCTGGTCGAACTGGCCGAGCGCAGCGGGCTGACCCTGATGTGCGATCACACGTTCTGCTACATGCCGGTGGTCCGCCACATCCGCGAGCTGATCCACGGCGGCGAGTTGGGCGACATCCGATTCTTCGACTCGGTGCGGATCAACCTCGGCCTGGTCCAGCCGGACGTGGACGTGTTGTGGGACCTGGCCCCGCACGACCTGTCCATCCTGGACTTCATCCTGCCGCCCGGGGTGCGCCCGGTGTCGGTGGCCGCGCACGGCGCGGACCCGCTCGGCACCGGGCGGGCCTGCCTGGCCTATCTGGTGTTGCGGCTGAACAACGACGCCATCGCGCACGTGCACGTGAACTGGCTGTCGCCGACCAAGGTGCGTACCACCATCATCGGCGGCTCGCGGCGCACGCTGGTGTGGGACGACACCAACCCGGCCGCCCGGCTCCAGGTGCACGACAAGGGGATCGACCTGGCCGCGGACGCCGCGCTCAGCCACGAGGCCCGGCGGGAGAAGCTGATCTCCTACCGGGTGGGCGACGTGGTCTCGCCCGCGCTGCCCGAACGTGAGGCGCTGCGCGCGGTGATGGCCGAGTTCGCCGACGCGATCGGCACCTCGCGGCCGGCGCTCACCGACGGCCGCGCGGGTCTGCGGGTATTGGCACTGTTGGAGGCCGCCTCGCGCAGCCTGGAACTGGGCGGCGTCACCGTCGCGGTGGGGGAGATCCGATGAGTGTCGAGATCGCGGGGTCGCGCTGCGTGGTCACCGGTGGCGCGGGGACCATCGGGTCCACCATCGTGGACCACCTGTTGGCCGAGGGCGCGGCGCGGGTGGTCGTGCTGGACGATCTGACCCGGGGTCACCGGGGCAATCTGGCCCGGGCGTCGACCGACGAGCGGGTCGAACTGGTGGTGGGCGACATCCGCGACCGGCCGCTGCTCGCCCGGCTGATGCCGGGCACCGACGTGTTGTTCCACCTGGCCGCGATCCGGATCACCCAGTGCGTCGAGGAGCCGAGACTGGCCCTGGAGGTGCTGGTGGACGGCACCTACGACGTGTTCGAGGCGGCGGTCGCTGCCGACGTCCGCAAGGTGGTCACCTCCTCCTCGGCGTCCGTCTACGGGCTGGCCGAGGAGTTCCCGACCACCGAGCGGCACCACCCCTACGACAACGACACGCTCTACGGCGCGGCCAAGTTGTTCAACGAGGGCCTGCTGCGCAGCTTCCGGGCGATGTACGGCCTGGACTACGTGGCGCTGCGCTACTTCAACGTCTACGGCCCGCGGATGGACGTACACGGCCTCTACACCGAGGTGTTGATCCGCTGGATGGAGCGGATCGGCAAGGGGGAACCCCCGTTGATCCTCGGCGACGGCCTGCAGACCATGGACTTCGTGTACACCGACGACATCGCCCGCGCCAACCTCCTTGCCGCGCGGGCCGATTCGAGCGGCGAGGTGTTCAACATCGGCTCCGGGACCGAGACTTCGCTACGTGACCTGGCCGAGCGGTTGTCGGCGGTGATGGGCGCGGCGGAGCTCGGGATCGAGTACGGGCCGGCCCGGGCGGGCGGCGGGGTGACCCGGCGGCTGGCCGATACCTCCAAGGCGGCCCGGGAGTTGGGCTTCACGGCGGAGGTGGACATCGACGAGGGGCTGCGCCGGTTGGTGGCGTGGTGGCGGGAGACGGTCTGAGTCGACCGGGGCATCGAGGGAGTTCGGTGCCCGGCGGGCGAAGGTCGTGCGGCTGGGACAAGGGTCGGGGCGGACGGGGTTGGGGGAGACACGATGAGCATGGAACGAATTCCGGTGATGCGGCCCTGGATGGGCGAGGAGGAGGCGACCGCGGCGGCGGAGGCGGTGCGCTCCGGCTGGGTGGCCCAGGGGCCCCGGGTGGCGGCCTTCGAGCGGGCCTTCGCGGAGTATGTCGAAGTGCCCGCGGCGATCGCGGTGTCCTCGTGTACGACCGCGCTGCACCTGGCGCTGATCAACGCCGGGGTGGGACCGGGCGACGAGGTCGTGGTGCCCTCGTTGTCCTTCGTGGCCACCGCCAACGCGGTGCGCTACGTGGGTGCGCGGCCGGTGTTCGCCGACGTGGAGTCGGCCACCGGGAACCTGACCCCGGCGACCATCGAGCCGGTGCTCGGCGCCGCCACGCGCGCGGTGATCCTGGTCGACCAGGGCGGCATCCCGGCCGATCTGGACGGCGTGCGGGACCTCGTGGACGCCCGAGGGGTCGTGGTGGTCGAGGACGCGGCCTGTGCGGCGGGCTCGACCTACAAGGGCCGCCCGGTGGGCGCCGGGGCGATGTCGGCGACCTTCTCCTTCCACCCGCGCAAGTTGCTGACCACCGGCGAGGGCGGCATGCTCACCCTGGCCCGGGAGAGCGCGGCGCCGCGGTTGCGCCGGTTGCGCGAGCACGGGATGAGCGTGAGTGCGGCCGATCGGGACGCGGCGGACCGCGCGGGCGGGGCACCGGTGGTGGAGAGCTACGACGAACTGGGCTTCAACTACCGGATGACCGACATCCAGGCGGCGGTCGGCCTGGTGCAATTGGGCAGATTGCCCGCGATGGTCGCCCGGCGGCGCGAACTGGCGGCCCGTTACCGGGAGTTGCTCGCCGAGGTAACGGGCCTGAGGACGGCGGCGGATCCCGCGTACGGGCAGAGCAACCATCAGGCGTTCTGGGTGCTGTTGCCCGAGGACTTCCCCGTGTCGCGCGACGAACTGCTCGGCGAGCTGGCCCGGGCCGGGATCTCGGCCCGGCGGGGGATCATGGCCGCGCATCTGGAGCCGGCCTACGCGGACGTCGAGCATGTGCCGCTGCCCGTCACCGAGCGGCTGACCCGCGACTCGCTGATCCTGCCGCTGTTCCACGACATGACCGAGGCGCAGCAGGACCGGGTGGTCGCCGCGGTGCGCGCGGCGGCCGGTGTGCGGGCGGCGGTCTAGTGGCCTTCACCGACCTGCTCCTGGTCGGCGCCGGCGGGTTCGCCCGGGAGGTGGCCGCCGCGCTCCCGGACTTCCGGTCCCCGCGCGGGAGTTCGGGCTGGCGGCTGCTGGGCTTCGTGGACGAGGATCCGGGCCGGTGGGACACCGAGGTGGACGGGTTCCCGGTGCTCGGCGGCGCGGACGTGGTGCACAAGTGGCCGGACGCGATGGTCGTGGTGTGCGTCGGCAGTCCGACCAACTGGTGGAGCCGCTCGCGGGTGGTGGCCCGGCTGGCCCTGCCGGAGCATCGGTGGGCGAGCCTCGTGCATGTCAGTGCGGTGGTGCCGCGCACCTGCGAGCTGGGTCCGGGCGTGGTGTTGATGGCGCAGACCGTGTTGACCACCGCGGTTCGGCTCGGCGCGCACGCGCACACCATGCCGCATGTGGTGCTCACCCACGACGACGACGTGGGCGAATTCGCCACGCTGGCCGCGGGGGTGCGGCTCGCGGGCGGAGTGCGGGTGGGCCGGGAGGCCTACCTGGGGGCGGGCGCGCTGGTGCGCGAGAACCGCGCCATCGGCGCCCGGTCGCTGGTGGGGATGGGCTCGGTGGTGACGCGGGACGTGCCGCCGGCCGAGGTGTGGGCGGGGGTGCCGGCCCGCCGACTGCGGTCGGCGCCGACGCCTGCCCGGGCACGGCACGACCAGCCGCAGGTACGACGAGGGGGAGATACGTGATGAATGCTGAGCCGAAGCGTATTCCGCTGGTGGATCTGGCCGCCGCGCACGCCGAGGTGGCGGCCGAGGTCGAGGCGGGGATTGCCCGGGTGCTGGCCACGTGTGCCTTCGTGGGCGGGCCGGATGTCGCCGAATTCGAGGCCGAATACGCCGAGTTCACCGGTGTGGCGCACTGCGTCGCGGTGGCCAACGGCACCGACGCGGTCGAACTGGCGCTGCGTGTCCGGGAGATCGGCGCGGGCGCCGGTGTGGTGCTGCCCGCGAACACGTTCGTGGCCAGCGCCGAGGCGGTGGTCCGGGCCGGCGCGCGGCCCGTACTGGCGGACGTGGACGACGAGTTCCTGCTGCTCGATCCGAACCGCGCCGCCGAGGCGTCGGGCGGCCCGATGCCGGTCCGCGCGTTGCTCCCGGTGCACCTGAACGGGCAACTGGCCCCGATGGGCGCGCTGCGGGCGCTCGCGGACGCGCGCGGCCTGGCCCTGGTCGAGGACGCCGCGCAGTGCCAGGGCGCCACCCAGGACGGCCTGGCGCCCGGCGCGTGGGGGCCGGCCGGCCTCGCGGCGACCAGCTTCTACCCGGGCAAGAATCTGGGCGCGTACGGCGACGGCGGCGCGGTGTCCGCCGGCGACGAGGAGCACGCCCGGGTGTTGCGCGAGATGCGTGATCACGGCTCGTCCCGCAAGTACGTACACGCCCGGCTCGGCTTCAACTCGCGCCTGGACACCATCCAGGCCGTGGTGTTGCGGGCCAAACTGCGCCGGCTCGCGGACTGGAACGTACGACGCCGGGCGGCGGCGGCCCGCTACGACACGCTGCTCGCCGGCGTCGAGGGCGTCCGGCTGCCGCGGACCGCGCCGGGCAATGTGCATGTGTGGCATCTGTACGCGGTCCGGGTGCCCGAGCGGGACAAGGTGCTCGCGCTGCTCGCCGAGGCGGGGGTGGGGGCCGGCGTGCACTACCCGGTGCCGGTGCACCTTCAGCCCGCGTTCGCCGAACTGGGCTACGCCAAGGGCGACTTCCCGGTGACCGAGCGGGCCGCCGAGGAGCTGCTGTCGCTGCCGCTGTACCCGCAGCTGACCGCCGCGCAGCAGGAACGGGTCGTGGAGGTGCTCGTGGGAGCGCTGAGCCGACTGTGAGGCCCGCGTTTGCCGGCGGGCCGCCGGGGGCACCGGCGCCCGGTGCGATCCGCTATCTGGGGCACGCGGGCTTCGTCGTCGCGCACGCGGGCTTGTCGCTGCTGATCGACCCGTGGTTCCATCCGGCCTTCCTCGGCTCGTGGTTCCCGTTCCCGGACAATCGTGAGTTGTTGCCCGAGGTGCTGGCCGCGCGACCGGATCTGCTCTACCTGTCCCACCTGCACGAGGACCACTTCGACGAACGGGTGTTGGCGCGGCTGGATCGGGACACCACCGTGGTGCTGCCCAGGTATCGGTCCCGGTCGCTGGTCCGGCGGATGAGCGCGCTGGGCTTTCGCGAGCAGGTGGTGCTCGGGCATCGCGAGTCGTTCACCCCCGCGCCGGGGTTGACCCTGACCATGCTGCTCGACACCAGCCACAAGGAGGACTCCGGGCTGCTTGTCGACCTGTCCGGGTTCCGTTTTCTCGACCTCAACGACTGCAATACGCCGCTGAGCGAACTCCCGGGCGATGTCGACCTGTTGTCCGCGCAGTACTCCGGCGCGATGTGGTATCCGAACGCCTACGCGTATCCCGAGGAGGTCCAGCGCAAGAAGACCGCCGAGGTGCGGTCGGACCTGTTCGACACACTGGTGCGCAAGGTTCGGCTGACCGGGGCCCGGGCGTATCTGCCGTCGGCGGGCCCGCCGGTGTTCCTGGATCCGGAACTGGCCCGGTACAACGACCGCGACGCGACGATCTTCCCGCTGTGGGACACCTTCGCGGCCGACTTCGCGGCGGCCTGTCCGCAGGTGAAGGTGGTCGAGGCGGCGCCGGGCGACGATCTGGCGGCGCCGAGCGGCCCGCAGGCGCACGTGCGCACCGACGCCTACCTCACCGCCTACCGGGAGCGCCGCGAGGCGGAGTGGCGGGCGTACGCGGACGCGCCCTTCGAGCCGGTCGCGCCGGCCGAACTGGACGCCTACTTCGCCCGGTTGCAGAGCTGGAACAAACGATTCCTGGGCGACTGGCGCAAGGACGTGCGGCTGACCTCGGACGGCGGGTCCTGGTCGGTGCGGCTGGGCCGGATCGCGGGCGACATCGTCTTCGAGGACGAACCGGTCGACCCCGCCTACACGATCGAGGTACCGCAGCGGGCGCTGCGCGCGATCGTGTCCGGCGCGGTCGGCTGGGAGGAGGCGCTGCTGTCCATGCGCCTGGGCCTGGCCCGCGATCCGGACGTGTTCGACCTGACCCTGATGAGCCTGCTGCGCTACGGCGAACACCCGGCGCAGACCATGCAGATGGTCCGCGAGCGCGAATCGGCCGCGGCCGGCGAGCGGATCGAGCGCTGCGGGGTGCGGATGCAGCGGTTCTGCCCGCACGCCAGCGAGGACCTCTCGCACGCGGACATCGACGCGGGGGTGCTGGAATGCCCGCGCCATCACTGGAAGTGGCGCCTGGACACGGGGGAGTGCGTCGCGGGCGGCACGGTGCCGTTGCGGGTGGAGCCGGTCGATCGGGAGGCTGCCGAGGCGCCGAATCGATGAGCGTCGGCGCCGAACGCTCAACACACGTGTTCGAGCCCGATCCGGTTGACATAACGTGTCGCGCTTATCGGCAGCCGGGCGGGCCGGCTTGCGTCGTGTCACCCCTGCGAGCGAGCCCGCGCAACTCTTATGCCCTAATTGACAGAAAAGAGCATTGATCGCGGTATCGCATCCTTTGTATGTCGGTAGCGACGCGTTAGGCATTCAAAAGGAAAACGTTTTTCTCCGGAACGTCCGGGTTCCGTCACGAGCGTGTCATGGCGTGTCGAGTGTCGGTCGTGCGGCGGTCACAAGTGCTGCGGTGTGCCCGTCCAAGTCATTCGTGTTCCTCGGTCGGGACTCGAATGGCGCCTGCGATGTCTGGAGGTTGTCCATGAGCACTTGGGGATGGGTCTGCCAGGAGAGCGGTTGTCCGTCGAAGGCCGACGGAGCCCGTCAGCGGTACCGTTCGAAGGACGCGGCGCAGGTGGCGGCCAAGGCGCACACGAAGGCCACCGGGCACAAGACGAAGATCGTCGAATACAGGTAGCGGGCCGCGCGGCGCGCGGCGGCCGACCCCCACGGCCGCCGCGCGCCGGCCCGCAACGGGCCTACAACACCTCGATGTTGGGCCCGGCGCCGAGCACCCGTCGGCAGTCGAGCACATAGTCCGCGGTGCGCAGCAGGTCCAGGTCCACGTCGTCGTGGTCCACGAGCAGCACCACCGCGTCGGCCTCGGCCACGGTCTGCGCGGTCAACTCCACCCGGTGCAGCCGGGCGTCCACCACCTGGGAGGTCTCCACATGCGGATCGGCGGCGGTGACCTCGGCGCCCAGGTTCAGCAGCAGCCGGGCCACATGCGCCGACGGCGACTCCCGGGCGTCGCCGGTGTTCTTCTTGTACGCGAGTCCCACCAGCAGGACGCGCGAGCCGTTGACCGAGCGGCGCCGGGTGTTGAACGCGGCGGTGAGTCGGCGGATCACGTAGTCCGGCATGTGGTTGTTGACGTCGTTGGCGAGCTCCACGAAGCGGAAGTTCTGGCCCAGCGCGCGCTGCACCCGCCAGGACAGGTACGACGGGTCGATCGGCAGGCAGTGCCCGCCGACGCCGGGGCCCGGGGTGAAGCGCAGGAACCCGAACGGCTTGGTCGAGCACGCGTCGATCGCCTCCCACACGTCGATGCCCAGGTCGTGGGCGAACATCGCGACCTCGTTGACGAGCGCGATGTTCACGTGTCGGAAGGTGTTCTCGATCAACTTGACCAACTCGGCCTCCTTGGGCGAGGAGACCGGCACCACCCGCTCGATCAGCGAACCGTAGAAGCCCTCCACCACCGCGAGCGACGCGGCGTCCACGCCCGAGACCACCTTCGGCGTGTTCACCAGGTTCCAGGTCGGGTTGCCCGGGTCGATCCGCTCCGGGCTGTAGCCCAGGTGGAAGTCGCGGCCCGCGGTCAGTCCGGAGCCCTCCGCCAGGATCGGGCCGACCAACTCCTCCGTGGTGCCCGGGTAGGTGGTCGATTCGAGCACCACGCAGGCGCCCGGGCGCAGGTAGCGGGCGAGGGTGCGCGCGCACTCCTCGATGTAGCTCAGATCCGGTACACCCTCGCGCAGCGGCGTGGGTACGGTGATCACCGCGATGTCGTAGCCGCCCAGATCGCGCGGCTCGGCGGTGGCGCGGTAGCTGCCCGCGTCCAGGATCGCCCGCAGCTGTGCCGACGGGATGTCCTCGACGTAGGACTCGCCCGCCGCCAACCGCTTGACCCGCCCCTGGTCGACGTCGTAGCCGACCACGTCGTGGCCCACCTGCGCGGCCCGGACCGCCAGCGGCAGCCCCACATAGCCCTGACCGGCGATGACAACACGCATCCGAGAATCCCCCTCCTCGTGCAACCGCCCACCCCCGAGCGGTTGGTGATGCAACGTCAGGTGCGGCCCGGCACGTGATCGGCACGTGGTTTGGCCACCACCCAGGACGCGATGAGCCCGGCCTCGCGTTCGCCGCGCAGCACCGCGCCGGGAAACCGCGATGCCAGTTCCGCGCGTCGGACCGGATACACCCGCGGCGCCGATCCGCCGATCCGCGACCGGAGTCGATCGGGCAGCAGATGCAGCGCGGGCAGCGAGGTCTGCGGATCGAGCGGGTGCACGCGGGCGGATGCGCGCAGCCAGAACCGCTCGGCCGACGCGTGCACCACGTCGGCCAGCCGGGCCCGGCTGCTCGGCGCGGCCAACCGGTCGAGCAGGCCGTCGCACACCACCAGGTCGCAACTCCCGGACCAGGCAAGCGGATCGGCCGCCTCGTGGACCAGCCACGAGGCGAGTTCGGCGGATCGGTCGGCCGCCGCGACCACGCGCACCCGGGCGGGCCGGACCGGCGCGTGCCACCAGAACTCGGCCGAGCCGCCCAGGTCCACCACCCGCAACCGCTCGATGTCCGGGAACGCCTCGCGAAACCACAACCACCGTCGCGCCCGCGCCCCGGCCGCCACCTGCGAACGGGCCGCTCCCGCGCGCACCGACCAGGCCCGGACCAGACGTTGCGGCTGCGCACTCGACATCGCGAGCAATCCCCCCTGACGAGCCCACGACCTGGCGCCGCGGACCGGGGATCAGGCTATGGGGAAAGGGGCGGTGGGGGTGGGGGTTTGGGTGGGGTGGGTGGTGTGGGGGCGGGGCGCCGGGGCCGGGGTCGGGGTGGAGTGAGGTGCCGGGAGCGGAGTCGGGGGTGGGGCGGGGCACTGGGGCGGGAGTCGCGCGCGTAGTGAGGCGCCGGGGCGGGAGTCGCGGGTGCGAGGCAGCGGGGCCGGTGTCGCGGGTGCGGCGAGGTACCGGGACCGGAGTCGTGCGCGCGGTGAGTACCGGGGCCGGAGTCGCGGGCGCAGCGAGCCACGGGGACCGGAGTCGTGCGCGCGGCGAGGCGCCGGGGCCGGAGTCGCGGGTGCAGTGTTGCTCTTGTTGGGCGGCTTCGCCGCCGGCTCGCGAGATACCGCTTTTTGCTCCTCCGCTTCGCTCCCCCGCAAAAAGCGGCACCTCGCTCGGAGCGGGGTGTCCCTCCGCTTCGCTCCGGGCCACCCCGCTCAAACTTTGCGGCTCCGCCGCTCTCCGCGCTTCGCGCGTCGATCACCGCAGGTGGCCCGGCTCGGGGGCGCTGCGCCGGGACGCGGCCTCCGTCGGGGACTTGGGGGAAGCCCGTCTCGAAACCGCAGCCGATCCACCAAATCTCGGTCACCATCCCGGGCGGGGGTCGCGGGGCCGGACCGGGCCGCCCGGGGCCTCTGATCCCGCAGCCATCGAGGTGAACGCAACGGGTGGAGCGGGCGGGTACAGCCGTGTGTCGCGCACGCGGACATGCGGACGACCCCGGGGAAGGATCCCGGGGTCGTCCGCGGTCGGTGGGGAGCGGTCGCCGGTGAGCAGGCGGGGGCGAGCGCTCCATGGCGGGCGGGTCGACCGCCAGTGGTCGGCGGCCGGTGCCCGCTCGCCCGACGGTCAGACGCTGGGCCAGACGATGCTCTGGATCTCGCTGTAGGCGGCCAGCCCGTAGGAGCCGCCGTCACGGCCGATGCCGGACTGCTTGAAGCCGCCGAACGGGGCCTCCATGTTGCGGCCCACGGTGTTCACCCCGACCCCGCCGGAGCGCAGCCGCCGGGCCACCGCGTAGGCGCGTGTGGTGTCGCCGGAGAAGACGTAGGAGATCAGCCCGTAGTCGGAGTCGTTGGCGAGCCGGATCGCCTCCTCCTCGTCCCCGTCGAACGGGATCACCGTGACCACCGGGCCGAAGAACTCCTCGCGCGCGATGGTCATCTCGTTGGTCGCGTCGGCGAACAACGTCGGCGCCACGTAGAAACCCTTCGCGAAGTCGGGCCGCTCGCCGCCGACCACCAGGCGGGCGCCCTCCTCGCGGCCCCGGGCGATCAGCGCCTCCACCCGGCCGCGCTGCACCGCGGAGATCACCGGGGTGACCTGGGTGGCCGGGTCCAGCGGGCTGCCCACCTTGAGGCCCTTCGCATGCTCGGCGAGTCGCTCCACCAGCCGGTCGTAGATGCCGCGCTGGGCGATCACCCGGGTGGGCGCGGTGCAGATCTGGCCCGCGTAGAAGCTCCACACGGTGCCGATGCCGTGCACCGCCGCGTCCAGGTCCGCGTCGTCGAGCACGATGCACGCGCCCTTGCCGCCCAGCTCCATCAGCTGGCGCTTGAAGGTCCGGCTCGCCACCTGGGCGATCCGGGCGCCGATCAGCGTCGAGCCGGTGAAGCTGATCATGTCCACGTGCGGCGAGTCCACGGTCGCCTCGGACACGTCCACGCCCGAACCGGTGACGATGTTCAGCACGCCGGCCGGCAGCCCGGCCTCGGCCAGCGCCTCGGCCATCCGGTACACCGCCAGCGGGTCCTGCGGCGCGGGCTTGACCACGACCGTGTTGCCCATCGCCAGGGCCGGCGCGACCTTGCCCGCGGTGTTCGCCAGCGGGTTGTTGTACGACGTGATGCAGGTGACCACGCCGACCGGCTGACGGACCTCCACGGCGCCGAAGATGCCCGCCCGGCTCAGCGCGGTCTCCGGGGTGGCCTGGGGGTTGAGCGCGAACTCGGTCGGCTCCAGGGCGCCCTTGGCGTAGCGCTTGAACCGCGAGTAGGTGGTGCCCAGCTGCATCATGCCCGCCACCGCGAGCGTGGCGCCGGTCTCGGCGGAGGCCAGCGGGACCACCTCGCCGCCGAGCTTGAGGAACAGGTCCGCGGCCCGGTCCAGGATCCGGGAGCGTTCCTCGGGGGCGGTTCGCGACCACGTTCCGAACGCCTCGGCGGCCGCCGCCGTGGCCGCGTGCGCCTGCTCCACCGACGCGTCCGGCGCCAGGCCCACGACCTCCTCGGTCGCCGGGTTGATCACCTCGTAGTGACCGCGCTCCGGCTCGACCCATTCGCCGCCGATGTAGAGCTTCTGCTGCGCGCTGCTCATCGTGTCCGTCGCTCCCCTGGTCCGGCCGCCGCCCGGGACTCCCGACGGTCCGTCGAGAATCCGACGACCCGTCAGATTCGTGTTCGCAGGCCATTGGACCCCCTATCCGTCGCATTGCCAAGAGGTAGGGGTAGGCGGTGCTGGTCACAGTCGCGCACGCTCGGCGCAGGCGACACCGACCCCTTCGGGCGTAGGGTTGTCCGGGAACCCCGGTCCTTTTCCAAGGTCGGGGCCGTTCGCGTTGCGGAGGATCCAACCGGCCCATGAGCCTGACCGGTCTGCTAGACATCGTCGTCCAGGACCCCGCCGTCGCCGAGGCGGTGCGGGCCGCGTCCGAGGGCCGCGGTACCGCCCTCGACCTCGTCGGACCACCGGCGTTGCGACCCTTCGTGGTGGCCGCGATCGCCGCCCGCGCGGATCGACCCGTACTCGCGGTCACCGCCACCACCCGCGAGTGCGAGGACCTGGTCGCCGCGCTGGGGTCGCTGCTGCCCGAGGACTCCGTGGTGGAGTACCCCTCGTGGGAGACGCTCCCGCACGAACGCCTGTCGCCGCGCTCGGACACCGTCGGGCGCCGGCTCGCGGTGCTGCGCAGACTCGCCCACCCGACCTCCGGCGGCCCGGCCGACTCGGGCACCGGCAGGCTCAAGGTGGTCGTCGCGCCGATCCGCAGCGTGCTCCAGCCACAGGTCAAGGGCCTTGGCGACCTGGAACCGGTGGCGCTGACCGCCGGGCAGGAGATCGAGCTGGACACCGTCGTCGAGCAGCTCGCGGCAGCCGCCTACTCCCGGGTCGACCTGGTGGAGAAGCGCGGTGAATTCGCGGTGCGCGGCGGCATCCTGGACGTCTTCCCGCCGACCGAGGAACACCCGCTCCGGGTCGAGTTCTGGGGCGATCAGGTCGAGGAGATCCGCTGGTTCAAGGTGGCCGACCAGCGCTCCCTGGAAACCGCCGAACACGGGTTGTGGGCGCCGCCGTGCCGGGAGCTGCTGCTCACCGACGAGGTGCGCGAGCGGGCCCGCGAGCTGCTCGTGGAGCACCCCGGGCTGGTCGAGATGCTCGGGAAGATCGCCGAGGGCATCGCGGTCGAGGGCATGGAGTCGCTCGCCCCGGCCCTGGTGGACGACATGGAGCTGCTCCTGGACGTGCTGCCCGCCGGGAGCCATGTGCTGGTCTGCGACCCCGAGCGGGTGCGCACCCGCTCGGCCGACCTGGTGGCCACCAGCCGCGAGTTCCTGGACGCCTCGTGGGCCGCCGCGGCGGGCGGCGGGGAGAGCCCGATCGACCTGGGCGCGGCCTCCCTGTGGAGCCTGGCCGACGTGCGCGAGCACGCCGCCGACATCGGCGTGCCGTGGTGGTCGCTCAGCCCGTTCAGCGCGGACGCCGACGAGTGCGGCAACGAGATCGGCGCGGTCGAGGCCGAGGCGTATCGCGGCGACGCCCAGCGGGTGCTGGCCGAGATCAAGGGCCGGCTCGCCGAGGACTGGCGCGTGGTACTGGTCACCGAGGGCCACGGGCCCGCCTCGCGGTTCGTCGAGACGCTCTCCGGCGAGGGCGTCGCGGCCCGCCTGGACGCCGACCTGGACACCGTGCCGGATCCCGGCCTGGTACACGTGACCACCGGCTGCCTGGGCCACGGCTTCAGCTCCGAGCCGCTGCGCATCCTGGTGCTCACCGAGGAGGACGTCTCCGGCCAGCGCACCTCCACCAAGGACATGCGCCGGCTGCCCAGCCGGCGGCGCAACATGGTCGACCCGCTCCAGCTCAAGCCCGGCGACTTCGTCGTGCACGAGTCGCACGGCGTGGGCCGCTACGTGGAGATGCTCCAGCGCACCGTGCAGGGCGCCCAGCGCGAATACCTGGTCCTGGAATACGCGCCGGCCAAGCGCGGCCAACCCGGCGACCGGCTGTTCGTGCCCACCGACCAGCTGGAGCAGGTGACCAAGTACGTCGGCGGGGAGAGCCCGTCGCTGCACCGGCTCGGCGGGGCGGACTGGGCCAAGACCAAGGCCAAGGCGAAGAAGGCGATCAAGGAGATCGCCGGCGACCTGATCAAGCTCTACTCGGCCCGGATGGCCGCGCCGGGGCACGCCTTCGGCCCGGACACCCCGTGGCAGCGCGAGCTGGAGGACGCCTTCCCCTACATCGAGACGCCCGACCAGCTCTCCTCGATCGAGGAGGTCAAGGGCGACATGGAGAAGCCGATCCCGATGGACCGGCTGATCTGCGGCGACGTCGGCTACGGCAAGACCGAGATCGCGGTGCGGGCGGCCTTCAAGGCGGTCCAGGACGGCAAGCAGGTGGCCGTACTGGTGCCCACCACGCTGCTCGTCCAGCAACACTTCTCCACCTTCTCCGAGCGCTACGCGCAGTTCCCGGTGGTGGTGAAGTCGTTGTCCCGGTTCCAGACCGAGACCGAGGCCAAGGCGGTCCTGGAGGGGCTGCGCGAGGGTTCGGTCGACATCGTGATCGGCACCCACCGGCTGTTCTCGGCCGAGACGAAGTTCAAGGACCTGGGCCTGGTCATCGTCGACGAGGAGCAGCGCTTCGGCGTCGAGCACAAGGAGCAGCTGAAGAAGCTGCGGGCCAACGTGGACGTGTTGACGATGTCCGCGACGCCGATCCCGCGCACCCTGGAGATGGCGGTCACCGGCATCCGGGAGATGTCCACGATCACCACGCCGCCCGAGGAGCGGCACCCGGTGCTCACCTTCGTGGGACCGTACGAGGAGAAGCAGATCGGCGCCGCGATCCGGCGCGAACTGCTGCGCGAGGGACAGGTCTTCTACATCCACAACCGGGTCGAGTCGATCGACCGTACGGCGGCGAAGATCCGTGAACTGGTGCCCGAGGCGCGGGTGGCCATCGCACACGGCCAGATGCACGAGAACGCGTTGGAACAGGTGGTGGTGGACTTCTGGGAGAAGGAGTTCGACGTTTTGGTCTGCACCACGATCGTGGAGTCCGGCATCGACATCTCCAACGCCAACACGCTGATTGTCGAGCGGGCCGACAACTTCGGCCTGTCCCAGCTGCACCAACTGCGCGGCCGGGTCGGGCGCGGGCGCGAACGCGCGTACTCCTACTTCCTCTACCCGCCGGAGAAGCCGCTGACCGAGACCGCGCACGAGCGGCTGGCCACGATCGCCCAGCACACCGAGATGGGCGCGGGCATGTTCGTGGCGATGAAGGACCTGGAGATCCGCGGCGCGGGCAACCTGCTCGGCGGCGAGCAGTCCGGGCACATCGCGGGCGTCGGATTCGACCTCTACGTACGCATGGTGGGCGAGGCGGTCAACCAGTACAAGGAACTCGCGGCGGGCGGCGAGGGCGCCGAGGAGATCCCGGAGATCCGGGTCGAACTGCCCATCGACGCACACGTCCCGCACGACTACGTGCCCGGCGAGCGGCTGCGCCTGGAGGCGTATCGGCGGATCGCGGCGATCACCTCCGAGTCGGACATCGACGCGGTGCGGGCCGAACTGGTGGACCGCTACGGGCCGTTGCCGCAGCCGGTGGAAAACCTCCTGGCGGTGGCCCGGTTCCGGGCGCATGTCCGGCAGGCGGGCGTCGCCGACGTCACCCTGCAGGGCAACTTCGTCCGGTTCGGGCCGGTCGAGCTGCGCGAGTCGCAGCAGTTGCGGCTCCAGCGGCTGTATCCGAAGACACTGGTCAAGACGGCCACCCAGCAGATCCTGGTACCCAAGCCGATGACCGCCCGGATCGGCGGTCAGCCGCTGCGCGACGTGGCGCTGCTCGCCTGGGCGCGGGACCTGGTGGACGCGATCCTGTTGGAGCCGATCGCGGCGGCGGCGGGCAAGTAGCCGGTCGCCCCCGGGCCGGCGCGAGGCGTCGGCCCGGGCCCGGGCGGCGGGTCGGTTCGGGCCCGGTGGTCCGCCGGCGTGCGGATGATCTTGGCGAATCTGCGGACTTCGGGCGTGCCCGCCCGTATCTTTGATCGTTGGTCATGGGTCGCACGCCTGCCGTGGCCGACAGTCGTACCGCCGTACAGCGCCATCGAGCCTCGGGAGTTCGTGTGAGTCGCACGTCGCGTTCCGTCCCTGTCGATCCCGCGCACCGCCCGCGGCGAGCCGCCTCCCGGGCCCGGGTGGTCGCGGTGGGCCTGGTACTGGTCACCGGCCTGGCGTTGTCCGGCTGTTCGGAATCCAAGGCCGGGGCCGCCGCCATGGTCGGCGGGGACCGGATCGAGATCTCGACCCTGAACGCCAAGGTCGCCAAACTGGAGCAGGCATTCACCGCGCAGCATCTCCCGCTGGCCGGCAGCGGCGCCCAACTGGAGGCCAACCAGGCCGAGTTGGTGCAACTGATCCAGCGTCGGGTGGTCGACGAGGCGGCCCGCCGCAACCACATCTCGGTGACCGCGACCCAGGTGCTCCAGGCCCGGCGCACCCTGGAGGGCAGGTTCGGCAGCCCGCAGGCACTGCAGAACCGGCTGCTGCAGACCGGCGTGTTGCCCGGCGAGGTGGACGACTTCGTCCGGACCGAGGCACTCAAGCCGGAGATCGCCAAGGCGCGCGGGATCGACCTGGGCTCGGCCGACGCGCAGGCGCGGCTGAACCAGTATCTGGGCGATGTGGCGAGCTCGATGAAGATCCAGGTGAACCCGAGGTACGGCACGTGGGACTCGGCCAAGCTGACCACCACCGCGGCGACCTACTCGTGGTTGGCCCCGGGCACCCAGCCCGCCACCGGCCTGGTCGAGGTGCCCACCGGCGCGGGGGGCGGCGCCTGAGTCGGACCGTAGGCTGGCCGGGTGAGTGACTCGTCTGCTTCCGCACCCGCCGTGCCCGTCAACCGCCTCGTCCTGCTCGCCACCACGCACCGGGTCGCCCCCGGCCTGCTGAGCCGGCCCGCGTGGCGGACGTTGCGCGCGGCGGCCGACGCGCCGACCGGGGGCGTGCTGACCGCCGACGCCGACCACCCGCAACTGCCGTATCTGCGCGAGGCGGGCATCGACGTGGAGGTGGTCGGCCTCGACGCCGGCCCGCGCGCGGTCGCCCGCGCACTGGTCGAGCGGGCCCGCACGGGGCTGGTGGTGTGGCTCGCGGGGACCGACGACGACCCGGGCCTGGGTCCGGCGCTCGGGCAGGTGGCGGCCGGGGAGCAGGACGGCGCGCCGATCCCGGAGATCGAACTGCTGCCCGGCGCGTGGGACCTGCCGGGGGCGCGGCTCCTGGACCTGGTCGCGGTCATGGACCGGCTGCGCTCGCCGGGCGGTTGCCCGTGGGACGCCAAGCAGACCCACGAGTCGCTGGCGCGGTATCTGGTCGAGGAGACCTACGAACTGGTGGACGCGATCGACTCGGGCGACCGCGAGCATCTGCGCGAGGAACTGGGCGACGTGCTGATGCAGGTGTTCTTCCACGCCCGGGTGGCCGAGGAGGACGAGGCCGACCCGTTCTCCGTGGACGACGTGGCCGGCGGCATCGTGGCCAAGCTGATCAGCCGTCACCCACACGTGTTTGCCGACGTCGAGGCGGACACCCCGGAGGCGGTCGAGGCCAACTGGGACACGCTCAAGGCGGCCGAGAAGAGCGACCGGGCCTCGGCGCTCGACGGCGTGGCGCTCGGCCAGCCCGCCCTGGCGCTGGCGGCCAAGTACCTGTCCCGCACGGCCAAGGCGGGCCTGACCGTACCGACCCCGGCCCTCCCGCCCGCCATCGACCCGGACGCCTACACCGGCCCCGAGGCAATCGGCGACCTGCTCCTGGCCGTCACCGAACTGGCGGCCCGCCAAGGCGTGGACGCCGAAACCGCCCTGCGCGCCGCGACGCTGCGCCACGGCGCCCGCGTCCGCGAGGTCGAGGGGCGCTAGTCGAGGGGCGCCGGCCGAAACCCCCACCGCCGCCGCCCGAAACAGCCGAGGGCCCGGAAACCGATCTCGGTTTCCGGGCCCTCGTCGGGTCAATCGATCACACCCGGCGGAAGATCAGCGCGCGCTTCACTTCCTGGATCGCCTTGGTGACCTCGATGCCACGCGGGCACGCGTCGGTGCAGTTGAAGGTCGTCCGGCAACGCCACACGCCCTCCTTCTCGTTGAGGATCTCCAGGCGCTCCTCGGCGCCCTCGTCCCGCGAGTCGAAGATGAACCGGTGTGCGTTGACGATCGCGGCCGGGCCGAAGTACTGCCCGTCGCTCCAGAACACCGGGCACGACGTGGTGCACGCCGCGCACAGGATGCACTTGGTGGTGTCGTCGAACCGTTCCCGGTCCTCGGGACTTTGCAGCCGCTCGCGCGTCGGCTCGTTGCCGGACGTGATCAGGAACGGCATCACATCCTTGTACGCCTGCATGAACGGGTCCATGTCGACGACGAGGTCCTTCTCCAGCTTCAGGCCCTTGATCGCCTCGACCGTGATCGGCTTGGACATGTCCAAGTCCTTGACCAGGGTCTTGCAGGCCAGCCGGTTGCGGCCGTTGATCCGCATCGCGTCCGAGCCGCAGATCCCGTGCGCGCACGAGCGGCGGAAGGTCAGCGAACCGTCCTGCTCCGCCTTGATCTTCATCATCGCGGTCAGGATGCGCTCGGTCGGGTCGGCCTCGACCCGGAAGTCCTGCCAGTGCGGCTCGGTGTCCGTCTCCGGGTTGAACCGGCGGATCCGCAGCGTGATCACGATCGGCGTGTGGTCGCGCTCGGCGGCCGTGTTGCCGTGCCCGGTGCCGGGCGCGGTCTCTTCCACTACGGCAGTCATCAGTACTTACGCTCCATCGGCTGGTAGCGGGTGACCACGACCGGCTTGTAGCCCAGGCGGATCGAGTGCTCGCCCTTCGCGTCGACCTCGCGGTACGCCATCGTGTGCTTCATGTAGTTCTCGTCGTCGCGTGCCTGGAAGTCCTCGCGGGCGTGCCCGCCGCGGGACTCCTTGCGGTTTTGCGCGCCGACCACCAGGACCTCGGCCAGGTCGAGCAGGAAGCCCAGCTCGATCGCCTCGAGCAGGTCGGTGTTGTACCGCTTGCCCTTGTCCTGGATGGAGACGTCCAGGTAGCGCTTCTGCAGGCCCTTGATGTCGGAGAGCGCCTGCTTGAGCGTCTCCGCGGTGCGGTAGACGCCGGCGTTGGCGTCCATCGTCTCCTGCATCTCGGCGCGGATCGCGCCGACCCGCTCGGTGCCCGCACTGTCCCGCAGCCGCTCGATCAGCTCGACCACGGTGGCCTCGGGAGCCTCCGGCAACTCGACGAAGTCGTGCGAAGTGGCGTACTCGGCGGCGGCGATGCCCGCTCGGCGGCCGAACACGTTGATGTCGAGCAGCGAGTTGGTGCCGAGCCGGTTGGAGCCGTGCACCGACACGCACGCGACCTCGCCGGCCGCATACAGGCCGGGCACCACGGTGGTGTTGTCCGAGAGCACCTCGGCCTCGACGTTGGTCGGGATGCCGCCCATCGCGTAGTGCGCGGTGGGGTACACCGGGACCAGCTCGGTGGTCGGCTCGACGCCCAGGTAGGTGCGCGCGAACTCGGTGATGTCGGGGAGCTTCTCCTCGATCTGCGCGGCCGGCAGGTGGGTCAGGTCGAGGTAGACGTAGTCCTTGTTCGGACCCGCGCCGCGACCCTCCAGCACCTCCAGGACCATCGAGCGGGCCACGATGTCGCGCGGCGCGAGGTCCTTGATGGTCGGCGCGTAGCGCTCCATGAAGCGCTCGCCGTCCGCGTTGCGCAGGATGCCGCCCTCGCCGCGGGCGCCCTCGGTGAGCAGGATGCCCAGGCCCGCGAGACCGGTCGGGTGGAACTGGTAGAACTCCATGTCCTCCAGCGGCAGTCCGCGACGCCACGCGATGCCCATGCCGTCCCCGGTGAGGGTGTGCGCGTTGGAGGTGGTCTTGAAGACCTTGCCGAAGCCGCCGGTCGCGAAGATCACCGACTTGGCCTGGAAGACGTGGATCTCGCCGGTGGCCAGCTCGTAGGCGACCACGCCGGAGGTGGTCTTGTTGCCGGCCTCGTCCTCGGCCAGGAGCAGGTCCAGGACGTAGAACTCGTTGTAGAACTCGACGTTCTGCTTGACGCAGTTCTGGAACAGCGTCTGCAGGATCATGTGGCCGGTGCGGTCCGCCGCGTAGCAGGAGCGACGCACCGCCGCCTTGCCGTGGTCGCGGGTGTGCCCGCCGAAGCGGCGCTGGTCGATCCGGCCCTCGGGGGTCCGGGAGAAGGGGAGACCCATCTTCTCCAGGTCCAGGACGGCGTCGATCGCCTCCTTGCACATGATCTCCGCGGCGTCCTGGTCGGTGAGGTAGTCACCACCCTTGACCGTGTCGAACGTGTGCCACTCCCAGTTGTCCTCCTCGACGTTCGCGAGGGCGGCGCACATGCCGCCCTGCGCGGCGCCGGTGTGCGAACGCGTGGGATACAGCTTGGTCAGTACGGCGGTACGGCTGCGCTTGCTCGACTCCAGGGCCGCGCGCATGCCGGCGCCGCCCGCGCCGACGATGACGGTGTCGTACTTGTGGGTCTGCATGATGCTCGTTCAGTCCTCGGGGTACTGGTCAGCTGCCGATGTTCGGGTCGAAGGTGAAGATCACCAATGTCCCCAGGAAAAGCACGATCAGCGCGGACGTGTAGAGCAGCGTCTTGAGCCAGAACCGGGTCTGGTCCCGCTCCGCGTAGTCGTTGATGATCGTGCGCAGACCGTTGACACCGTGCAGCTCGGCGAGCCACAGCATGATCAGGTCCCACGACTGCCAGAACGGCGACGCCCAGCGACCGGCGACGAACGCGAAGCCGATCCGGCTGACCCCGCCGTCGAGGACGAGCTGAATGAGCAGGTGGCCGAGCACCAGCACGACCAGGAGGATCCCGGACAGCCGCATGAACAGCCAGCTGTAGAGCTCGAAGTTGGTCTTCGTCGAGCGCGGCGAACGCTTGCTGCGGGGGGACTCGATCGACGGACCGCCGCCGTGGATCTTGGGTGCGTTCTCGATGGTTGCGGACACTTCAGCTCCCGAAGACGGTCTTGATCGAGTGCTCCAGGATCCGCGGCAGGCTGGCGGCCATCAGGATCAGCCACACGCCGAGCACCGCCCACAACATCTGCTTCTGGTAGCGCGGGCCCTTCTCCCAGAAGTCCACCGCGATGATCCGCAGACCATTGAGTGCGTGGAACAGGATGGCCGCGACGAGCCCGTACTCGAGCAGGTTGACGAACGGGTTCTTGTAGATCTCGATCGTCTGGTCGTACGCCTCGGGCGATACGCGAACGAGTGCGGTGTCGAGGACGTGCGCGAACAGGAAGAAGAAGATGAGGACGCCGGTGACTCGATGAGCCACCCAGGACCACATGCCTTCCCGGCCGCGGTAGAGCGTTCCAGCCGGCACGGAAACTACCCTCCGGGTGCGGTACAGGTGGGGACACGGCCGGCTGGGAGGGTGTCCGCATTCGGTGTCGGACCCTCTGGATGTCGGTCGGCCCGGCCGGGTATCGGTCGCCCGGCCCCGGCCATGGTAGCCACCGTTGCGGGGCCCTCTTGTGGCAGGGCGCGCGATGTGATCGATTCCGCACGGCAGAGTGGAACCATCCGGGTGACGGGCACGTCTCGGGTCACGGATCCCTGACGCCCCGTCAGCACCCGTCCGGGTGAAAGCGCCACGCTTGCGGACGAAAGTTCGGGGCAAGCGCGAAGGCCCAGGTCGGCGAGGTGACCGACGGGTAGGGCCGGCATCACATCGCTTGTGCGTATTCATCGGACCCGGTGATCCCTACGATGCGACGCATGACGGAGGCTACTGTCGATGGCGGCACGTCTACCGGATCCACCTTCGCGAGCCGATTCCCGCAACCCACGCGGGAACAATGGCAGCGCCTCGTGGCCGGCGTGCTCCGCAAATCGAAGGTGCTGGGCGAGCACGACGCGCCCGAGCGCCCCGAAGACCTGCTGGCGACCACCACCTACGACGGCATCGAGCTGTCCCCGCTCTACACCGAGGCGGCCGCGCGGCCGGGCGTGCCGGGGCTGAGCCCGTTCGTCCGGGGCTCGCGCGCGGCCGGACACGCGGCCGACGGTTGGGACGTGCGCCAATTGCACGCGGACACCGACCCGGCCCGGGCCAACGAGAGCGTGCTCGCGGATCTGGAGAACGGCGTCACATCCGTCTTCCTGCACGTGGGCGACGGCGCGTTGGCCCCCGCCGAACTCGCCCGCGCACTCGACGGCGTGTTGCTCGACCTGGCGCCGGTGGCCCTGACCACCGGCGCCGATTTCGTCGCCGCCGGCGACGCGTTGCTCGCCGTCTTCCGGGCGAGCGGCGTGGCGCCGGGCGAGTTGCGCGGCAACCTCGGGGCCGACCCGATCTCGCAGCACGCCCGCACCGGTTCGGGGGCCGACCCGGCCGCCGCCGCCGACCTCGCGGCGCGCGCCCACGCCGAGTTCCCCGGCATCCAGGCGATCGCCGTGGACGGGCAGCCCTACCACGAGGCGGGCGGCTCGGACGGCCAGGAACTCGGCGCGGCGACCGCCGCCGGCGTCGCCTACCTGCGCGCGCTGACCGCCGCCGGGCTCGACGTGGACACCGCGCTCGGCCTGGTCGAGTTCCGCTTCGCGGCCACCGCCGAGCAGTTCCCCACCATCGCCAAGCTGCGCGCGGCCCGCCGGTTGTGGGCCCGGGTCGCCCAGGCATCCGGCGCCGCCCCGACCGCCGGCGCCCAGCGCCAGCACGCGCTGACCTCGTGGGCGATGACCACCCGGCGCGACCCCTGGGTCAACATGTTGCGCACCACGGTCGCCGCCTTCGCGGCCGGCGTCGGCGGCGCCGACGCGGTCACCGTGCGCTCCTTCGACGCGGCGATCGGCCTGCCCGACCCGTTCTCCCGGCGGATCGCCCGCAATACGCAGGCGCTGCTCCTGGAGGAGTCGCACCTCGCGCAGGTGATCGACCCGGCCGGCGGCTCGTGGTTCGTCGAACAGCTCACCGACGATCTCGCGCGCGCCGGCTGGGCGTTCTTCCAGGAGATCGAACGGCGCGGCGGCATCGTCGCGGTGCTCGACTCGGGTTGGCTGGCCGAGCGGTTGGCCGAGGTCCGGGCGCAGCGGGACCGCGACATCGCCGATCGCACCGACCCGATCACCGGCGTGAGCGAGTTCCCCAACCTGACCGAGGCACCCGTCGTGCGCGCACCCGCGCCCGAGCCGCCGGTCTCCGCCGCCGGCCTGCCGAGGGTGCGCTACGCCGAGCCGTACGAGGCGTTGCGCGATCGCTCCGACGCGCTGCTCGCCGCCACCGGCGCCCGCCCGACCGTCTTCCTGGCCACCCTCGGCCCGCTCGCCCGGTACACCGCGCGGGCCGGCTTCGCCACGAACCTGTTCGCCGCCGGTGGCATCGCCGCCGCCGAGGCGGGCAGCACCGCGGTGGACGACAGTGCCGCGGCGCAGGTCGTCGAGCGCTGGACGGCGGCCGGCCGACCGGCGACGGTGGTGCTGACCTCCTCGGAGCAGCTCTACGCCACACTGGCCGCCCCGGTGGCCGCAGCGCTGCGTGCGGCCGGCGCCCGACGGATCCTGCTCGCCGGCCAAAAGGCGCACGGAGCCGAGCCGGACGGGTACGTGTACACCGGGTGCGACGCGCTCGCCGTCCTGCACGCCACGTACGAGACCCTGGCGGAAACCCCGGAGGGGGCGAAATGAGCATTCCCGACTTCACCCAGGTCGAGCTCGACGCGCCCGCGTCCGGCGACCTCGACGCGTGGCGCGACGCGGTGCGCGAGGAGACCGGCAAGGACGCGGACGCGCTGACCCACGACACCCCCGAGGGCATCCCGCTCAAGGCGCTCTACACCGAGGAGGACCTCGAAGGGCTCGACTTCCTGGGCACCTACCCGGGCATCACGCCGTTCCTGCGCGGTCCCTACCCGACGATGTACGTCAACCAGCCGTGGACGATCCGCCAGTACGCGGGCTTCTCCACCGCCGAGGAGTCCAACGCCTTCTACCGGCGCAACCTGGCGGCCGGCCAGAAGGGCCTGTCCATCGCGTTCGACCTGGCCACCCACCGCGGCTACGACTCGGACCACCCGCGGGTGACCGGCGACGTCGGCATGGCGGGCGTGGCGATCGACTCGATCTACGACATGCGCCAACTCTTCGACGGCATCCCGCTGGACAAGATGTCGGTCTCGATGACGATGAACGGCGCCGTGCTGCCGGTGCTCGCGCTCTACATCGTCGCGGCGGAGGAGCAGGGGGTGGCACCGGAACACCTGACGGGGACGATCCAAAACGACGTCCTCAAGGAGTTCATGGTCCGCAACACCTACATCTATCCGCCCAAGCCCTCGATGTCGATCATCTCCGACATCTTCGCGTACACCTCGCAGAAGATGCCGAAGTTCAACTCGATCTCCATCTCCGGCTACCACATCCAGGAGGCCGGAGCCACCGCCGACCTGGAACTGGCGTACACGCTCGCGGACGGCATCGAATACCTGCGCGCCGGCGTCGAGGCGGGCCTGGACATCGACGCGTTCGCACCGCGCCTGTCGTTCTTCTGGGCGATCGGGATGAACTTCTTCATGGAGGTCGCCAAGCTGCGCGCGGCGCGCCTGCTGTGGGCCGACATCGTCGCCTCGTTCGGCGCGAAGAACCCGAAGTCCTTCTCGCTGCGCACCCATTCGCAGACCTCGGGCTGGTCGTTGACCGCGCAGGACGTGTTCAACAACGTGGTGCGCACGTGCCTGGAGGCGATGGCCTCGACCCAGGGGCACACCCAGTCGTTGCACACCAACGCGCTGGACGAGGCACTCGCGCTGCCGACCGACTTCTCCGCCCGGATCGCGCGCAACACCCAGCTGCTGCTCCAGCAGGAGTCGGGCACCTGCGATGTGATCGACCCGTGGGGCGGCTCGGCGTACATCGAGCGGCTCACCCACGATCTGGCGGTCAAGGCCCGCGCGCACATCGCCGAGGCCGAGCGGGCCGGCGGCATGGCGTCGGCGATCGCCGAGGGGTTGCCCAAGCTGCGGATCGAGGAGGCGGCGGCGCGCACCCAGGCCCGGATCGACTCGGGTCGGCAGTCGGTGATCGGCGTCAACAAGTACCTGATCGCCGGTGACGAGGCGATAGACGTGCTCAAGATCGACAACAAGGCGGTCCGCGAAGGCCAGTTGGACAAGCTGCGCCGGTTGCGCGAGGAGCGCGACGACGACGCGGTACGCCGCGCCCTCGGCGCACTGTCCGGCGCCGCGCAGGCCGACGTCGAGGGCACTCGGCCGCGCGATCTCGAACACAACCTGCTCGCACTCGCCGTGGACGCGGCGCGCGCCAAGGCCACGGTCGGCGAGATCTCCGACGCGCTGGAATCGGCGTACGGCCGGCACCAGGCGCAGATCCGCACGCTGACCGGGGTCTACCGGGAAGAGGTGGGCATGTCGCCGAACGTGGAGACGGCCCGCGCGCTGGTCGCCCGGTTCGAGGAACTGGAGGGCCGCCGGCCGCGCATCCTGGTGGCCAAGATGGGCCAGGACGGGCACGACCGGGGGCAGAAGGTGATCGCCACCGCCTTTGCCGACCTCGGCTTCGACGTGGACGTGGGCGCGCTGTTCCAGACACCGGGCGAGGTGGCCCGGCAGGCGGTCGAGGCGGACGTGCACGTGGTCGGCGTGTCCTCGCTCGCCGCCGGGCACCTGACCCTGGTGCCCGCGCTGCGCGAGGAACTGGCCGCGCTGGACGCCGAGGAGATCATGGTCGTGGTCGGCGGGGTGATCCCGCCCGCCGACGTGCAGCCGCTGCTCGACATGGGCGCGGCGGCGGTCTTCCCGCCCGGCACGGTGATCGCGGACGCCGCGGTGGACCTGCTGGGCGGCCTGTACCGGCGGCTGGACCACGAGCTGCCGGTCGACTGATGGCACGGGTGATCGACGTCGGCGCGTATGCCGAAGGTGTGCTCGCGGGCAACCGGACGATCCTGGCCCGGGCGGTCACGCTGGTCGAGTCCACCCGGGCCGACCATCGCGACCTCGCGCAGGAGTTGCTGGTCAAGCTGTTGCCGCACGCCGGCGGTGCCCACCGGGTGGGCATCACCGGCGTGCCCGGGGTGGGCAAGTCGACCTTCATCGAGACGCTGGGCACCCGGCTGACCGGCGAGGGGCATCGGGTGGCGGTGCTCGCCGTCGACCCGTCCTCGTCCCGGCACGGCGGCAGCATCCTGGGCGACAAGACCCGGATGGGCCGACTCGCGGTGGACGAGCACGCGTTCGTGCGGCCCTCGCCGACCGCCGGCACGCTCGGCGGGGTGGCGCGGGCCACCCGCGAGTCGATCGTGTTGATGGAGGCGGCGGGCTACGACGTCGTGCTCGTGGAGACGGTCGGCGTGGGGCAGTCCGAGACGACCGTGGCGAACATGGTCGACTGCTTTCTGTTCCTGACCCTGGCCCGGACCGGTGATCAGCTCCAGGGCATCAAGAAGGGCGTCCTGGAGCTGGCGGACGTGGTGGCGGTGAACAAGGCGGACGGCGAGTACGCCCTCCCCGCCCGCCGCGCGGCCCGCGAACTGGCCGGTGCGCTGCGCCTGATGCGGCGCCCGGGGGAGTCCTGGACCACGCCGGTGCTGACCTGCTCCGGGCTGTCCGGGGAGGGCCTGGACGACGTCTGGGGAGCCGTCCTCAAGCATCGGCAAACGCTGGAGGCCACCGGCGAGTCGGCCGAGCTGCGGCGCCGGCAGCAGGTGGACTGGACCTGGGCGACGGTGTACGACGCGTTGCTCGCCGAGCTGCGCGGGCACCCCGCAGTACGGGCTATCGTGCCCGACCTGGAACGCGACGTGCGGGCCGGCCATCTCACCGCGACGCTTGCCGCGTCTCGCATCCTGGACGCGTTCCATGGGCGGCAAGGGAAGTCCTGAGCAATCGGGGCGCTTGGTCGATACGGGGTCGAGCGGGCCGAAGTCGGCCATTGTCGGAACGAGCGCACAGTCATACCCCAACCGGCCGTAGCGCATGCGCCGGCGGGACGCTTTTTTCTCACCCGAACGGGGGTAATTCGCTCCCTACCACGTCGGTAGGGCCGATGCAACGTAGTCTTGCGTGGGTGAGCGAATCCCTCCCCGCCCGGGCCGCCGGCAAAGCCGCGGCTTTCGCCGACGAGCTCGTCGCCTTTCGACGCGACCTGCACATGCACCCAGAGCTCGGTCGGGAGGAGTTCCGCACCACCGGGCTCATCCGGGAACGGTTGGTGCGCGCGGGACTGACCCCCCGGTTGTTGCCCGGCACCGGCCTGGTGTGCGACATCAGACCCGAACGGGCCTCGCCGGGCGGTCACTTCGACGAGGGGCTGATCGCGTTCCGCGGCGACATCGACGCGCTGCCCGTGGCCGACGTCAAGGACGTGCCCTACCGCTCGACGGTGCCCGGCCGGGCGCACGCGTGCGGTCACGACGTGCACACCTCGATCGTGCTCGGCACCGCTCTGGTGCTGGCCGAGTTCGCCCGCGAGGGGTTGTTGCCGCGCCCGGTCCGGCTGATCTTCCAGCCGGCCGAGGAGAAGCTGCCAGGCGGCGCGCTGGACGTGATCAAGGCGGGCGGTCTGGACGGCGTCGCGGAGATCCACGCGATCCACTGCGACCCCAAGGTGGAGGTGGGCCGGGTCGGACTGCGCTCCGGCGCGATCACCTCGGCCTGCGACCGCGTGGTGATCACCCTCGGCGGCGCGGGCGGGCACACCGCGCGCCCGCATCGCACCACCGACCTGGTCACCGCGCTGGCCAAGATGGCCGCCGAGCTGCCCTCGGTGTTCTCCCGGCGGATCGACCCGCGCTCGGGCGCGAGCCTGGTGTGGGGACGAATCGAATCCGGCTCGGCGCCCAACGTGATCCCGCAACACGGCGAGCTGGAGGGCACGCTGCGCTGCCTGGACCTGGAGGCGTGGCGGCAGGCCCCGGATCTGCTGCACGAGCTGGTCGACGCGATCGCCTCGACCTACGGCGCCAAGTGGGAGCTGGAGCACCACCGGGGTGTGCCGCCGGTGGTCAACGACCCGGACGCGGTCGCCGCGATGCGCACGATCGCCACCGGCGTACTGGGCGCGCAGGCGGTCGAGGGCACCGAGCAGAGCCTGGGCGGCGAGGACTTCTCGTGGTTCCTGGACCAGGTCCCCGGGCAGCTGACCCGGCTCGGCGTGCGACCGGTCGGACACCCCGTATACGACTTGCACCAGGGGCAGTTCGACGTCGACGAGCGGGCCATCGGGGTCGGTGTCGAGCTGTTCGCCGGGCTGGCGCTGCGGCCCTTTCGCTGACCTTCGACCGACCCGCCGCACGTCACGTGGGTGGGTACGCCGGGAACGCAGGTATGCGGAACTGTTAACCACCGCGACTCCGGTCCCCGTTCCTCCCGCGTTCGTAAGTCTGTAATGTTCCGACCCGGTGCCGTTCGACGACGTGCGGCACCGGGTCATTTCCGTCTTGTCACGTCTGTCACGTCTTGCCATCTCGCGGACTGCCCGGTTCCGCGTCGACCCGTCTCCGGTCCGGCCACTCGGCCGGGCTAGCGGGGCGTGTTGCGCCGGCGATTCACGGTTTTTGTCGCTCATATTCTTTTACTAGGTATGCTCTCCGACGGCTAGCAGGTCTACGCGCGTTTACCAGGGATCCAAGCGCGTCAGAGTCTGCATCTGGGAGCAGCGCCCGAAGGGGCGCTCATCGGAAGGAGACACCCGTGCGCCGGGTATCCAAGGTGACCGCGGCTGCGGTCGGCGTCACTCTCGCCCTTACTGCCACTGCCGCGTGCAGTAGCAAGCCCAAGGACGACAAGAAGTCCTCCGGCAGCAGTGCCACCCCGGGTGGCACGCAGGCCGCGAAGATCGACTTCAAGGCATGCATGGTGACGGACACCGGCGGCATCGACGACCGTTCGTTCAACGCCTCGTCGTGGGCGGGTCTGCAGCAGGCCAACAAGGACCTGGGTGTTCAGGTGAAGTACATCACCTCGAAGACCGAGAACGACTACGTGCCGAACCTGAACAGCCTGGTGAACGACAAGTGCGGGCTGATCGTCGCGGTCGGCGGCCTGATGGCCGACGCGACCAAGGCCGCCGCGTCCACGAACAAGGACCAGAAGTTCGCGATCGTCGACTCGTCGAGCATCGAGCCGAACGTGCAGGGCCTGGAGTTCAACACGGCCGAGGCCGGCTTCCTCGGCGGCTACCTCGCCGCGGGCTACTCCAAGACCGGCAAGGTGGCCACCTTCGGCGCACTGCCGATCCCGCCGGTCACCGTGTTCATGGACGGCTACGTCCAGGGCGTCAAGTACTTCAACCAGACCAAGGGCAAGAACGTCCAGGTCATCGGCTGGGACGACGTCAAGGGCGACGGTTCGCTCGCGGGCAAGTTCGACTCGCCGGCCGACGGTGAGCGGATCGCCAACGACTTCATCGCCCAGGGCGCCGACGTGATCATGCCGGTCGCCGGGCAGACCGGGCTGGGCGCGGCCTCGGCCGTGCAGAAGAGCGGTGGCAAGGCCAGCGTCATCTGGGTCGACCAGGACGGCTACGAAAGCGCCCAGCAGTACAAGTCGGTGTTCCTGTCGACCGTGACCAAGGACATCAAGAGCCAGGTGTTCAACGCGGTCAAGGCCGCGGCGACCAACCAGTTCACCACCAAGGCGACGATCGGCACGCTCGCCAACGGTGGGGTGGGCCTGGCGCCGTTCCACGACTTCGACGCGAAGGTCCCCGCCGAGCTGAAGACCGAGCTGAACACGGTCAAGGCCGACATCGTCAGCGGCAAGATCAAGATCACCTCGAAGAACCAGCCGAAGAGCTGACCAAGGGATCGGGCGCCGCGGAAGCAGATTCCGCGGCGCCCGCGTCCGTACCTGCCCGGGCCCCGAGGGGACCCGGGTCGAACCCGTAGCGGCCCCTCGCGGGGGGCGTAGCCGAGGAGGTCTCCGCGTTGAAGCTCGAACTGCGCGGAATCACGAAACGGTTCGGGTCGCTGGTCGCCAACGACCACATCGACCTGACCGTCGAGCCGGGGGAGATCCACTGCCTTCTCGGTGAGAACGGTGCCGGCAAGTCGACCCTGATGAACGTGCTCTATGGGCTCTACGAGCCCACCGAGGGCGAGATCGTCGTCGACGGCACCCCCCGCAAGTTCCGGACCGCCGGTGACGCGATCGACGCGGGCATCGGCATGGTCCACCAGCACTTCATGCTGGTCCCGGTCTTCACCGTCGCCGAGAACGTGATGCTCGGTCACGAGGAGACCAAGCCGCTGGGCTGGTTGGACCGCCGCCGGGCCCGCAAGAAGGTGCTCGACCTGGTCGACGAGTACGGCCTCAAGGTCGACCCGGACATGCTGGTCGAGGACCTCCCCGTCGGTCTGCAGCAGCGGGTGGAGATCCTCAAGGCCCTGGTGCGCGACGCCAAGGTGCTGATCCTGGACGAGCCCACCGCGGTGCTCACCCCGCAGGAGACCGAGGAGTTGTTCCGGGTGATGCGCGCGCTGCGCGAATCCGGCCACTCCATCGTGTTCATCACGCACAAGCTCAAAGAGGTCAAGGCGGTCGCCGACCGGATCACCGTGATCCGGCGCGGCAAGGTGGTCGGCACCGCCGACCCGGCCTCCACGGAGAAGGAACTCGCGTCGCTGATGGTCGGCCGGCCGGTCAAGCTGGTGGTCGACAAGACCGAGGCGAAGCCCGGCGCGGTCCGCCTCGAGATCGACGACCTGACCGTGCTCGACGCCAACGGCCAGGCCGTGGTGGACCGGGTCGACCTCCAGCTGCGCGAGGGCGAGATCCTCGGCATCGCGGGCGTCGACGGCAACGGCCAGAGCGAGTTGACCCAGGCCATCCTGGGCCTGCGGGCACCCGCCGCCGGTTCGATCAGCCTGGACGGACAGGACCTGGCGGGCCGCAGTCCGCGACAGATCCTCAACGCCGGGGTCGGCTTCGTCCCCGAGGACCGGCAGCACGACGGCATCGTGAGCGACTTCACGGTGGCCGAGAACCTGGTCCTGGACCTGGTCACCCAGGCGCCGTACGGTCGGCGCGGCTCGATCGACCCGGGCGCGGTGCGCGACAACGCGCGCCGCCGGGTCGAGGAGTTCGACATCCGTACCCAGACCATCGAGTCGCCGGCCGGCACGCTCTCCGGCGGCAACCAGCAAAAGGTCGTGGTGGCCCGCGAACTCTCGCGCCCGCTGCGGCTGTTCATCGCCTCGCAGCCCACCCGAGGGGTGGACGTGGGGGCGATGGAGTTCATCCACAAGCGGATCGTGGCCGAGCGCGACGTCGGCACCCCGGTGATCATCGTGTCCACCGAGCTGGACGAGGTGGTCGCGCTGGCCGACCGGATCGCGGTGATGTATCGCGGCCGGATCGTGGACATCGTGCCGCCGACCACCTCGCGCGGGGACCTGGGCCTGCTGATGGCCGGGGTGATCCCGAGCAGGGAGCCGAACGGCGCCGACGCGGTCGGCAAGGTCGCCGAGGTCGGCGCAGACGCCGTCGAGCACACCGACGCAACCCCGGGGGAGGAGGACCCAGCGTGACCGAGGACAACAACAGCACGCCCGGCGAGCCGAGCGGGACGAAGCCCGCCGACGGCAAGCCCGCTGCCGGCAAGCCCGGCGCCGGCCAACCCGCCGCCGGGGCGACCGCCACCGCACCCCCGAGGCCGTCGCTCGGTCGGGCGATGCTCGACGCGATCATCACCGGCAACTCGGCCGTGGTCACCTTCCTGGCGATCCTGCTCGCGCTGGTGGTCGGCGGCATCCTGATGATCCTCGCGGACCAGGATGTGCTCGACCAGTACAAGTACTTCACCGCCGCGCCCGGCGACGCGCTCTCCAGCTCGTGGCACCTGGTCGCGGACGCCTACAGCGCGATGTTCAAGGGTTCGATCATGAACCCGGACACCTTCTCCTCCGGCTCGCTGGAGGACAACTTCCGGCCCATCTCGGAGACCATCACCCAGGCCACGCCGCTGATCTTCGGCGGCCTCGCGGTCTCCATCGCGTTCCGTACCGGGCTGTTCAACATCGGTGCGCAGGGCCAGATCATCGCCGGCGCGGTGTTCGCGTCCTGGGTCGGCTTCGTGGTCGACCTGCCGCCGGTGATCCACCTGGTCTTCGTGATCCTCGCCGGCGTGATCGGCGGCGGGCTCTACGCGGGCATCGCCGGTTTCCTCAAGGCCCGCTTCGGCGCGCACGAGGTGATCGTGACGATCATGCTCAACCACGTCGCGGTGTTGCTGCTCGGCTGGTTGCTGACCACCGACACCTTCCGCCGCGGCGGCCAGTCGCAGCCGATCGGCAAGGACGCGCACCACAACGCGGTGTTGCCGAACCTGTTCGGCGACAACCTGCGGATCCACTTCGGCATCATCCTGGCGCTGCTCGCGGCCGGCATCTACTGGTGGCTGCTCAACCGCTCGACGCTGGGCTTCGAGCTGCGCGCGGTGGGCTCCAACCCGGACGCGGCGCGCACCGCGGGGATGAGCGTGGCCCGGGCGCAGATCCTGGCCATGGTGATCGCCGGTGCGATGGCCGGCCTCGCCGGTGTCTCGCAGGTGATGAGCTCGACCAACCCGGCACACACGCTGACCCCGAGCATCGACGCGGGCATCGGCTTCGACGCGATCACGGTGGCCCTGCTCGGCCGGACCAAGCCGGTCGGCACGGTGTTGGCCGCATTGCTGTTCGGCGCGCTGCGCGCGGGCGGTTCGGTGATGCAGGCGTCGGCGAACGTGTCCGTCGACATCGTCATCGTCATCCAGGCCGTGATCGTGCTGTTCGTCGCGGCGCCGCCGCTGGTGCGCTCGATCTTCCGGCTGCGCGGCGCCCGCAAGGGTGCCGAGGGCGGCCTGACCGCCAAGGAGACCGTGGGGGTCCAGGCATGACCGAGCGCAATCCTGAAGGAGGCACGCAGGTGGCGGACACCGTGATCGCCCCCGACGTGGAGGCCCCGGTGAACCCCACCGGCGAGGCCGCCGACGTGGTGCGGGCCGCGGCCCGGCGCAAGGCGCTGATCACCGGCATCGGCTTCGTCCTGGTCGGGCTGTACGCGCTGTGGGCGTTCGGCTTCGGCACCAAGGGCGGCAGCGACGCGGTCTTCGGGATGAACGTGCCCAACCGCGACACCACCGAGATCGGCGACCTGTCGTTGCCCGCGCGTGGTGTGGCGATCGCGATGGCCGTGGTGTGCATGGTCGCGGGCGGGCTGCGGATCGTGCTGGATCGGTCCAAGGCGGCGATCCGGCTGAGCATCGCGCTGTTCCTGATCGCGTTCGTGGTCGCGTTCTTGGTATGGGCGGTCGCGGGCAAGCAGATGTCCTTCGCGGGCGCCCTGCAGAACACCCTGTTGGCCGCGGTGCCGCTGGTGCTCGGCGCGCTCGCGGGGGTGATCGGCGAGCGTTCCGGCGTGGTCAACATCGCCATCGACGGTCAGTTCCTGTTCGGCGCGTTCGCCGCTGCGCTGACCGGTTCGGTGACCGGGTCGTTGTGGGCGGGGCTGGCCGCGGGTGCCATCGCGGGCGCGCTGATCGGCGGGCTGCTCGCCGTCTTCGCGGTGCGCTACCTGGTCGAACAGGTCGTCCTCGGTGTGGTGATCAACCTGCTGGTCACCGGCATCACCGGCTTCCTCTACACCCAGCTGCTGCAGAAGGACCCCGAGCAGTACAACAACCCGGGCGTGTTCGAGAACATCCGGATCCCGGGGCTCGCGGACATCCCGGTGATCGGCTCGGTGCTGTTCGACGTGAACATCATCGTGTACCTGATGTACGCGCTGATCGTGATCGTCCACCTCGGCCTGTTCCACACCCGCTGGGGCCTGCGGGCGCGCGCGGTGGGCGAACACCCCACGGCGGCGGACACGGTCGGCATCAAGGTCAACGCGACCCGGTATCGCAACGTGATGCTCGCGGGTGCGATCGCCGGCATCGGCGGCGCGTTCCTGAGCATCGGCACGGTCGGCACCTTCTCGAAGGACATGACCTCGGGCGCGGGCTACATCGCGCTCGCGGCGGTCATCTTCGGCCGGTGGCGCCCGCTGGGCGCGGTGGCCGCGGCGCTCCTGTTCGGCTTCACCAGCGCGCTTGCCACCTCGCTGCAGCCGCTGAACACCTCGATCCCGAGCCAGTTCCTGCAGATGATGCCGTACGTCGTGACGATCTTCGCGGTGGCCGGTCTGGTCGGCAAGGTACGGGCGCCGGCGGCGGCCAACAAGCCCTACACGAAGGGCTGACGGGCGTGTCGGAGATCGATTGGCCCGCGCTGCGCGAGGCCGCCACGGCGGCGATGCGCGGTGCGTACGCGCCGTACTCGAAGTATCCGGTCGGCGCCGCGGCACTCGTGGACGACGGCCGGATCGTGTCCGGGTGCAATGTGGAGAACGCGTCGTACGGCCTCACGCTGTGCGCGGAGTGCGGCCTGGTGTCCGCGCTGCACGCGAGCGGCGGCGGGCGCCTGGTGGCGTTCTGCTGTGTGGACGGCGCGGGTGCGGTACTGATGCCGTGTGGCCGCTGCCGACAGCTCCTGTGGGAGCACGGCGGGGCCGCGATGTTGCTGGAAACCAAGCATGGGATACGGCCGTTGCACGAGATCCTGCCGGACGCCTTCGGGCCCGAGGATCTGCTCTAGCACGTGGTCGTGACCGGAACGGGTCGCCTCGGCGGCCGAGAGAGAACGGACAGCATGGACGCGATTTCGGTCATCCGTACGAAGCGGGACCGCAGTGAACTGACGGCGGCTCAGATCGACTGGGTGGTCGATGCGTACACGCGCGGCGAGGTCGCGGACGAGCAGATGTCCGCGCTCGCGATGGCGATCCTGCTCAACGGGATGACCGCGAGCGAGATCAACCGCTGGACCGACGCGATGATCGCGTCGGGCGAGCGGATGGACTTCTCCACGCTGTCCCGGCCGACTGCGGACAAACACTCCACCGGCGGGGTGGGCGACAAGATCACCCTGCCGCTGGCCCCGCTGGTCGCCGCGTGCGGCGTCGCGGTCCCGCAGTTGTCCGGGCGTGGCCTGGGCCACACCGGCGGCACGCTGGACAAGCTCGAAGCCATCCCCGGGTGGCAGGCGGCGCTGTCCAACGACGCGATGATGCGCGTGCTCGAGGACGTCGGCGCGGTGATCTGCGCGGCGGGCGACGGGCTGGCCCCGGCGGACAAGAAGCTCTACGCGCTGCGCGATGTCACCGGCACGGTCGAGGCCATCCCGCTGATCGCCAGCTCGATCATGAGCAAGAAGATCGCCGAGGGCACCGGCGCGCTGGTCCTGGACGTCAAGGTCGGCTCCGGCGCGTTCATGAAGGACCTGGACAGCGCGCGCGAACTGGCGCGCACCATGGTCCGGTTGGGCGTGGACCACGGGGTCGGCACGGTCGCGCTGCTGACCGACATGTCCACCCCGCTGGGCCTGACCGCGGGCAACGCCCTGGAGGTCCGCGAGTCGGTCGAGGTGCTCGCCGGCGGCGGCCCGGCGGACGTGGTCGAGCTGACCGTCGCGCTCGCCCGCGAGATGCTCGCGGCAGCCGGGCAGACCCGGATCGACCCGGCCGACGCGCTGCGCGACGGGCGGGCGATGGACGTCTGGCGGCGAATGATCGCGGCCCAGGGCGGCGACCCGGACGCCGAGCTGCCGGTGGCCCGGGAGACCCAGGTGGTCACCGCGAGCGCCACCGGTGTGCTGACCCGTCTCGACGCCTACGCGGTCGGCGTCTCGGCCTGGCGCCTGGGCGCGGGCCGGGCCCGCAAGGAGGAGCAGGTCCAGGCCGGCGCGGGCGTCGAACTGCACGCCAAGCCGGGCGACGTGGTCACCGCCGGGCAGCCGCTGATGACCTTGCACACGGACACCCCGGAGCGGTTCCCCTACGCGACCGAGATCCTGTCCGACGCGGTCACCATCGCCCCGGCCGGCACGGCGTTCACCCCCAACCCGATCCTGATCGACCGGATCGGCCCGACGAGCTGACGGCGTAGCCTGCGACGGCCTCCGCTCCCCGTCCGGGAGAGCCGGAGGCCGTCGGCATGGCAAGCGTCGCGGACCCGGCGAAAGGCGCGCCGGCCGCGCGGCTACAGCACGCCCAGCAGCACCGACGCGAGGCCGGACACGGCCAGGCCGCCGAGGATTTCCGGGGACCAGCGGATCTGGACCGGGCCGGTGGACTGCTTGCCGAACTGTTCGCTCATGCCGCGCAGGTCGTCCACCACCTGGTCGGCCTGGGAGAGCCGGGGGAGTTCGTGGACGCCCTGACCGTAGGGGTTCTCGGCGGCGGAGCGGCCCTGCTGGCGCAGGGCGCGCTTGCGTTCGCGCAGGGAGACCGGGATGGCCCAGATGTGGAAGGCCTTCCGGTCCGCGCGCACCTCGATCGAGTATTCGGCCCGGACCCGCTCCAGCGCGCCCCACGGCACCACGATGGTGCGGAACGGGTTGCGGATCACCAGCCGATCCGGCCCGATCACGACGGCCGAGCGCAGGGTGAGCGCGACCACCAGGATCGCGAAGAAGATCACCATGGCGATGGCCAGCCATTTGGTTCGGCCGTCGCCGCGGATCGACGTGTCGACCACCATCCAGGCTCCGACGGCGATCAGAAGCACCCCGACGGCCATCGCCGGCCGGGAGCGATACGTGGTGATGTCCTCGTCGCTGCTCATGACCGGTGATTGTGCCGCACGAGACCGCGGCGATGGCGATTGCGGCGCCACTTTGGCCCGACCGGACCCCTGGGCCCGACGCTACGCGAGTAGATATGCTCCTGTGGTGAGCATGCCGTCTGCAATTCTCGCCGACCCGGCCGAGGTCACCTCGTCCGAAGCGGCCCTTCGACGCTTTCTGCACGGGCTTCCCGGCGTCGACAGGGTCGGGACCGAAGCGCGGGCAGCAATGCTCGCGACCCGCTCGATCAAGAACGAGGCCAAGGTCGCCGCGATCGACCTCGCCATCAGGATGATCGACCTGACCACCTTGGAAGGTGCCGATACCCCGGGCAAGGTCCGGGCGCTGTGCGCCAAGGCGCTGCATCCGGACCCGGGCGCGCCGGACGCGCCGCGGCCCGCCGCGATCTGTGTGTACGGCGACCTGGTCGCCGAGGCCAAGGCCGCGCTCGGCGACTTCGGCGTACATGTCGCCGCCGTCGCGACCGCGTTCCCCTCCGGGCGCGCCTCGCTCGACGTCAAGCTGGCCGACGTGGCCTACGCGGTGGCCGCCGGCGCCGACGAGATCGACATGGTCATCGACCGCGGCGCGTTCCTGGCCGGGCACTACCGGGCCGTCTTCGACGAGATCGTCGCGGTCAAGGCCGCGTGCGCCCGCAGCGCGGCGGCCGGTGGGGGCAGCGCGCACCTCAAGGTGATTCTGGAGACCGGTGAACTGTCGACGTACGACAACGTGCGCCGTGCCTCGTGGCTGGCGATGCTCGCCGGGGCGGACTTCATCAAGACGTCCACGGGCAAGGTCGCGGTCAACGCGACACTGCCGGTGACCCTGGTGATGCTCCAGGCGGTCCGCGACTTCCGCGAGGCGACGGGTCGTCAGGTCGGCGTCAAGCCGGCCGGCGGGATCCGCACCACCAAGGACGCGATGAAATACCTCGTGCTGGTCAACGAGACGGTCGGCGCGGACTGGCTGGACCCGGACTGGTTCCGGCTCGGCGCCTCCAGCCTGCTCAACGACCTGCTGATGCAGCGCCAGAAGCTGGCCACGGGCCGCTACTCCGGCCCCGACTACGTGACGGTGGACTGACACCCATGGGCAACCCATTCGAGTACGCGCCCGCGCCCGAGTCGCGCGCGATCGTCGACATCGCCCCGGCGTACGGGCTGTTCATCGACGGCAAATTCGTCGACGCGGCGGACGGCGGCCGGCTCAAGACGGTGAATCCGGCCACCGAGGAGGTGCTGGCCGAGATCGCGGTCGGCGGCGAGGCGGACGTGGACCGCGCGGTCAAGGCCGCGCGCAAGGCGTTCAAGTCCTGGTCCGCGCTGCCCGGCGCGGAGCGGGCCAAGTACCTGTTCCGGATCGCCCGGTTGATCCAGGAGCACGGCCGCGAGTTGGCCGTCCTGGAGTCGATCGACAACGGCAAGCCGATCCGTGAGTCGCGCGACGTGGACATCCCGCTGGTCGCGGCGCACTTCTTCCACTACGCGGGCTGGGCGGACAAGCTGGCCCACGCGGGCTTCGGCGCCGACCCCAAGCCGATCGGGGTGGCCGGGCAGGTCATCCCGTGGAACTTCCCGCTGCTGATGCTGGCCTGGAAGGTGGCGCCGGCCCTGGCGGGCGGCAACACCGTGGTGCTCAAGCCGGCCGAGACCACGCCGCTGACCGCGCTGCGCTTCGCCGAGATCTGCGTCGAGGCCGGGCTGCCGGACGGTGTGCTCAACATCGTCACCGGCGCCGGCGAGACCGGGCGCGCGCTGATCGCCCACCCGGACGTGGACAAGGTCGCGTTCACCGGCTCGACCGCCGTGGGCAAGGAGATCGCCCGCACCATCGCGGGCACCCGCAAGCGGGTCACCCTCGAACTCGGCGGCAAGGCCGCGAACATCGTCTACGACGACGCGGCGATCGACTCCGCGGTGGACGGCATCGTCGAGGGCATCTTCTTCAACGGCGGCCAGGTCTGCTGCGCCGGTTCGCGTTTGCTGGTCCAGGAGTCGGTGGCCGACGAGCTGATGGCGAGCCTGACCCGACGGATCAAGACCCTTCGGGTGGGCGACCCGCTGGACAAGAACACCGACGTCGGCGCGATCAACTCCGCCGCGCAACTGTCCCGGATCCAGGAACTGGTCGCGGCGGGCGAGGCCGAGGGCGCCGAGCGCTGGTCGTTGGCCGGCGAACTGCCGGACAAGGGCTTCTGGTTCCCGCCGACGGTGTTCACCGGGGTGACCCAGGCGCACCGGATCGCCCGGGACGAGATCTTCGGCCCGGTGCTGACCGTGCAGACCTTCCGTACTCCGGCGGAGGCGGTGGAGAAGGCGAACAACACCGCGTACGGCCTGTCCGCCGGGGTGTGGACGGAGAAGGGCGCCAAGGCCCTGTGGACCGCGCAGCGGTTGCGGGCGGGCGTCGTGTGGACCAACACGTTCAACAAGTTCGATCCTGCCTCGCCGTTCGGCGGGTTCAAGGAGTCGGGCTTCGGCCGCGAGGGTGGCCGCCACGGGCTGGAGGCCTACCTCGATGTCTGAGCGCCTTGAGGTGTTGAAGACCTACAAGCTGTACGTCGGGGGCAAGTTCCCCCGGTCCGAGAGCGGGCGGGTGTACCCGGTGACCGACAGCAAGGGCCGAACCCTGGCCAACGCGCCGCGCGGGAGCCGCAAGGACGCCCGGGACGCGGTCGTCGCGGCGCGCAAGGCGTTCCCGGGCTGGTCGGGCGCCACCGCGTACAACCGCGGGCAGATCCTGTACCGGATCGCCGAGATGCTGGAGGGCCGGCGCGAGCAGTTCGCGACCGAGGTCGCCGCGGCCGAGGGGCTCGGCCGGACCAAGGCGCTCGCGGCGGTGGACGCGGCGGTGGACCGCTGGGTCTGGTACGCCGGATGGACCGACAAGCTCGCCCAGGTGGCGGGCGGCGCCAATCCGGTGGCGGGCCCGTTCGCCAACTGGTCGACGCCGGAACCCACCGGCGTGGTCGCGGTGATCGCGTCGCAGCGCTCCTCGCTGCTCGGCCTCACCAGCGCGGTCGCGCCGGTGATCGCCACGGGCAACACGGCCGTCGTACTCGCGGCCGGCGCCTCGGCACTGCCCGCGTTGTCCTTCGCCGAGGTACTCGCGGTATCCGACCTGCCGGGCGGCGTGATCAACATCCTGACCGGCCACCCGGCCGAGATCGCCCCGACCCTGGCCGCCCACCAGGACATCAACGCGATCGACCTGACCGGCGTATCCCCGGACGCGGGAGTGGCCTCGGCACGCGACCTGGAAATCGCCGCAGCGGACAACCTGAAACGAGTCCTGAGGCCGGCGGCAAAGGAACCGGACTGGTCGGCAGACCCGGGCACGGCCCGAATGCTGGCGTTCACGGAGGTACGGACGGTCTGGCACCCGACGGGGTACTGACGGGGAGGGGCACGGACGCGGGCGCGGGGAGGCGGATGCGGGGGACGTGGACGCGCGGATGCCGATGGGCGGACGCTGATGCGGCCACGCTGACGCGCGAATGCTGATGGGCGGACGCGCTGACGCGCGGAATGCGGAATGCGGGGCGGTTGGGCGGCTGGGCGGGAAGCGCGCCTGGGCCCGGGCGGCGGTGTGGCGGGCCGGGATGGGTGCGGCTGTGGGTCGCGGCGGCGTGGCGGGCGGGCGGCGGGGCGGGGGCGGGGGTGCTCCGTACGGGGCGCTTGCCCGCCCTGCGGCGGTTGGGCGCTTGGGCGTCGCGGGGTTGGGCTGGTGTCGTGGTTGGCGCTGGGTCGGTTCGGCGGGGCTGGGTCGTGGCGGGTGGCCGCCGTTTCGTCGTTGCTCGTCCCCTCCGGGGCCGGGGTTTTTGCTTGGTGCTCCGCATCCGTTGTTGCCCGTCCACTACGTGGCCGTTGCCGCCCTGGTCGGTTTCCTCTGACTCGTGGTCGGGGGTCGTTGTCCGTTGGGCGTCGTGGGGTTGGGCTGGTGGCGTGGTGGCCCTGGGTCCGTTCGGCGGGGCCGGGTCGTGGGGGTGGCCGCCGTCTCGTCGTTGCTCGTCCCCTCCGGGGCCGGGGTTTTTGCTTGGTGCTTCGCATCCGTTGTTGCCCGTCCACTACGTGGCCGTTACCACCCGGGACGGCTTCCTCTGACTCGCGGTCGGGGGCCGTTGTGCATTGGGCGTCGGGGTGTTCGGCCGCTGCGCAGGCGGTCCGGGCTCGCTGGGGTTGGGTGGCGGGTGTTGCGGTGTGCTTGGGGAGCGCCGGCTCGGGGTCTTGGGTCGGGTGTGTGTCCGGTGCTTGGGTTTCCGGCGGGGTGCGCGGCCTTTTCTGCCTTGTCGTGCCTCGGTTTCGGGTCGGGGAGCACGAAACCCGCACTCGCCGGCCTGCGCGGACCCGGGTGCCGGGTAAAGCCGCAGGTCAGGCTTCGTCTCGAGCCTTGGGAGTCTCGTCGGGATCCGTTTTCGGTCCCGAGGAGAGAGCGGGTGCCGTGAGGGGCTGCGAGACGCGGCATGGCCACCGGCCACTGGGGCCGCCGCCGGGACAACGGCTGCCGACCGCGAGTCGGGGGATGCCGACCAGGGTGGTAACGGCCACGTAGTGGACGGGCAACAACGGATGCGGAGCACCAAGCAAAGACCCCGGCCC
>NZ_JBMHHY010000039.1:0-89156 GCF_049739465.1 Embleya sp. AB8
ATCCGTTTTCGGACCCGAGGAGAGAGCGGGAGCCGTGACGGGCCGCGAAACGCGGCATGGCCACCGGCCACCGAGGCCGCCAAGCGGACAACGGCCCCCGACCACGAGTCGGGGGATGCCGACCAGGGCGGCAACGGCCACGTAGTGGACGGGCAACAACGGATGCGGAGCACCAAGAAAAAACCCCGGCCCCGGAGGGGACGAGCAACGACGAGGCGGCGGCCACCCCCCACGACCCGGCCCCGCCGAACGGACCCAGGGCCAACCACGGCACCAGCTCAACAGCACGACGCCAAGCCGCCAACCGCCCCCGACCACGAGCCAGCGAAGCCGACCAGGGCAGTGACGGCCACGTAGTGGACGGGCAACAACGGATGCGAAGCACCAAGAAAAAACCCCGGCCGCGGAGCGGACGTGCAACGACGAGGCGGTGACAGCCGCCACGACCCGGCCCCGCCGACCAGACCCAGGGCCAACCACGGCACCAGCCCAACACCACCACGCCAAGCCGCCAACCGCCCCCGACCACGAGCCAGGAGAAGCCGTCCAGGGCAGCAACGGCCGCGCACCGAGCCCAATCCCGCCGCACAAACAAAAAACGCCCCCACCCTGCATGCGCAGGCCCCGGCGGGTGGCGCCGCCGGGGCCCGGGATCGACTCGCCTCCGCCTGGAGGGTCGATCAGGCGCGCTGCCACAGGGCCGGCACGTTCGGCGGCTCCCATCCCGGTTGTGCCGTGTGGCCTTGCAGGCAGCGGTAGTTCTGGCCGCCGTAGGTGGCGGTGCTGCCGGGCGGGTAGTTCGTGCCCACCCGCCAGGTGCCGGTGGGCGGGTCGGTCGGCGGGTCGGTGGGCGGCTTGGTCGGCGGTACCCCGGTCACGTCGAGCACGAAGTCGAAGGACGCCTCGCGGCCGTTGCCGACCTGACGCACCGTCATCAGCAGGCGCGGGTCGAAGATCGTGTCGGTGTTGTTGCGCGGCTCGCCCGGGAAGTAGGTCTGCGTGGTCAGGATCCCCTGGTTGGGCGCCTGGACCTTCATGTGCAGGTGCCGGGTGCGGCCCGGGTACAGGCCGGGGACCACCGTGGTCAGCGTGTACGCGCCCTGGGCGTTGGTGAACTGGTGGCCCCGGAAGGTGTACCCGTCGTTGTCGTACTCGCCGTTGTCGTTCGCCTGCCAGAAGTCGAGCAGCACGTTGGGCAGCGGCTGACACGATCGACCGAACACGTAGCCGGACACGCTGAGCGGCACACCCGGCGTACTGGCATCGGCCAGCACCGTGCGCAGCGGCGAGTCGGGCTTGAAGTAGGGACCCTCGGTCTGGTCGATCGTCGGCTCGTCGCCGTCGTGGCAGAACGGGGTCGGCGCCAACCGGCCGCTGTTGCTCCGCTGCGCCCGGGCCAGCGCGGGCACGCCGCCGATCAACAGCGGGATGGGGGCGGCCACCAGGGCCGCCTTGAGCAGGTTCTTGCGGGTGATGCCACGCCGGACGGGCTCGTCCTGATCGGTATCGGTGATCTCGGGGTCCACAGCGACCTCCTCGGCGAGGGGACGGGCGGGCAGGGTCGACGAATCGATCCGCCCACTCGCGATTGGTCTGAACCTATTCGCGGTGCTCGGGCGAGTCGATGGACAAAGCACGGCCCTCGTGGTGCTTCGCGTTGATCGTGCGGCGGTACTCCCCCGGCGTACTCCCGGTCTCCCGACGGAAGAACCGGCAGAAGTACGCGGGGTCCGCGAAGCCCACCCGATCGGCGACCTGGCGTACCGTCAAATCGCTCCCGGCCAGCAGTCTTTTCGCCTCCACGACCTGCGTCTGACGGATGATCCGGCCCGGTGTGCGGCCGGTGGCGGTCTTGACCGCGTGGTTGAGATGGCCCACCGAGACGCCCAGTCGATCGGCGTACGCACCGACCGTACGCTCCTCCGGATCCAGGTCCACCGGCCCGTCCAACAACCGGGCGAAGCGCTGCGCGATGGCGGCCGTCGGGCCGGGATCCGGATCCGCCTCGGCGTCCGGACTGTCCCGGGCCGCGAGCCGTGCCGCGCGCAGGATCAGTACGTGCAGATACGCCTGGAGCACGGGGATGAACCCCTCGCCCTGCTCGGTGTATTCGCGGCGCAGCTCGGCCACCACCCCGAGCAGTCCCGGCGCCGCCTCCGGCGTGGGCCGCAGCCGCGCCCGGCCCGCGAGTTCGCGTACCGTGTCCCGGTCCTCGGGGTGGGCGAGCAGGAAGTCGTCGTTGAACAACACGACCCAGCCGGTGAGTTCGTGCATGCGATGCCAAAAGTGCAGCTGTCCCGGGGTGACGAAGAACAACTGCGGCGGACAGACCGGCCTGGGCACCATGTCCACCACGTGTGTACCGCGTCCACCGGTCACCACGGCGATCTCGTGGAAGGTGTGCCGGTGCGGGAAGTCGGCCCGCGACATCGGCCCGATCGAATCGAACGACCCGACGGCGAACGGCAGGATGCTCGGCGCGGGCACTTCGAGGCGATGTAGCGGCACCGCCGGTCGCAGCTCGGTGGGCGAGCTCATCGGCCTCTCCCCACGCGCGTTCCGGGCGGCTGGTGCGTACGGATGTTCCGTGCCATGTCGGCCCCCTGGCGATTCGCGGACGATGCGGCCGCGCTCGATCAGCGGTCAGGTTAGGCCGTTCCCGCCCGGCGGTCGGCGAATGCGTGCCGACCGGCACGAACTGGCAAACGTGGCACGGCGCATGCGGGTGGCCGCAGCTGCGCCGGCCACCCGCGTACGGGCGGTTCAGGCCGCCCGTACCCGCCCGCGTGCGAGCAGGAAGTACACCGTCCCGGACACCACGATCGGCAGGAACCAGCTCAGGTCCGCGCCGTTCATCCGCGCGCTGACCCATCCGTCGATCAGTGGCGAGTGGATCGTCGACAATCCGGTGACCATGCCACACACCATCGCCACGATCCCGCGTACGTTGACCCCGCCGGTGCCCCAGTAGCGGCTGCTCGGGTCGGTGGTGTGGATCGCGGTGTGGTCGTAGCGCCAGCGGCGCAGCACGCCGTCCACGATCCACACCGCCGCGAACGGTCCGGCCCAGACGTTGACCAGGGACAGGAAGTCGTTGAGCGCCTTCTCGAAGTCGTAGACGAACAGGATGAACAGCACCGCGGCGAGGGCCAGGACCGCATCGAGCGCGGTGGCCACCCAGCGGCGCAGCGGTACGCCCAGGCCCTGGAGGGCCAGGCCCGAGGAGTAGAACACCGAGGCGTTGTTGGAAATCGAGCCGGTGAAGCAGGCGACGATGTAGAGCACGTACAGCCACACCGGCACCAGCGGCTTCACCCCGCCGACCGGGTCGGACAGGTCGGTCTGCGTGGCGATCAGTACGCCGACCAGGCCGAGGAAGACGGCCATCCCGGCGCCGCCCGCGAGCACGTTGCGGAACACCTTGCGTACGGGGGTGGCCGAAGGCAGGTAACGCGCGTAGTCCGGCGAGACCACCAGGTAGGACAGCGACCCGGAGGCCACCAGGGCGGCGGCGGTCAACATCAGGGTGACCGCGTCCCAGCCGCCGACCGCGTGTTCCGGGCGGGCGTTCCAGTCCACGTCGCCGATGGTGAAGGCGAGGAGCAGGGCGAAGATGACGGCGACGGCGGCGGCGAAGTACGGCTGTACCCGGATCAACATCCGGTGCCCGGTGACCGCGATCACGATGGCGCTGCCCAGCACGATCGTGGTGGCCAGGATCTTCCCGACCGCGCCGGGGTGGTGCCAGCCGAGCTGCTCGAACAGCGCGAGCACCGCGAAGACGCCGAGCAGGCCGTTGACGGTCTTGAAGCCGAGCGACATCGCCCACGTACACAGTGCGTTGACCCGGTTGCCGAGCACACCGAACGCGGCCCGGCTGAGGGTGAGCGCGGGCAGTCCGGCCCGCGGTCCGGCGATCGAGCTGTACGCGACGAGGACGAACAGCGCGTTGCCGACCACGACCGTGATCACGGCTTGGACCAGGGACAGACCCATGCCGACGGCGAGCGAGCCGAGCACGAAGAAGAACTGGTAGGAGTTGATGCCCATCCAGAACAGGCCGAGCTGACGCGGCGTCATGTAGCGCTCGGACTCGGGGATGAAGTCGTAGCCGTGTTGCTCCACGCCGCCGCCGCTCGTGGTCGGCGCGGGTGGGTCGCTGCTGTGGGTGGTGTTGATGTTGGTGCTGGTGCTCGCGGGCATGGTCATCGTTCTTCCCTGATCCTGGGTGACCCTTGTGAAGGGTAGGCGGGGCGGCGCTGGAGGGACGGGTGCCGGGGGGAACGGGCCCAGGGGGACGGGCGCTCGGCGGACGGGCGCCGGACGGACAGGCGCTGCGGGGACGGGTCAGGCGCGCCAGGCGCGGGTGCCGCCGATCCAGGTCTCCTCGACCCCGAGTCGGGCGAACGCGGCGGGGTCCCGGACGGTGTACGGGTCGGTCGCGAGCACCACGAAGTCGGCCAGCAGTCCGGGGCGCAGTGTGCCCACCGCGTGCTCGCGGTGCAGCGCCCGGGCACCGCCGACGCCGTGGGCGAGCAGGCCGTCGGCGAGCGGCAGGCGCATCTCGGGGGTGCCGAGGAGGGTGCCCAGTACCGTGCGCCGGGTCGCGGCGGCGGCAACCGCCTCGAACGGGGCGGGCGGTGCGACCGGTGCGTCCGAGCTGAGCGCAAACGCGGTGCCGGCGGCCTTGAGCAGGCCGGTCGGGTTGTAGCGGTGGCCGAGGTCGCCGAGCGCGGTCAGCGTGCCGTCGCCGGTGCGCAGGTGGTGTTGCGGCTGGAGGCAGGCGTGTACGCCGAGGTCGCGCATCCGGGCGATCTCGTCGTCCGTGGGCAGACCGCAGTGCTCGATCCGGTGTCGGGGGTCGGCGCGCGGGGTGTCCGCCTGGGCCTTCTCGACGGCGTCCAGGACCATCCCGATCGCGTACGGCGACTGGGCGTGCGTCGCGGTCTGGAGGCCGGCGCGGTGCGCGCGCAGGACCAGGTCGGCGTACTCGGCGGGGTCGTGGTAGAGCTGCCCGTGGTGGCAGCAGTCGACGGCGTAGCCCTCGGGGAAGTACGCGGTCCAGCCGCCGAGGGTGCCGTCGGCGTAGAGCTTGACGCCCTGGATCCGGAAGCGGTCGTCGCCCAGCGAGCGGGACAGCCCGAGGTCGAGCGCGGTGTCCAGGAGGGCCGAGGTCAGGTAGGCGGAGACGCGCAGCTTGAGGTCGCCGGCGTCGCGCCCGCGCAGGTAGGTCTCCAGCTCCCGGCGGGAGACCTGGGCGTCGCCGATGGTGGTGACGCCGGCGGCGAGGAAGGTCTCCTGGGCGCGCAGCAGGTGGCCGCGCATCTCGTCCTCGGGGTCGTCGAGGTGGAAGTTGGGCCCGTGGTTGGCGATCTTCACCCCGTCCGGCCCGGTGAGCAGGTCACAGGCGCCGTCCCACAGCTCGCCGTTGGGCGTCCCGTCCGCGAACCGCCCGATCCGGCCGCCGATCGGGTCGGGGGTGCCCGCGGTGATCCCGTACTTTCGCAACGTGTGGGTGTTGACCACGCCCCCGTGCCCCGAGGCGTTCATCACGTAGACCTCACGATCGGTCGCGACCCGGTCCAGGTCGCGGGCGTACGGGTGCCGCCCCTCGGCCAGCCGGCGATGTTCGTACCCGAAGCCCCGGATCGGCGTATCGGCCCGCAACCCGGCGGCGAATCCGACGAGGGTGGCCACCATCGCATCCAGGTCGCCGACCACCTCGGGCCGCAGATCGGCCCAGGCCAGGTTCTGCCCGTACATCACCGGGTGACAGTGCGCATCGGTGAACCCCGGCAGCACGGTGCGCCCGGCCAGATCCACCTCGTCATCCACCCGCCCGAGCACGGCGCGCGCCTCGGCAACGCTCCCGGCGTGCACGACCCGCTCCCCCCGCACGGCCAACGCCTCGACGCACCCGGCGGGCCCCTGGGTGTACACGGGCCCACCGGCCACAAGAAGCGTGCGATCCGATTCGGCGGCGGACGCGGAATCGGCGGTACCGACGGTGGTGGTGCGGGTGGTGCGGGTGGACATGGCGGCGCTCCTGCTCGACGGCGACTACGGGACGAAGACGATTCGTCGGCGAGAGAACCCATCGAATGACGTTTCGTCTGCCAGAACAGTAGGTCAACGCCGAATAGAGCACTAGAGGTCTGTAGAACAAACTTTTCATCCCGTCCGGCGCGGACCTACCGACGTTTCGTCGGTCGGTCCGCGCCGAATCAAGGTTGCTTCGGGGTGGATCGCATCGGCTACTTTTGGGTAGATCGAATCTACGTAGATTGCATCCACCCAATTGGGAGTCCATGTGTCGTTCGTCGGTCGACGGCTGGAACTGGCGTTGTTGGCCAAACGGCTGGAGCGGGTAGCCGCGTCCGGGGTCGGCAACGCGGTTGCGCTGCGGGGGCGGCGGCAGGTGGGCAAGTCGCGGTTGGTGCAGGAGTTCTGCGATACGGCCGGGGTGCCCTACGTGTTCTTCACCGCCACCAAGGGCGCATCCCCGGTCGAAGCGGTCGCGGATTTCCTGACCGAGTTGACCGAGTCCTCGCTGCCGACGGATCCCGAATTGGTGCCCTCGGTCAGCGCGGGCAGCTGGCCCGACGCATTCCGGGCCCTGGCCGCCGTCCTGCCGGATCGGCCCACCGTCGTGGTGATCGACGAACTGCCCTGGCTGGCCGAACAGGACACGCTCTTCGACGGTGCGCTCCAGACCGCGTGGGACCGGCTGCTGTCCAGACGCCCGGTCCTGATGCTGCTCCTGGGCAGCGACCTCCACATGATGGAACGGCTGACCGCGTACGACCGGCCCTTCTACGGCCGCGCGGACAACCTCGTGCTCGGCCCGCTCAATCCGGCCGAGACCGGCGAGGCGCTCGGGCTCGGTGCGGCCGACGCCATCGACGCGCATCTGGTCTGCGGCGGCCTGCCCGGCATCCTGCGCGCCTGGCCGCACGGCACGCCGGCACTCGCGTTCCTCGAGGCCGAGTGCGCAGACCCGGCCTCACCGGTCTTCGGCATCCCGGAGTCGTCGCTGTCCGCCGAATTCCCCGCCCCCGACCATGTCCGGCGCGTACTCGAAGCGGTGGGCGGCGGCGATCGCACCCACGCGAACATCGCCGCGACGGCGGGCGGCAGGAGCGGCGCGGTCCCCTCTGGCACGCTCTCCCCCGTACTGCGCCGGCTCGTCGAGGAGAAGCGGGTCCTCGCCATGGACGAACCGCTCTCCACCCGACCGGGCAAACCCGCGTTGTACCGGGTCCAGGACAGCAATCTGCGGTTGTACCTGGCGATCCTGCGCGTGGCCCACGAGCAGGTGCGGCGCGGCCGGCCGGAGGCCGCGTATCGGGTGATCCAGCGCCGCTGGGCTACCTGGCGCGGCCGGGCCGTCGAGCCGCTCGTTCGCGAGGCGATCGAACTCGCCGCCGGGGACGGCGCGTTGCCGTGGGACGACATCGAGGCAGTCGGCGGCTGGTGGAACCGCCGGTTCGACCCCGAGCTGGACCTGGTGGCCGTGGATCGTGCGCCGGTGGCCAACCAGGTCCGCCTGGTCGGCTCCATCAAGTGGCTGTCCGGCCCGTTCGATCGCCACGACCTGGCCGACCTCACCGCCGCCGCGCCCCAGGTGCCCGGCTTCGGCCGGGACACCACCGCCCTCGGCGTGGTCTCGCTGTCCGGCATCGCCGCCGACGTGCCCCACGAGTCGCTCGGCCTGCGCTGGGGGCCGGACGAGGTGGTCGCGACCTGGCGTCGCTGACCGACGGGCGCCGAGTCAGCGGGTGTTGAGGAGGTGGGTGTCGTAGCGTTCTTTGATCATTTCCAGGTGCAGCCAGGTTTCCAGGTCGTGGACGCCCGGGAGGGTGCGGAGTTGGTCGAGGGCGGTCAGGAGGTCCTCGGTCGAGTCGGCGCCTACCGTGCCCACCGCGTCGGCTCGGCCGACGCACGCGGCGACGAATTGGATGCTCGGGTGGGCCACGATCTCGGGCAGGGTGGCGGCCGGGTCGGTCAGGCGTAGGGCGAAGCCGACGAGTTGGCCCAGGCCCAGGGTGCCGGGGCGGACCAGGGCGGCCACCCGGAAGACGCCGGCGTCGAGGAGGCGCAGCGTGCGGGCCCTGGTGGCGCCGGGGGACAGCGCGATGTGCTGGGCGAGTTCGGCGAACGGCATCCGGCCGTCGGGCTGGAGGGCCTCGAGGATCTGCCGGTCGAGGTCGTCCAGGTCGATCGGGTCGGGGTCGCGCGATGGGGTGTACGGGTCCTTGAGCACGTGGGTGTAGGGGACCGTGTCCACGGCGCGTACCCCGGGCAACCGGCGGACGGCGGCGATCGCGTCGGCCAGCGCGGTGAAGTCGGCGGCGCGCAGTTCGGCGACCACCGGGGCGCGGCCCGCGGTCATCGTGACGAAGACCGATTCGGACCGGTCGGCCACCGCGCGGGCCACCGGGGCGGCCGGGCCGTCGACCGCGATCGACAGGTGGGCCATGCTCGTTCGGCCGAGCACCACCGGGTGCACGACGCCCACGATGCGCACCAGGCCCTCGTCCAGGAGGCGTTGCACCCGGGCCCGGGTGGCCACCCTCGACAGGCCGACCCGGCCGGCCAGTGCCTCGTAGGTCAATCGGCCGTCGGCCTGGAGCGCGTGGACCAGGTCCAGATCGGTTCGGTCCAAGTGCACTGCGCTGCTCCCTCTGCGGATCTGCGCAGCAGTCTCGCATGTCGGGTGGGCGAACTCGGGCAGGAGCCCCCACGGCAACCGGGCGCCGGCTCACGGTGGGGACGCGAGCCGGCGACCGGGGTTTTGGGGGCGATCGACACGGATGCTCGGGGCCGGTCCCGCAAATCCGGCGGGAGTCGCGACACCGACCCCGGCATCATTCATGGCCTCAGCTGATCGCGAAGTCGTCGCCGTAGACCGAGCCCTGCGCGTACCAGCCGTGCAGGTAGACGGTCACGCTTCCGGACGCGCCGACGGTGAACGGCACGGTCAGCTTGGTCCACGTGGACCCCGGTGAGGCCCACGTGCTTGCGGTCGCGCCCCCGCTGACGCCCAGGTAGGCGTAGTTGCCCTGGACCCAACCGGTCAGCGTGTGGGCCGAGTTCGGGGCGAGTTGGACGGTCTGGCTGCACTCGCCGGTCTGCGCCGCGCCGGCCGCGACCTGCAGGGCGTGCGAGCCGCTGTGCACGGGGGTGGTGACCACCGTGCCGCCGGGCTGGCAGGTCCACGGCGCGAGCGAGCCGCTTTCGAAGTCTCCGTTGAGCAGGCCGCCGCCACCCGGGTTGCCGATGGTGAGGGTGTAGCCGGCGCTGTGCGTGGCGGAGGGACCGGTGCCGGTGACCGTCAGCGGGTAGACGCCGGGCGTCGCGGTAGCCGACGCGGCGACGGTGAGCGTGGCCGAGCCGCCCGCGGTGACCGAGGTCGGGTTGACCGTGGCGGTGACCCCGCTCGGCGCGCCGGACACGGTGAGCGCGACGTTCTGCGCGCTGCCGGAGGTGACCGCCGTACTGATCGTCGCGGTTGTGCTCGCGCCCTGCGCGACGGTGCCCGAGGCGGGGTTGATCGCCAGGGAGAAGTCGTTGACCACCGGGCCGGCGCTGACGGTGAGTGTGTAGGTCGCGGTGTGCGTCGCGGAGGGACCGGTACCGGTGACGGTGAGCGGATAGGTGCCCGCCGTCGCCGACGCCGAGACGGCGATGCCGAGCGTGGCCGAGCCGCCCGCGGTGACCGAGGTCGGGGTGATCGTCGCGGTGACCCCGCTCGGCGCGCCGGACACGGTGAGTGCGACGTTCTGCGCGGTGCCGGAGGTGACCGCGGTATTGATCGTGGCCGACGTGCTCGCACCCTTGGCGACCGTACCCGAACCCGGGTTCAGGCTCAGCGAGAAGTCGTTGACCACCGGTCCGCCGCCGTTGGTGAACGGCGCGAAGGTGTGCGTGAACTGGTACAGGTCCTGCTTGATTCCGGAGCAGTTGTCGGCCGCCGCGCCGCCGGGGCAGTTGCCGTTGTCGCGTTGCAGGGCCCACATCGACAGGTGGCTGATGCCCTGCGTCTTCGCCCAGTTGTAGGTGGTGACCGCGTCGTCGGTGGTGAACGTCTCGGCCGCGCCGAAGTCGTCCACGCCGGGCATCACGGTGACGCCGACCATGGCCCACAGGTCGGCCTGGCTCTTGTTCGGGTAGAGCTGCGCCAGTTGGTTCTTCAGGCCGGTCGCGGCGCTCTTGGCGTCGTTGGCCATCTGGTGCGGCTGATTGTCGTAGAAGTCGAACGTCATGATGTTGACGAGGTCGATCTTCGTGCCGTTGGTGACCGCGTTCTGGAGTACGGCCAGGCCGCTGTCCGCCAGGCCGGAGGTGGTGGTCGGCAGGGTGTACTGGATCTGCAGCGGACGCCCGGTGCTCGCCGCCCAGGACTGCACCTGCTTGAGCGCCTTGTTGCGGCGGTCGATGCCGGCCGGGTTGGTCAGCGAGTTGTCCTCGATGTCGAGGTCGATCCGGCTGACCTCGTAGGTGGAGATCACGTTCTCCAGCGCGGTGGCGATCGCGTTGACGTCGGTGCAGCTGTCGGCGATCTCGGTGGCGGTGTTGTCCGCGGTGTAGCCGCCGAAGGACGGGATCACATCGCCGCCGGCGGCGCGGATCTTGGCGATGTCCGCGCCGAACGAGGACTGGTCGATCGGCTTGCCGGTGTCGCCGCCCCAGTACGGCGTACACGAGCCCTTGCTCTGGGTCTGGATGAAGGCCATGGTCAGGTACTTCGCGCCGGACGCCGCGGAAAGGGTAGCCGGACTCTCACCGGTCCAGGCCTCGAAGTACGGCGCGAACACATGTGCCGGCATCGGGGTGGCCACTGCGGCGGCATGCGCGGCACCGCCGCCGGTCAGGACGAGTCCCACCGACGCGGCGGCGGTGGCCAACACGGTGGTCAAGGTGCGCAGCGGACGTGGTCGTCTCATCGGAACTCCCGCTTTCTGCGGACGAGATGGGGACGGCGGGGACCGCCGGGTGGCCGGACGGTCGGTGGCGGGACGGTGGGTGGCGGGACGGCGGGCGGCGGTCGGGTGGTCTGTGGTCGGACGATCTGTGGTCAGACGATCGGTGGCCGGACGATCGACGGTCGGGGTGCTGCGACCAGACGATCTGCGACCAAACGATCGGTGGCCGGACGATCTGTAGCCAGATGATCGGCGCGTGGCCGTGTGCGTGGCCAAATGGTCGGCGGGAGGCCGAGTGTGTGCCCACCTCCGGCCCGGCGGGGGACTCCGGGTTGGTCAGGTCCGGCGACGTCGCCGGGCCGGAGGTGGCATTCGTGGGGCGCTCGGCGCGGGTTCAGCGTCGGGCGCGGGCCTCGCGGCGTCGGTTGGTGAGTACGACGGCGCCGCCGCCGACGATGATCAGCGCACCCGCGCCGGCCGCGCCGACCGCAGCCGCGCGCGGGACGCCGGCCGGGCCGTGGTCGGGCATGGCTGCGGCGACCGGGGCCTCGTTGATGCTCTCGTGGTTGTGTCCGGCGGGCTCGATGTAGGGCGCGCCGGTCTCGTGCGCGAGCGGTGCGGTCGCCGGGTTCACCCGGGCCGCGGCCGGCGCGGGCGCGGCCGTGAAGTCCACGTCCGAGCACGAGTAGAACGCCTCGGGGCTGTCCGAGCGTTGGTGGATCACGTAGATCAGGTGGCGCCCGGTCTTGCCCGTCGGCATCCGGCCGTTCAGCACGAACGAGCCACCATCCAGCGGCGGATCGGTCTGGGTGAGGAACGGTGTGGCTTCCAGGTCCGACCACTTCAGCGGCTGCGTCGGGTCGTAGCCGTCCCGGGTGACGTAGAACGAGAACGTGCCCCGGTGCGGCGCGGTGGCCCGGAACAGGAAGTTGAACGTGGCGCCGGCGGAGACCGTGGTCGCGGGCCAGTCGGCGCGCGGCAGGTCGAAGCCCTTGTACTTGTCCCGGCCGGCACTGCACAACTTGCCGTCGGGGATCACTTGACGATGCCGGCCGGCCACGTCCGCGAGGTTGACCTCGTTCCAGTCGTACACGGCCTGCGTGCCGCCGGCCGCGACCGCGGCCTTGCAGGCGGCCGATGTGGGGTTCTCCGGGTTCTCGGCGCGACACGTGCCGGTACGGCTGAGCGGATTGCTCAGCGTGCCGTGTGCCTGTGCCGTGCCGGTGGCGAGCGCGGCGATCGTCAGCGGCGCCAGACAGCAGGTCGCGGCGAGTGCCGCGACCCGGTGGCGAGACTTCATGAAGCCCTCCGGGTAAGGGAGTTGCCGATCCTGGGGACGTACGGGAGATCTCCTGCGGGAGCTCTCGGCCGACCGTCCTGGGGTCGGCGGGAGCGGGTGGGACGAATCGGCGCGGATGGGACGGTCGGCGCGGATGGGGGACACGACGCGGGTGGGACGGGGATCCGCAGTGGCCGCGAACGGATCCCGGTATTCCGGCGTACAGGTGCACCACCGCCTGCGGTCCACCGGGACAGGTATAGACCAATGGCTGCGGCGGTACTCAGAGTCGCCGGGCTCGTCCGGTCGCGCAAGGGTGCGGAGCGGGTCTTTCCGATTCGATCTCGTCGATCGGGCGTCATTACTCCCCAACGGGGATGTTGCCGAGGCCGCCGAAAAGTCGGCATGGCCTGCGCGGCTATGTTTCTGACATACCGTCAGATGTGTCGTCATTGTGTCGAGGAAAAATTTCCCGCGATTCGGAACGGTCTTGCCAATACTTGCCGGCCGACCCGGAAAAGTGCCCGCGCACTATGGACGGGACCCCGGTTGGTATAGACCATTGTCCGTGCAACGGACGCTCGTCGCGGTGCGGACGACGATCGCCCGGCCACGCCCGTCCGTCCCCGTCCCGTCTCCGTCTCCGACCCGTCTCCGTCCCGTCCCGTCTCCGTCCCGTCCCGTCTCCGTCCACGACCGGTCGAGCCCGAGTCGCGTTCCGAAGCACATCGGATGCGACACGTGTGCAGTCTCGAACCGGCGCCCGGCAAAGGGCAGTTCCACCGCACAACCGCGCCACCGAACGACAGCCTCGACAACCGCCAGTCCCCCGAACCGCAAGTACACCGAACCGCCAGTCCCCCGAACCGCAAGTACACCGCCCCACCGCCCGGCCGCGAGCGGTGGCGCGCGCCCACCGGCGGCGCGCGCACGGCGGATCCGCCATACGTTCCTGTCCCCGACCCGTGTCCCGACCGGCGGCAACATCGGCCGATCGATATCGGCCGATCGATCGACCCACGAACTCAGCGGCTCAGCCCGGCCGAACCCGACCCGGCTGAGCCCAACCCCCAGGTCCGGCACCGATCGACCCCCTTTCGACCGGTGCCCCCCGAGCCCGGCGGCGACCACGCGACGCCGCCGGGCCACCTCCCTCCGCCCGGTCACGGATTACGGATTAGGGATTGCGGATTGCGGATCACGGATTGTTGAAGACGACCTCCGGATGCGCGGACGTCGGACCGTCAAGCAGCGGCCGTCGGACGTGCCTCAACTGGACGTCGAAGAACGCCCCGACATAGGCGCGCGTCAGCTCAAGCGCCCGGCCGCCCGGGAGCTTCGACGCCGACTCCGGGCTCGGCACGCCCAGTTGGTCCAGGAACAACGGAACGTCGGTGAAGCTGTAGTGCGTTGCCCCGGCCACGGTCAACCACCGCTTCCAGCCGGTCAGCCGGTCCCATGCCTGACCCCAGCTACGATCGTCGCCGCCCGGCCGATGTGTGTCGTCGTCGGTGCCGAACATCAGGAACGGCCGCCCGTCCAGCCCGTCTTCGGGCACGGTGGAGTGAAACGCGCCGTCCATGTTCACCCCCGCCCGGATCCGCCGATCGCCCGCCATCGCCGCAGCCGCGCTCGCCCCGCCGATCGAGTGGCCGGCCATGCCGATGCGCTTCCGGTCGATCAGGTCGGCGTAGCGCCAGGCGGGCCGCGACCCGGTGAGCCGATCCAGGACGAACGACACGTCCTTGGCCCGCCCGGCGGGAACGGCCGCCAACTCCTCCTCGGTACGCACCTTCGTGCACGCCACGCAGGTCAACATCCGGCCGTCGGGAAAGGCCGTACCGGCGGACTCGTAGGCGTGATCGATCGCCGCCACCACGTAGCCCCGGCCCGCGAGTTCCTCGGCGAGCCCGGTGAGGGTGAAGGCCGAGGCCCCGAACCCCGGGGACAGCACCACCAGCGGATACCGCCCACGCACGGGCCGGGCGTCCGCCCGTACATCGTTGCCGGTCCCGCTCAGCGTCTCGGCCGGCACGACACCGCCCAACCCCGCGTCGGCCAGCAACAGCCGAGCCTCCTCGACCGTCGCATACTGCGCCGGCGTTCCGGTCCCGGACCGTGCGGGGTAGTACATGCCGACCATCAACTCCCGTGCGCCGGCCGCCGGTACCCACGGATCCGGCCGCGACCGGTCGACCATGTGCAGGCTCTCCCGCCCGACCGCGTAGGGACCCGTCGGGCGGGGCAACGACGTATGAGCACCCGAGGCGGTCGCGGCCGACACCCGCGACGATGCCGCCGTCGGCGCGGCAACCGCAGCGGTCGGCGAAACCAACACGAGGGCAAGCGCAAGCAGCGCGGCGGGCGAGGCCGCCGAGAATCTGGACATGCCAAGATCCTCGCCGCCGGCCCCCGCCCCCACATCGCCCATCAGGCGCACCCCGACCCCGCGCCTCGCCTACCTCCCGAGACCCAGGGCATACGCCGGTGGGGGGATGGTCGCCGAACCGGCGACTCAGCGGCGCGAGTGCAGGAAGGACCGGACCACTTCGGTGAACGCCTCCGGTTCGCGGGCGTGGATCAGGTGGCCGGCCGGGATGGTGACCACCCGCGCGTCGGGCAGCCGGCGGGTCCAGGCGGTGACCCGGTCCTGTGGGATGTGGCTGGTGGAGCCGCCGGCGACGACCAGGGTGGGGGCGGTGATTCGGTCGAGCCGCTCCCACCACACCGGGTCGGGGGTGTCGACCTGCTTGCGGATCGCGATCACCATGTCCCAGTCGAAGGCCAATTCGCCCTCGGGACGGACCGGGGCGATCGGCTCGCGCGGGAGCGGGACGGTTACGTCCTCGAGCACCAACCGCCGTACCCGCTCCGGGTGTTCCTGGGCGAAGAGGTAGGCCACGATGCCGCCCATCGAGTGGCCGATCAGGTCCACCCGATCCAGATCGAGCGCGTCCAGGAAGCCGCGCAGGTCGTCGCGCATCAGCTCCAGGGAATAGTCGCCGGGCCAGTCGCTACGGCCGTGCCCGCGCAGGTCGACCGCGTACACCCGCCAGTGCTCGGCGAACGGCTCGGCGATCCGGGCCCAGTGTGCGGCGTCCTCGCCGAGCGCGTGCAGCAGCACCAGCGGCGGGGCCTCCGGCGCGCCCCGGACGTCGTGTACCAGGCGCACCCCGTCGATCTCGACCACCCTCGATATGCCGCTCGATTCACCGCTCGATTCACCCATATTCGGACCATATCCATGACGCGGGTGCCGACGGAACACCTATGCCCAGGGCCGAAACCGATGCCTCAGATGCCTCAGGAGCCCTCGGGCGGTGCATCCTTCGCCGCCTCGTCCTCGGGTCGACCCGCCAGGACGAGCAGGTTGGCGAGCAAGCCCGGGAAGCGTCGGTCGAACTCCGCGCCGCGCAACCGCAGGGTCATCCCGGTCCCGGTGTTGCGCTGCACGGTCAGCCCGGCCTCGCGCAGCACCTTCCAGTGGTAGGAACGGGTCGACTTGGTACCCGGTAGGGCAAACGCCGAGCACGGTTGTTCCCGGTCCGGCTCCGCGGCCAGCGCGACCACCACCGCGCGCCGATGGTCGTCGGACAGCGCGGCGAACACCGCGCTCAGGGCCACCTCGTCGAGCGACGGATGGTGCATCTGGACGGGCATCCCGGTTCGCGCTCCTTGGTTCGGCTCGGTTCGGTTTGTTTCGACTTCGGTTCACTTCGGTTCGGCCCGGCTTCGGCCCGGCTTCGGCCCGGTTCGGTTCGGCTCGACCCCGCGGTTGCGGGCGCGGGCCGTCAGTGTCTACGGTACCGGGGTACGAAGATTTTCGAACCACTTGATGCGGAGCGAGCCCCATGACGAACACCCGACCCACCGTCGCCGTCCTCGGCACCGGCATCATCGGCACCGCCATTGCCCGCAATCTGGCCCGGGACGACTTCGCGGTGCGCGCCTGGAACCGCACCCGCGACAAGGCCGAGGCACTCACCGCCGACGGCGTGATCGCGACCGACTCCCCCGCCGACGCGGTCACCGGCGCGGACATCGTGCTCACCGCGCTCAACGACGGCCCCCGGGTGCTGGCCGCGGTCAAGGCCGCGGCCCCGGCGCTGCGGCCCGGCACGGTGTGGGTGCAGATCAGCACGGTCGGTGTCGATGCCATCGACGAACTGGCCGCGCTTGCCCGGGAGTTGGACCTGGTGCTGATCGACGCCCCGATCCTGGGCACCAAGGGCCCGGCCGAGCAGGGGCAGTTGGTGGTCCTCGCGGCCGGCGCACCCGCGAGTCGGGACGTCGTACAGCCGCTGTTCGACACGATCGGCCGCCGTACGGTGTGGGTCGGCGACGATGCCGCGGCCGGCTCGGCCACCCGGCTCAAGCTGGTTCTCAACAGCTGGGTGCTGGTCCTGACCCACGGCGTGGGCGAGGCGTTGGCCCTGGCCAAGGGCCTGGACGTGGACCCGCAGCTGTTCCTCGACCTGATCGAGGGCGGCCCGCTGGACACCGGCTATCTGCGGCTCAAGTCGGCCGCGATCATCTCCGCCGATTACACCACCAGCTTCTCGGTGGACAACGCCCACAAGGACGCCACCCTGATCCTCCAGGCCGCCGACCACGCCGGCGTGCACATGGACGTCGTGGCGGCCGGCGCCGACCGCTTCCAGCGCGCCTCGCAACAGGGCCACGGCGCCGAGGACATGGCCGCGACCTATTTCGCAAGCTTCGACAAGTAGCTCGCGGCGCGTAGGGTCGATCCCATGGGTGGCTTCCTGGGATTCGCGACCGTGGCCGGCAGCCTGGCCGTACTGCTCGCCGGCTTCCGGTGGTTGGCGATGCATGTGCGCCGCCGAGGGACGGCCGGCGCGGCGATCCGGGCGGCGATGGCGTCCTACGACGAGGCGCTGCACGGGACCGCCAACGACGCACATCTGGAGATCCGGGAGCAGGCGCGCCGCAAGGTACCGATGCAGTCGCCGGACGACCCGTGGCGCCCGCAGGGTCTCGAAGTGGGTCTCGAAGTCGCCTACGCCGGCGCCCTGGGACGCACGCCCAAGCGCCGATTCGGCCGGTGCCCTCCGCGCCGCCGACTGTGGCAGCGCATCTGATCGACCCCCGAGGGAGGCGAGTCGATCAAGGGCCCCGGCGGCACCACCCGCCAGGGCCCAGGGCCCTTCCAGTGGCGCGCTACTTCACCCGGCCGGGAACGGGGCGTCTATCGGCCCTGTTCCTTTTCGTACGGCTGGGGCCCGTCGCGCCACCGCACTCGTACCGGCAGGTGGTTCGACAGGCGGCGGGTTTGGTCGGTGTCGATCACGGCACAGTCCACCAGCCGGTTCGCGAGGGCCGGTGACAGGAGGATGTGGTCGCTGCGGTGTGGACCGGGTTCATCCGGGCGGAAGTGGCCCACCGTGGGAGTGAATTCCCGGCCCGGCTCCGCGAACGGGTCGGTCCAGCCCGCGCCCACGAGTATGTGCATCGCCCGACGGTCCGCCGGACCCCATTCGCCGTTGGGCAGGATGGTCCGGTGGCGCGAGTACAGGTGGGGCGGGAACCTTGTCCAGTCCGGCTCGGGATCGCCGGCCCCGATCGTGTTGAGATCGCCCAGGAGCACCGCGCTCCTGCCCGGTTCGGCGTACTGGGTGAGCCATCCCGCCTCCACGGCACGGGTCGCGCCGCCCAGGGGCGAGAGGTGTGTGGCCAGGACCGTGAGCTTCTCGTCGGTGGCGTGGACCGTGAGGCGGGCGCGCAGCAGGGTGTGCTGAAACCTGCCCTCTGCCGCGTCGGGAGTCCAGTCGTCGAGATGGAACGTCTCCGGGTGGTACAGCAGCACGATGTGGCACCGGTTACTGCCGGAGGGCGCGAACAGCGCCTGCATGCCCAGGGCCGAGGCCACCTCGTGCAGGCGCGCGTGGTGCTCCTCGTCCCACCCCCGGCACTCCTGGAGCGCGATCACATCGGCGCCGAGACCGGCCAGGACTCGCACGAGGCCCTCCGGATCCTCCCACGCCCCGTCGAGAACGTTGTACGTCGCGGCGCACCGGGTCGGGGTGAAGTCGTCGGCGGTGGCGGTTGCTTGGGGCTCGGTCGTGGTATCGCTCACGCGTTGACCCCACTCGGATATTCTTCGTCTGACACCTTGCCATCCTTCGTGACTGGTGGTGTGGCAGGTGGGCGGGCGTCGCCTGGAATCGAGTACCCGCCCACCTGGTCATGACGCCCCGTCAGGCTCCGGGAGTGGGGTCAAGTCGGGGTCGTGGACCAGTTCGTCGGCCGTGGCGTCGTAGAGGTCCCGATCCGCCCAGCGCCGCACGGTGTACAGCGGCTCGGCATCGATGTACCGGATGCCGACGATTTCCCCGCTGTCCCGCCATCGCGTACTCGTCTTCCGGACCTCGTCGCCGACCGCGAACTCGCGCTCCTTCCCGCTCAGTTGCGGCGACCCGATCACCGGCGCCGATTCGACGGAGCAATCCGAGGACGAGGTGAAGCGGATGGTGGGTTGGCCTTCGGTCATGCGTACTCCTTTGGTTGATCCGACGGGCGGGGTGTAGACGGCCTCGGCCGCCGCCGAAGGCGAGAGGATCCGCACTCACCTGCTCGGGCCGGGAACGGCGTACTGGGCGGCGGGCGGGCGCGAACGCCACGGGATGGGAACGGATTTGATGCATGTCAGTGCCTCACGCTTGGTGATGGCGGCGCGCTCGACCCAGAGCGTGGCTGATGGAAGTCACAGAGAGTCGAGCACTCGTGACACACTTCACGTTGACATGTAAGTTGGCTTACATCAACCTCTCGCACGGCTAGGCATGCGAGCCGAGCTCAGACGAGTGAATTGGGGGCAGGATGCTCACTCCCGCACAGGTAGGTGCAGAGATTCGGCGGCTGCGGCAGGAAGCGCGCATGCCCATGTCGCAAGTGGCGAACGAGGCGGGGTGGGCCGAGGGTTCGCAGTCTCGGCTGGAGACCGGAGTCACGCCAATCCGCCCGGATCATCTGGACGTGCTGGCCAAAATTCTGCACATGACTCCTGTGACGCGAATGCGCCTGAATCGCGCCTTGGGCGTCGAGAGCGCACCTGATCAGTGGTGGATGAGGTATGCCGACGTCATCGATCGAGACTACGAGGATCTGATCATTGTCGAGTCGCAGGCATCCGCGATGGACGTTGTCTCGACCATCGTTCCTGGGCCGATGCAGGCTCCTGGCTACGCGCGGGCCACCCTCCTACAGTCGCCTTTCGTGCCGGATCCCGACGATGCGGAAATGCTCTTGACGGTTCGACTTCAGCGCGCGGAGATCATCACGAATCGCGGTATCTTCATCTCCGCGACCCTGCCCGAGCAGGTACTCTCCACGGGCTTCTGCGGACCGCTAGCCTTGCAGGAGCAACTGCAACATCTGCTTGACCTGAGCCGGCTTGAGAATGTGCGCCTCCGGATCCTGCCCTCTGATGCCATGACCCATCCGTTCCTTGGGGCAGTGACAGTACTCGAACTGCCAGTCCCCGAAGGGCCGGTGGCGCATGCTGAGTGGGAGAGTGGATCGCAGATGATCAGAGACGAACGGACCGTGAGGCGGCATCGGCGTGGACTGGACTATCAGCGTGCGGCGGCGCTCCCCGAAGATGAGTCGCAGCGTTTGATTCAGAGCAGATTGGAAGCACTACGTTGAGAATCACCGACTCGTACGCGTGGCGGACCGCAAGCTACTCGTCAGGCAATAACTCGTGCGTGGAGGTAGCGCCGCTGGCGACGGCCACGGGCGTACGTGACACCAAGGACCGGGATCGCGGCCACCTGGAGGTCGGTCCCTCCGCGTGGTGCGAGTTGCTGAGTACGCTCAAGCGGTAGGGATGAACCGAGAAGCCCCCGGAGCCGGGGGCTTCTTGCTTGCCGGTGGCAGTACGGGTGACGGGGACAGCCTGATCAGAAACGAGCGGACCGTACGTCGGCACCGGCGGACCTGGCGTACCAACGTTCGGTGTCACTCTCTGAAGCCGATTCGCGGAGCTTGATTCAAAGTAGATTGGAAGTCCTTTGAACACCATCGATACTTACGCTTGGCGCAAGGCTAGGCGTTCCACAAGTAATCAGTCCTGTGTCGAGGTGGCTCCGCTTCCGGCTTCGACCGGCGTCCGCGACACCAAGGACCGGGATCGCGGCCACCTGGAGGTCGGTCCCGCCGCGTGGTGCGAGTTGCTGAGTACGCTCAAGCGGTAGAGATGAACCAGGAACCCCCCGGAGCCGGGGCTTCTTGCCTTTGCCGGTGGCAGTACGGGTAAGGGACGGCTCGGGGCCGTCGCCTCTGAGGTCGCGGCGCAATGGGCCCTCGTGCCTGGGGCGTTGGGGCGCGGGTGACCATGGCCCGGGTGTGTTCGATCTTCGTGGTGAACCCGGCCCCCGGAGCCGCCGGGGGTCCTTTGCCGTGCGCTTGGCTCCGCGGCTTGCGGTTTTCGCCCAGGGCGCCTCGGAGTTCATGCTGTCCGGCCTGCTTTTTGAGCATCGCCGACGACCTGGGGTGTCGTGGACGAGCAGCGAACCAGGTGACAAGAGCGTGGCTGGACCGCCAGGCTCCAGCCCGGGCGCCTGGAGCGTACGGGCCTTCGGCCGGGGCCGTATCACCAGGACGGACCCATTTCCGCCGTACCGCTCTACGCGATAACTGTGACGAACGGCTGTCGGGCGGGGCATCCTGGGCGGCATGGACTTCCAGCCGGTTGAGCGCGCCTCGGAGGCGTTCCAGCAGTCACTGACCGTGGAGGAGATCGGGAGGGTCTGCCGACGTGCCTTCGGGAGCGCCGCCACGCCGGTGTCGGCCGTCGAACTGGGCACGGGGATGTACAACAATGTGTACCGCGTGGCCCTGGCCGGGCGGGACCGGCCGGTGATTCTGCGGGTCGCGCCGGAAGAGGGCCGCCAGTTCCGCAGTGAGCGCCACCTGATGCGCAACGAGTACGGCAGCGTGCCGTGGCTGGCGGTGATCGCGCCGCTGATGCCGCAGATCCTCGCTGCGGACTGGTCGCACGAGGTGATCGGCCGGGACTGGATGATCCAGACCCACCTGGACGGCGTCCCGGCTCCGGAGCACCTGGGGACGTACCCACGCACGGCATGGCCGGCGTTCTTCCGGCAGATGGGCGCCATCGCCCGCTCCGTGCACGACGTGCGGGGCCCGCACTTCGGGCCGGTCGGCGGACCGGGGTACGGGACGTGGAGCGAGGCGGTGCTCGCGTCGCTGGAGGAGATCGCCGCCGACCTGGATGGTGCCGGCCTGGATGCGGCCGACGTACGGAAGGTCGCCGCGGTGGCCGCGCGCGACCGTGCCGTGCTCGACGAGGTCACCGAACCGAGGCTGCTGACCGGGGACTTGTGGACGGTCAACGTGATGCTCGACGCCGATGCTGCGGAGCCCACGATCACCGGGGTGCTCGACATGGACCGCACGTGGTGGGGCCCGCCGGACGCTGACTGGACGATCCGGATGGCAACGGCGAAACAGGACGAGCGGGTGGCGTTCTGGGAGACCTACGGGGAACCCGACCGCTCTCCCGCCGCAGTATGGCGTTCACTGGTCTACGAGGTCCGGCACCTGGGCGCCGTCCGTCTGGAGCGCCACCGGCTGGGCAACGCCGCCGGGGTGGAGAACACCTACGACGCTGTGGCAGCTGTTCTGGCCGACCTGGGCTGACGTTCCCACACCACTTGTGCGCCGGGCCGCTCGGAGGGCTCAGCCGGATACGGCGGTGACGGCGACCCTGCGCAGGAGGTGAGCAGTGGGCAGGCGCCGGCGGGCTTCGCTTTGCAGTCCGGCGAGCGCGGTGTCCGGGCCCGGGTCGCCGAGCTGGAGCGCGACGCGGTAGATGTTCTGGTAGGTGTCGGTCCAGGCCGGACGAGCGTGGCAGTGCACGGCGGTGAACCCGGCGGCGGACAGCATCGCGGGCCAGTCGCTGTGGCGGTGCCGTTCGGGCAGTCGTAGGTCGTCGGGGCCGGCAACTGCTCTGGCTCAAGGACGCCCGCGCCGCAGCCGACATCCTCGAACACGCCATCCCCCGCACCCGGCACCCCACCGCGCGATCCCTCCTCCACCTGCGCCATGCCCGCGCCTTCGCCGCCCTCTCGGTGGTGGCGTAGGTGCCGAACCGCATGAGTTCCATGTCCCGTTCGAGTGCGGGCCGAGCCGGCCCTTCGGCCCGGCCGGCGTTTGGCGGTGTCCGGCAGCGCCTCCGGAAGCACATCGAGCGCCGAACAGTCGGGGTCGATCGCCCACCAAAAGTTGTGCCGCCTGCTCCAGCCATCGCCGCGCAGCCATCAAAGCTGCCCGCCGGATTCTAAGTTGTTGCCAGAAACTTAATCCCTGCAAGCGGCCTACCTGACATCCCGCACGAACAACCGGTTTGTATCGCCAATGCGTATCCAAACCGTTACCCGAGTCGCATTCTCGACCCGTTCCAAGGTCTGGCGGACGCCCCTCCGGAGGATTACGTTGTCGCCCACAACATTTAGCCCGAGGCCGCTCGCACGTCATCGCGTCCCCCCGCCGGCCCGACCGGCGCATGCCCGAAGGGATCCACCATGCGCAAGAGGTTCCTCGTGTCCGTCTCCACCTGCGTCGTGCTCGCCGCCGGCACGCTGTCCGCGTGTGCCGACAACTCCGGCACCGGCTCGCCCGGCGCCACCGGAACGGGCGGCAGTGGCAAGAAGGCGAAGATCGGCGTCATCCTGCCGGACAGCAAGACGTCGGGCCGCTGGGAGACCAACGACCGCAAGTACCTGACCGAGGCGTTCAAGGCCGCCGGCGTCGACTACGACATCCAGAACGCGCAGGGCGACAAGTCCCAGTTCCAGACCCTCGCCGACCAGATGATCACCAACGGCGCGACCGTCCTGGTCATCGTCAACCTGGACAGCGGCACCGGAAAGGCCGTACTGGACAAGGCCAAGTCGCAGGGCGTGGCGACCATCGACTACGACCGGCTGACCCTGGGCGGCAGCGCGCAGTACTACGTCAGCTTCGACAACGTGAAGGTCGGCACGCTGATGGGCCAGGGCCTGGAGAAGTGCCTGTCCGCGGCGAACGTGCAGAAGCCGACCATCGCGATGCTCAACGGCTCGGCCACCGACAACAACGCCACGCTGCTCAAGCAGGGCTACGATGCGGTCCTCAAGGCCAAGTTCGACTCCGGCGAATACCTCAAGGGCCCCGACCAGGCCGTCCCGGACTGGAACAACACCGAGGGCGCCAACATGTTCGAGCAGATGCTCACCCAGTCGCCGAACATCTCCGGCGTGGTGGCCGCCAACGACGGCCTGGGCAACGCGGCGATCTCGATCCTGAAGAAGCAGAAGCTCAATGGCAAGGTCCCGGTCACCGGACAGGACGCGGAGACCACCGCGCTGCAGAACATCCTGGTCGGCGACCAGTGCATGACCGTCTACAAGGCGATCAAGAAGGAGGCCGACGCGGTCTCCGGCCTGGCCGTCGCGCTCGCCAAGGGCCAAAAGCCCACCTTGCCGGCCACCGTGCGCGACCCCGAGGGCAAGCGCGACGTGCCGTCCGTACTGCTCGAACCGCTGGCCGTGTTCAAGGAGAACGTCAAGGACGTGGTCGCCGACGGCTACGTCACCAAGGACGCCCTGTGCACCGGCGCCTACGCCGCCAAGTGCACCGAGTTCGGCATCAACTAGCCCACCCGGCACCGCCGTTGCCCGGGACCGACACCCACCGGAGTCGGTCCCGGCCGGCGCGCACCCACGCCGTCGCCCACCCATCGGCGGCCCCCATCCCAGGTCAGCGAGGAGCCCGCATCGTGGCCCTGTCCCCCACCCCCGCCCCGCCGCCCGCGGCCGATCCCGTACTCGAACTGCGCGGCATCAACAAGAGCTTCGGCGCCGTACACGTGCTGCGCGACGTGGACCTGTCCGTGTACGAGGGCCAGGTCACCGCGCTCGTCGGCGACAACGGCGCGGGCAAGTCGACCCTGGTCAAATGCATCGGCGGGATCCACACCGCCGACTCCGGCGACTACTTCTTCGCCGGCGACAAGGTCACCGTCAACAGCCCGCGCGACGCCTCCGACCTGGGCGTGGAGATCGTCTACCAGGACCTCGCGCTGTGCGACAACCTCGACATCGTGCAGAACATGTTCCTGGGCCGCGAGCGCCGACGCGGCTGGGTCCTGGACGAGGACACCATGGAACAGATCGCCGAGGAGACCCTGGCGGGCCTGTCCGTACGTACCGTCTCCTCGATCCGACAGCGCGTCTCCAGCCTCTCCGGCGGCCAGCGGCAGACCGTGGCGATCGCCAAGGCGGTGTTGTGGAACAGCAAGGTGGTCGTCCTGGACGAACCCACCGCCGCCCTCGGCGTATCACAGACCGCCCAGGTCCTCGAACTGGTCCGCCGGCTCGCCGACAACGGCCTGGCCGTCGTGCTCATCTCGCACAACATGAACGACGTGTTCGCCGTCGCCGACCGCATCGCCGTGCTCTACCTCGGCCGCACCGCCGCCCAGGTCAGCACCAGCGAAATCACCCATTCCCAGATCGTCGAACTCATCACGTCGGGACAGACCGAGGCACTCGGTCCCGGCGCGGGTCGAAACGCCACGGGTCGAAACGGAGTGAACCGATGACCAGCAGCGTCCTGCCTCTCGCCGACAACGGCGAGACCCACGCGCCCGAGTCGCCGGTGGTCACCCACCTCAAGGGCTACCTCGGCCGACTGCGCGGCGGCGACACCGGCGCGATGCCCGCCGTCCTCGGACTCGCGGTGTTGTGCACTGTCTTCGCGATCATGCGGCCCAAGTTCCTGAGCGCGGGCAACTTCGCCAACCTGTTCACCCAGGGCGCCGCGGTCACCGTGATCGCCATGGGCCTGATCTTCGTCCTGGTCCTGGGCGAGATCGACCTGTCCGCGGGCTTCGCCAGCGGGGTCTGCGCGGCGGTACTCGCCGTGCTGCTCACCGAACACGGCTGGCCGTGGTACGGCGCGGTGTTGGCCGCCCTGGCCGTCGGCGCGGTGATCGGCCTGCTGCTCGGCGTCCTGGTGGCCAAGGTCGGCATCCCCTCCTTCGTGGTCACCCTCGGCGCGTTCCTGGCCTTCCAGGGCGTGTCCCTGCTCCTGGTCAAGGGCGGCACCAACGTCCCCGTCCGCGACTCGACCATCCTGGCCATCTCCAACCGCAACCTCGCGCCCATCGTCGGCTGGTTGCTCGCCGCCGCCACCGTCGGCGGCTACGCGGCGCTGCAACTGCGCCGCAACCGCGCCCGAACCCGACGCGGCCTGAGCGCCGAGCCGATCGCGATCACCGGCATCCGGGTCGGCACCCTGGCCGTCCTGGTCGGCCTCGCGGTCTATGTGCTCAACCAGGAACGCAGCCGCAACACGGTGATCTCCTCGCTGCGCGGCGTGCCGATCGTGGTGCCGATCCTGGTCCTGCTGCTCCTGCTCGGCACCTTCGTCCTGCGCCGCACCCCGTACGGGCTGAGCCTGTACGCGGTCGGCGGGAACCGCGAGGCGGCCCGGCGGGCCGGGATCAACGTGGACCGGGTACGCATCTCGGCCTTCGTGATCTGCTCCACGATGGCCGCGATCGGCGGCATCGTCGCCGCGTCCCGGGCCAACTCGGTGGACTCCAACACCGGCGGCAGCAATGTGCTGCTCTACGCGGTCGGCGCCGCGGTGATCGGCGGCACCAGCCTGTTCGGCGGCAAGGGCCGGGTCCTGGACGCGGTACTCGGCGGCGCGGTGGTCGCGGTGATCGACAACGGCATGGGGCTCATGGGGTACAGCGCCGGCGTCAAGTACGTTGTGACCGGCGTCGTGCTGCTCCTCGCCGCCGGGGTCGACGCCCTGTCGCGGCGGCGGGCCGAAGCCGCCGGGCTGCGGTGACGCCGCCCTCCCCCTCGAGCGACGCCACGGACGAGAAAGGCAGGGTCCGCAGCCCGATGCGCGCAGCGCCCACCCAGGAGGACATCCGCAGGCAGAACCTGGGGGCGCTGCTGCGCCACGTGCACGTGCTCGGCCCCACCTCGCGCGCCCAGTTGACCGCCGGGATGGGTCTGAACCGCAGCACGATCGGCGCGCTCACCGCCGACCTCGCGGCAGCCGGACTGGTCATCGAGGAGGCGCCGTCGCCGCGCGACACCGCGGGCGGCGGGCGCGGGCGACCGTCGCTGGTGGTCCGGGCGCAGTCGCAGCGGGTGTACGTGTACGCGTTCGTGATCGGCGTGGACCGGGTGGTCGCGGCCCGGGTCGGGCTCGGCGGGATGATCCTGGATCGCCGCGAACTCCAGCGTCCCGGCAGCCGGTTCTCGCCCAAGGAGGTCGCCGACGCGCTCGGCGGGTTCGTCGCGCAGATGCGGCTGACCACGCCGCACGACGGGGTGTGCGTGGGCGCCGGCGTCGCGGTGTGCGCGATGGTGCGCGGCTCGGACGGCACGATCCCCGAGGGGCCGACGCCCGACTGGCACGACGAACCGCTCGGCGAGCGGCTGTCGGCGGCGATCGGCACGGTGGTCATGGTCGGCAACGACGCCGAACTGGGCGTGGTCGCGGAGCATACCCGGGGGGCGGCGGTGGGCTGCGACGACGTGATCTACCTGCACGGCGACGTGTGCATCGGCGGCGGCATCCTGTCCGGCGGACGGCCGGTCACCGGCGGCGACGGCTACGCGGGCGAGGTCGGGCACATGGTGGTCAACCCGGACGGGCGGCCGTGTCGGTGCGGGTCGCGCGGGTGCTGGGAGACCGAGATCGGCGAATTCGCACTGACGCGCGGCACCGCGAAGCATGCGATCGGCGGGTTCGCCGACTCGGCGGCGCGCGGGGACCAGGACGCCGAGGAGGGGCTGCGCCGGGTGGGCGACTGGTTGGGGCTCGGGGTGGCGAACCTGGTCAACATCCTCAACCCGCAGATGGTGGTGTTCGGCGGCACGCTGCGCGAGGTCTACCTGGCCACGGCCGCCCAGGTGCGGAGTCGGCTGAACCGGACCAGCCTGTCCGTCACACGCGAACACCTGAAACTGCGCACGGCTGCGCTCGGCGACGACGCGCCACTGTACGGCGCGGCCGAACTCGCCTTCGCGCGCTTGTTGGACAACCCACTGGAGTCCGGGCTGACGCCGACGAGTTGACAAGCGGCCGGCCTCACGCGCGACCGGGTGGGCGGGACCTGCCCGGCCTGCGGCCAAGGCGGCCTCACGCGCCGGCCAGGCTACTTGGCCTCAAACGCCGGCCGGGCTGAGTTTTTGGCTCAGTTCGCGACGAACAGCCCGTCCGGCGTTTGAGGACGGCCCGGACGGAACGGCCCGGCCGGCGTCCCGGGTTACGCCGACCTCCCCAGCCCGTCCGGCGTTTGAGGACGGCTCGGGTCCACGATCGGGTGGACTCTGGTGGCCGAATGAGCCGTTCGGGTGACATGTGCGCACGGCCGGCGTGGCGCGGCGTGTTTCATGGTCGTCGTGTGGCCGCCGGGTCCGGAAGGTGCATCGCGCCCGAGCTCCTCCCGAACCCGGCGGCGGGTCACGCAACTCCTCCACCAAGCGAAGCGTCACGCAGCCCCCGCACCAAGCGAAGCATCACGTCCCTCCCGGACCCGACGGAGGCGGTGTGCACGGTTCCCACTTGCGGGCGGCCTTTGCGAGCGTCTCGGCGTCGGTGATGTACGCCTCGAAGTAGCCGCAGGTGGTGCACAGATAGTGTTCCGCGCGCCCCCGCGCGAACCGCATCGAACCGATACGCACCATCACGTCCGGGCCGCCGGTACGCATCCCGTCCCGCCGGCGGACGACGGTTGCCCGACCGCATTTCGTACAGATGCCTGAGCGCATGCCTCCAGCCAACACGGTGCTCCCCCGTGCCGGCTACAGGCGCTTCCCTTATCCGGCCACTATCCGGCCACCTGTCCGACTTCCGCCGCTCACCCCGGGGTTGCCCGGTATTCGAGTCCACGGGCCGACCCGCGTCGACCGCAACTCCCCCGGCGGCCACGGCATTCCGTCGGACCGCCGAAGGAGTGGCCGCCCGGCTCAGCCGCCGAGTACCGGCAGGGTCAGTGCGCAGACCCGGTCGGTGCGGCCCGGGTCGAGCGCGTTGAGCACCTCGTTGAGCGCGACCCGGTCGTAGATGATCGCCAGGTGGTCGGAGAAGTCCACGCCGCAGTGGTCCTGGACGGTCACGTTGCGCACGTCGGGGCCGGTCAGGAAGGCCCGCGTGTACGGCACGATCACCTCGTCGTACCGGCTCTCGATCATCGTGTAGCGCACCCCCGGCGCGGTGTCCGGCAGTGCGTTGAGCGCGCGCATGAACGGTGAGCCGATGTCCTGTTGCGCGCACGCCGGGCACAGTCGGTCGAAGGCCGCCCGGCCGCCGGGGAAGGCGTCGAGCAGGTTCAGGATCGCCTGCAGGTCCGCACCGTGGCTGCTGGGCGCCAGGCCGACCAGGTCGTGCACCTTGGCCGCGCCGCCGAGCACTTGGAGGTAGTAGCGCGGCAGCGCGCCGCCGCCCTGCGAGTGGCCGACCAGGTCGACCCGCGCGGCGCCGGTGGCGGTACGGACCCGGTCGACGAAGGCGCCGAGTTGGGCCGCACTGGTGGGTATGTCGCCGTAGCCCTGGAACAACCCGCCGGGCGCGCCACCGTAGTTCAGCGCGAAGACGCAGTAGCCGTTGTTCTTCAGCAGCGGGGACAGCGCCTGCCAGCTGTCCGTCATGTTGCCGAGCGTGCCGTGCAGCAGCACCACCGGGCGCGGGTGCGCGGCGCTCGGCCGACAGCCGAAGTCGTTGGCGCCGGGCGGCGAGCTGTTCGGGGTGAGCAGTTGGGCCGTGATGCCGGCGGCGAAGCTGTACGGCACGGGCAGGCGCGGCGCGGCGGCGGCCGGCGTGGGCAACAACCAGGCCAGCGCCATCGTCACGGCCAGGCCCAGGATGCCGAGCCGGGTCCGGGGGCCGTCCGGCCGGCGGGTGGGCGGCCTGGTGGGAGTGGGTCTTGCGACGCGTTCGGAGCCGAGCATCGACGCCTCCAGATGAGCGCGAGGGGCCCCGCGACGGTGCGGGGGCGCGAGGTTATCGACGGTTCGTACGGGTTACAACGGGACGGCACGGTTGGTCGGGACGCGGTCGGGACGCGGTCGGTGCGGGGGCGATCGGCGGTTGGCGGGTCGGCGGGTGCGCAGGGCTGATCAGCAAGGGTGATCGGCAAGGGTGATCAGCAGGGGCGATCAACCGTGTGGCGTAGCTGGGCACAGGTCGGATCGGGAAAGGGCTGGAAGGACCAACTGCCGCCAGGATCCGCCGGAACCGGGCCTGGCGGCTCACTCCGGGTGAACCAGGACGGTGCCTTCCCGATGAGCGAGACCCCGGTGCTCGGCGTGGTCCGCGGCTGGTCGTTGCGGCGGTTGGTCCCGCTGCTGCCGGCGCTGCTGTTCGTGCTGGTCGTGGTGGTCGATTTCGGGACGCCGGAGAAGTTTCGGGTCGACGAGATGTTGTGTCTGGTGCCGATGACCGCGTCGAGCCTGAGCTCGGTGCGCGCGACGATCGGGTACGCGGTGGCCGCCACGGTGACCTTCGCGGTGCTCGATCCGTGGTTGTCCGCGTCCGGATACACCCGGGACTGGGCCGGGTTCGTGGTGGTGGTGCTGGGTGGGGCGATCGCGGTGGCGACGGTGTTGTTGCGGACCCGGCTCCAGGAGCGGGTGTCCCGCCTGGGCAATGTGGTCGAGCACGTTCAGCGGGCGCTGTTGCCGCCGGTACCGCCGGTGGTCGGCGGGATTCGGGTCGAGCGCAGCTATCTGGCCGCCGAGGTGGACGCGGAGGTGGGCGGGGATGTGTACGACGTGGTGGCCACGCCGTACGGGACGCGCGCGTTCATCGCCGACGTGCAGGGCAAGGGGCTGACCGCGGTGGGCGCGAGTGCGGCGCTGGTCGGCGCGTTCGGGGAGGCCGCGTTCGCCGAGCCGGACCTGTGGTGGGTGGGGCATCGCATGGGTGAGGGGCTCGAGCGGTTCGGCGCCAACCAGGTGCTGCTCGGTGAGCCGGACACGGACTGGTTCGCCACCGCGCTGCTGGTCCGGTTCGGGCCGGACGGGCAGGTCGAACTGGTCAACTACGGCCACGAGCCGCCCGCCCTGATCGGCCCGGCCGGGGTGCGCTGGCTGGACGTGGCACCGGAACTGCCGCTCGGCCTGGCCGGTCTGATCCCGTCCGAGGAGCGCGCGCCGGCGTATCGGTTCCGGATGGCGCCGGACGAGCTGTTGCTGCTGTATACCGACGGGACCACCGAGGCTCGGGACGGCCAGGGCCGGTTCTTCCCGCTGCGCGACTGGCTGGCCCGGCACGCCGAGCCGAACCGCTCGGCCGCCGAATTGCTCGCCCTACTGCAACAGGCGCTGCTCGCGCATGTGGGCGGCCGGCTCACCGACGACGCGGCGCTGATGATCCTGCGCCCGGAGGCACCGGCCGCAGCCGCCGGGCGCTGAGCGCCGGCCGCCGGAGCGGGGTGCGCGCGGGTGTTCCCGAACGAGTTCGCGTTGCGGTCTAGCCTTGATACCGACCGGTCGGTACCGTGGCTGCCACAAGTGTGAAGCCCGCCCCCACCGCCTCCTGGTCCGCCCCTTTCACCACCCCCGCCTCGACGCAGCATGTGCGCACCGACCGGTCGGCAGCTCGCGGCCGGGCACACGGGACGTATCGGGACGTGGCTCGGGATGGAACTCGGACCGGCCGGGGTGCGGCATTCACCCGCTCGACCCCGTGATCCGCGACGACCCGGAGGACCCGGCAGCCATGACCGAGAACACCCCCGCGACCCCGACCACACCGCGCGTGGCCATCGTCACCGGCGCCGCGCGCGGCATCGGCGCCGCCACCGCCCGCCGCCTCGCCGCCGAGGGCCTGGCCGTGGCCGTGCTCGACCTGGACGAGGCGGCCTGTGCCGAGACGGTGGCCACGATCACCGCGGCCGGCGGCACCGCGCTCGCCGTCGGCGCGGACGTCACCGTCGGCGAGCAGGTGGACGCCGCCGTCGCCCGCGTGGTCGACACGCTCGGCGCGCCGACCGTACTGGTCAACAACGCGGGCGTGATCCGCGACAACCTGCTGTTCAAGATGTCCGACGGCGACTGGGACACGGTGATCGACGTACACCTGCGCGGCGCGTTCCTGATGTGCCGCGCGGTACAGGCGCACATGACCGCGGCGGGCTACGGCCGGATCGTCAACCTGTCCAGTTCCTCCGCGCTCGGCAACCGGGGGCAGGCGAACTACTCGGCGGCCAAGGCCGGGCTCCAGGGCTTCACCAAGACGCTGGCCTTCGAACTGGGCAAGTTCGGGGTGACCGCCAACGCGGTGGCACCCGGCTTCATCGTCACCGACATGACCGCCGCGACCGCGGCCCGAGTCGGCATGGAGTTCGAGGAGTTCCAAAAGGCCGCCGCCACGCAGATCCCGGTCCGCCGGGTCGGCCGCCCCGAGGACGTCGCGAACACCATCGCGTTCCTGGCGAGCGAGGGAGCCGGCTTCGTGTCCGGCCAGGTGATCTACGTCGCGGGCGGCCCGCTGTGCTGACCGCGACCGAACTCGACCACCGGGTAGGCGAGTTCATCGCCGCGCACCCGGATACCGAGGACGCCGTCGGCTATCTGCGGGCCCGCTTCGACGCCGGACTGGCCTGGGTGCACCACCCGGTCGGCCTCGGCGGCCTGGCCGCGCCGCGCGCCCTGCAACCGGCCGTGGACGCGCGCTTCGCCGCCGCCGGCGCACCGTCCAACAACCCCCGCCGGATCGGGATCGGCCTGGGGATGGCCGCGCCGACCGTGCTCGCCTACGGCACCGACGAGCAACACGCCCGCTGGTTGCGGCCGTTGTGGACCGGCGAGGAGGTGTGGTGCCAGCTGTTCAGCGAACCGGGAGCCGGCTCCGACCTGGCCGCGCTCGGCACGCGTGCGGTCCGCGACGGGGACGAGTGGATCGTCGACGGCCAGAAGGTGTGGACGTCGATGGCGCACGAGGCGCGCTGGGCCATCCTGATCACCCGCACCCACCCCGAACTGCCCAAGCACCAGGGCATGACGTACTTCGTCTGCGACATGAGCGCGCCCGGCGTCGAGGTGCGCCCGCTGCGCCAGGCCACCGGCGAGGCCGAGTTCAACGAGGTCTTCCTGACCGGCGTGCGCATCCCCGACGCACACCGACTGGGTGCGATCGGCGACGGGTGGAGCGTGGCGCGCACCACGCTGATGAACGAACGGGTGGCCATCGGCGGCGCCGCCGCGCCGCGCGAGGGCGGCCTGATCGGCATCGTCGCGGACACCTGGCGCGAACGCCCCGAACTGCGCACCGCAGGTCTGCACGACCGGCTGCTGCGACTGTGGGTGGAGGCCGAGGCGGCCCGGCTGACCTCGGAGCGGCTGCGCGGGCAACTGGCGGCCGGTGAACCGGGGCCCGAGGGCTCCTCGGCCAAGCTCGCGTTCGCCCGGCTCAACCAGGAGATCTCCGGACTGGAACTGGACCTGCTGGCCGAGGAGGGCCTGCGGCACGACGAATGGACCATGCGCCGCCCCGCGTCGGTGGACTTCACCACCCGCTCCGCCGGCTACCGCTACTTGCGCGCCAAGGGCAACTCGATCGAGGGCGGCACCTCGGAGATCCTGCTCAACGTGGTCGCCGAGCGGGTGCTCGGGCTGCCGTCGGAGCCTCGCGTCGACAAGGACGCCGCCTGGAAGGACCTGCCCCGATGAGCGCCGCCGAGCACCTGCTCTACACCGACGACGAACACGAACTCCGGTCCGGGGTCCGCGATCTGCTCACCGAACGGGTGACGCTGAGCGCGCTGCTCGGCCGGATCGAGACCGCCGAGCCCTACGACCCGAAACTGTGGCGGGTGCTCACCGAGCAGATCGGCGCGGCCGGCCTCGCGGTCGCCGAGGACCACGGCGGCAGCGGCGCGACCTGGCGGGAAACCGCGGTGGTGATGGAGGAGTTGGGCCGCTCGGTGGCGCCCACGCCGTTCCTGGGCAGCGCGGTGCTCGGCACCGCGGCGCTGCGCGCGGCCCACACGGCCGAGGCGGACGCACTGCTCCCGCACCTGGCCGGCGGCCGGCGCAGCGCGACTCTGGCGGTCTCCTTCGCCACCGTGCCCGGCGGGCAACTCGTGCACGGCGTACGCGCCGACGGCGACCTGCTGACCGGTACGGCGACCTCGGTCGTGGACGCCGCCGGCGCCGACGTACTGATCGTGCCCGCCCGCACCCCGGACGGGCCCGTGCTCTACGCCCTGGACGGCACGCAGCCCGGCGTCGAGCGCCGCGCGGTGGTCTCGCTCGACCTGACCCGGCCGCTGACCGACGTGGTGTTCACCGGCGCGGCGGGCCGCGTGCTCGCGCGCGGCGAGGCCGCCGAGGCGGCGGTGGCCGGCGCGCTCACCACCGGCGCCGCGCTGCTCGCGTCCGAGCAGCTCGGCATCGCCGAGTTCTGCCTGGAGAGCACCGTCGAATACCTGAAGACCCGCCACCAGTTCGGCCGCCCGATCGGCTCCTTCCAGGGCCCCAAACACCGCCTGGCCGCGCTGTGGGTGTCGATCACCCAGGCCCGCGCGGTGGCCCGCTACGCCGCCGCGTGTGTGGCCGACGACGACCCGGACACCACGATCGCGGTCGCGGTCGCGCAGGCGCACTGCTCGGAGATCGCGGTCCGGGCCGCCGAGGAATGTGTGCAACTGCACGGCGGCATCGGGTTCACCTGGGAGCACCACCCCCACCTGTACCTCAAACGGGCCAAGGCCGACGCACTCGCGTTCGGCACCCCCGACCGCCACCGCACGATCCTCGCCGACCTGGTCGACCTGCCCGCCTGATCCGGTACGTCACCATGAGGGAGCAACCATGCGCGTCTTCGAGAACGTCACCGAGGTACTCGCGGCCAAGGGCGAAGCACTCGGCACCAGCGACTGGCTGACCGTCGATCAGGAACGCATCGACACCTTCGCCGCGGCGACCGGCGACCACCAGTGGATCCACGTCGACGTCGAACGGGCCAAGGACGGGCCGTTCGGCACCACCATCGCGCACGGCTATCTGACCCTGTCGCTGATCCCGGTGCTGGCCGCCGACCTGGTCACCGTGCGCGGCGTGCGGATGGGCGTCAACTACGGCTCGGACAAGGTGCGCTTCCCGGCCCCGGTCCCGGCGGGCGCGCGGATCCGCGACCACGCGGTGCTCGTCGACGCCGTCGAGACCGCCCAGGGTGTGCGCTTGACGGTCCGTCACACCATCGAGATCGAGGGTGTCGCGAAGCCCGCGTGCGTCGCGGACACCCTCTCCCTGGTCATCCCGTAACACTGGTGCCGCGCCCGGCAACGTGCACCCCGGCACGGCGCCCGGCCCGGCACCGGCGGGCTCGGAAGCGCGCCCCCGCTCCGGCCCGCCCCAACGGGCGTTCCCCCGACGCCCGTCCCGTCCCGCCGCCCCGATACCCCGACCGGTGCGGGTCCCGGCTCCCGACCAGTCAAGGAGCACGCGTTGAGCTTCAACCTCGCCGTCATGCTGCGCGAGTCCCGCCTTGCGACCCCCGACACGGCCTGCCTGATCTACCAGGGCAGACCGGTCACCTACCGCGAACTCGACGACCTCAGCAGCCGATTCGCACGCGGGCTGCGCGCCCTCGGCCTGGGGGCCAAGGACGTGCTGGCGATCGTGCTGCCGAACGTACCCGAGTTCGTGGTGGCCTACTTCGGCGCGCTCAAGGCCGGGGTGACGCTGATGCCGCTGAGCCCGCTGCTCAAGGCGGCCGAACTCGCCTACCACCTCACCGACTCCGGCGCCCGCACGCTGCTCGCGTTCGACGTGTTCGCCGCCGAGGCACTCGGCGCCGCCGCCGCGGTGCCCGGGACCACGATCTACACGGTCACCCTGGCCGCGGACGGCCCGGTCCCGCAGGGCACGCAGGCATTCGGGCTGCTGCTCCCGGACGGCCCGCCCGATCGGGCCGAGCTGATCCGCGGCGACATCGAGCCCACCGCCGCGGACGACACCGCCGTACTGCTGTACACCAGCGGCACCACCGGTCGCCCCAAGGCCGCCGAACTCACGCACTTCCAGCTCTACTTGAACTGCACCACCTCCGGCGAACTGTTCGACGTCGTGCCCGGCGACGTCTCGCTCGGCGCGCTGCCGCTGTTCCACGTCTACGGCCTCTCCAGCGTCCTCAACGTCTGCGTGCGCTACGGCGGGACGTTGTCCCTGGTGTTGCGCTTCGAGGCGCAGAGCGTGTTGGACCAGATGGCCCGGGACCGGGTGAGCGTGATCGTGGGGGTGCCCACGATGTATGTCGCGCTGCTCGGCGCGGATCGCACCGGGCGCGACCTTTCCCGGCTGCGGGTGGGCAGTTCGGGCGGGGCGTCGATGCCCGGCGAAGTGCTCCGCGAGTTCGAGGAGGCGTTCGACGTCGTCATCCTGGAGGGCTACGGCCTGTCCGAGAGCGCGAGCACCGCGACCTTCAATCGCAGCACCCGGGACCGGAAGATACTGTCCGTGGGCAAGCCGATCTGGGGCGTGGAACTGCGCGTGGTCGACGCCGAGGACATGCCGCTGCCGCCCGGCGCGGAGCACGTGGGCGAGATCGTGCTGCGCGGGCACAACGTGATCACCCGCTACCGCGACGACCCCGAGGCCACCGCCGAGGCGTTCCGCAACGGCTGGTTCCACACCGGCGACCTCGGATATCTGGACGAGGACGACTTCCTGTTCGTGGTGGACCGGAAGAAGGATCTGGTGATCCGCGGCGGCTACAACGTGTATCCGCGCGAGGTGGAGGAAGTCCTGTACACCCACCCGGCGATCGCCGAGGCGGCGGTGATCGGCACCCCCGACGACCGGCTCGGCGAGGAGGTGGTGGCGATCGTCGCGCTGCGCCCGGACGCGGTGGTCGCACCGGAGGAGATCATCGCGTTCTGCAAGGAGCGGATGGCCGCCTACAAATATCCGCGTGTGGTACGAATCATGGACGAACTGCCCAAGGGCCCCTCCGGCAAGATCATGAAGAAGGAGTTGCGCAGCCGATGACCACGACGCCCAGCGCCGACTCGACCAACCGGCAGATCCGGCTGGCCGCCCGCCCGTTCGGGCTGCCCAAGCCCACCGACTGGGCGACGGTCGAGGAGCCGGTGCGCGAACCGGCCGACGGCCGGCTCCTGGTCGAGGTCTCGCACATCTCGCTCGACCCGGCGATGCGCGGCTGGATGAACGACGTGCGCTCCTACATCCCGCCGGTCGGGCTCGGCGAGGTGATGCGCGCGGGCGGGATCGGTCGGGTACGCGCCTCCCGGCACCCGGGGTTCGCGGTGGGCGACGTCGTCTACGGCGGCTTCGGCGTCCAGGAGTACGCCGACTCGGACGGGCTCGGCGTACACCGCGTGGACCCGGATCTCGCTCCGCTCCCGACCTACCTGGGCGCGCTCGGGATCACCGGACTCACCGCCTACTTCGGCCTGTTCGACGTCGGCGCAGCCAAACCGGGCCAGACCGTCCTGGTCTCCGGCGCGGCGGGCGCGGTGGGCAGCGTGGTCGGCCAATTGGCCAGGCTGACGGGTTGCCGGACGGTGGGCATCGCGGGCGGCCCGGACAAGTGCCGGCTGCTGGTCGAGCAGTTCGGCTACGACGCGGCGATCGACTACCGCTCCGCCGACCTCGGCGCGGCCCTGCGCGAACACTGCCCGGACGGCGTGGACGTCTACTTCGACAACGTCGGCGGCGACATCCTGAACACCGCCCTGACCCGGCTGGCCCGCGGCGCACGAGTGGTGATCTGCGGCGCGATCTCCCAGTACAACAACACCGAACCCCCCACCGGCCCGTCGAACTACCTTTCCCTGCTGGTCAACCGGGCATCGATGACCGGCATGGTGGTCTTCGACTACGCGTCCCGCTACCCCGAGGCCCGGGCGGAACTGGCGGGTTGGCTCGCCGACGGCCGATTGATCTCGCGCGAGGACGTGGTCGAGGGCGAGGTGACGGACTTCCCCGCGACGCTGCTCCGACTCTTCAGGGGCGAGAACACGGGGAAGCTGGTGCTGAAGATCCGCTGACCGGGGGGTGGACGGGCGCGGTCACCGGACGGCGGCGACGCGGAGGAGTAGTCGACCGGGCCGCGCGGGCGTTCGGTCTCCGGATCGAACAGGCGCGCCTCGACGCGCCGTTCGCCGGCCACGCGCGCCACGCGTCGGCGCAATGCGTCGGCGCGCCGCGGATTGCGCACGGCGCCCTCGAGTCGTCCTCCGGGTCTCGGGTTCAGTCCTTGGGCATGACGAGTGGGAGGCCGAGGTGGGTCCACTCGTGGCGGATCGTCCTGGGGTCGACCGCGTAGCGGTCGGCTTCCAGGTCTGCGGCGAACGTGTGTAGGAACTCGCGCAGGCCGGTGGCTTCGTAGCCGGCCGGCAGGCCCTCGTGGGACAGCTCGATGATCTGCCCGTGCCGGGCCGGGGTGGGTGGGTCCAGGTCGACGCAGATCACGTCGCCGTTGCCGATTCCGATGATCGGGATCCAGCCGGCGGACCAGGCGATGTCCCGGCGGATCAGGCCGTCTTCCGGCCATTCCTCCTCGGGCGGGTCGCCCGCGTCGGCGGCTCGCTCGCGCCAGTCGGCAACGATCTCGTCGAGCGGTCGGAGGGCGGCGTGCAGGCCGATCAGCACCGCCGGCAGGCCGTCGTGGCAGCGGTAGGAGTCCTTGACGTCCGTCGGCAGCCGCACCCCCATCGTGGCCTCCGCCGCCGCGAGTTGCGCCTCGGTGGCAGCGGGCGGCATGGCGGCCGACACCTTCGGGGCGATCCGCCCGAGCACGGTCTCGATCCGCGCCCAGATCTGCCGCATGTCGTTCGGGTCGTCCACATTGCCCCCTCGGTTGTGACGAGATCCGGAACGTAGCACAGCGGATTTCCGGTCACCTCTGGCCAAGTAAGTTAGGTAAGACTAACCTGCTTGAACATTGATCAAGAGGACTCTTGCAGCAGCCGGACGAGAGGTCGATTCGCGTGGCCATCGACAGCACTGTCGACGACAGTTCCACCGTGACGGAACTCCCGGCCGAGCGGCCGATACCACCGCCGCCCGCGCCCGCCCGATCACCCCTGGCCGAGGTGCTCCGCCCGGTTCGCACCCGGCTCGTCGTCGGTGCCGCGCTGCAGGTGGTCGGGTCGGCCGCCGGGCTCACCCCGTACCTCGCCGTCGCCGAGATCGCCCGTCGACTTCTGGCGGCCGGCACGGTCGATCGTGCCGCCGTGTGGTGGTGGGTGGTTGCCGCCGTGGTCGGGCTGCTGGTGCGAACCGGGTGTGCCGGCGTCGCCTACACCCTCTCCCACTACGCCGACGCCGACACCGGGCTGCTGGTCCGGCGGCGGATGGCAAAACGGCTGGGCCGGGTGCCGCTCGGCTGGTTCGGCGAGCGCAGTTCCGGGCGGGTCAAGCGGCTCCTGCTCGACGACGTACACGCGCTGCACCATCTGGTCGCGCACGCGTTGAACGACCTGGTCGCGGCCGCCGTCACGCCGGTGCTCGCGCTCGGCTACCTGTTCTGGGTGGACTGGCGGCCGGCGCTGTTGGCCTTCGCGCCGCTGCCGCTCTACGCGATCGCCTACACATGGATGATGCGCGACGGCGGAGCCAAGATGGCGGCCTGGAGCGGGGCACTGGATCGGCTCAACTCGGCCGTGGTCGAGTTCGTCGCCGGAATCGCCGTGGTCAAGACCTTCGGGCAGGCCCGCAAGGCGCACGATCGGTATCGGCGGGCCGGCGACGAACTGGCCGACTTCTTCGAGCGGTGGGTCGGGCCGCTGTTGCGCGTCGAGGCGCTGGCCGGACTGCTCGTCTCACCGCCCGTATTGCTGCTTGTCGCGCTCGGCGGCGGGACCTGGTTCGTCGGCGCGGGCTGGACCGACCCCGTCGACGTACTCCCGTTCCTGATGCTCGCCGTGGGCCTCGGCGCGCCGGTGACCACGCTCGGCTTCGGCGCCCAGGCGCTGCGCCAGGCCCGGGAGGCCGCCGGCCGGATCGGCGAACTGCTCGCCGCGCCGGTGCTCGAAGCCCCGGCCGAGCCGCGCCTGCCGGTCGGATCGACCGTCGTGTTCAGCGACGTGCACTTCTCCTACGACGGGACACACCCCGTGCTGGCCGGTGTCGATCTCGTGCTCGAGCCGGGCACCGTGACCGCCCTGGTCGGCCCCTCCGGCTCCGGAAAGACCACGCTGGCCCGGCTGTTGCCTAGGTTCTGGGACGCCGATCGGGGCAGCGTACGGATCGGCGGCGTGGATGTGCGCGACCTCGCCGACCGCGACCTCTACCGGCACGTCGGCTTCGTCTTCCAGGAGACCCGACTGCTGCGCACCACCGTCCGGGACAACATCGCGCTGGCCCGCCCCGAGGCGACCGATGCCGAGGTCGAGGCCGCCGCGCGGGCCGCGCAGGTACACGGGCGGATCGGGCAACTCCCGCGCGGCTACGCCTCGGTGGTACACGAGGACGCCCACCTCTCCGGCGGCGAGGCGCAGCGGATCGCGATCGCCCGGGCGATCCTGGCCGACACACCCGTACTGGTCCTGGACGAGGCCACCGCGTTCGCCGATCCCGAGTCGGAGGCGGCCGTCCAGGACGCGCTGTCCGAACTGGTGGTCGGCCGCACGCTGCTGGTCATCGCCCACCGGCTGCACACGATCACCCACGTGGACCGGATCGCCGTACTCGAAGCCGGCCGCATCGTCGAATCCGGACGCCACACCGAACTCCTCGCCGCCGACGGCCGCTACGCCCGCCTGTGGCACGCCCAACTCGGGGACGAAGCCCCGACCCGCCTGCGCGACGAGGCCCGCCTGCGCGACGCAGCCCGACTCCCCGACGAAGGCGACCAAGCCCGCACCGACCGCCAGGAGCACACCCGATGATTCGTCAGCTCCTCCGCATCGTCGCCCCACAGGACCTCGGCCGCTTCCGCCGCTACCTGGCGATCCTCACCCTCTACGGCGTGCTCCAAGGCGTCGGCGTGGTCCTGATCGTCCCGGTCCTGCGCCCACTCCTGCGCGGTGACACCGACGCCGCGCACCCGTGGTTGGCCGTGCTCGCCGGTGTGTCCCTCCTCGCCTGCGTCGCCTACTACGCGCAGGCCATGCTCGGCTTCACCAGCGCCCTCGCCCTCCTGCGCGGTCTGCACCACCGGGTCGGCGACCATGTGTCGGCGCTGCCGCTGGGCTGGTTCTCCGCCGATCGGGTCGGCCGGCTGGCGCAGTCCACGTCGCAGGGCACGGTGATGATCACCGGCGTACCGGCCCATCTCCTGCAACCACTGGTCACCGCCGTGGTCACGCCGATCACGGTCGCCGTCGGCATGGCCTGCTTCGATTGGCGCCTCGCCCTGGCCACCATCGTGGCGGCCCCACTGCTCGCCCTGGTCTACCGCTGGGCCAACACGCTGATCGCCCGTACCACCCACGCCGTGGACGCGGCGGCGGTCGAATCCTCCGGTCGGGTGGTCGAGTTCGCCGACGCGCAACCCGTCCTGCGGGCGTTCGGCCGGACCGCCGAGGGCCATCGGCTGCTGGACGATTCGCTGCTCGCGCAGCGCCGCGCGGCGGTCCGCCTGGTCCGCAGCAGCGTGCCCGGCTCGGCCGGCTTCGCGCTCGCCGTCCAGGCCGCCTTCACGGTGATCGTCGTGGTGGGCGTGACCCTCGCGCTGAACGGCGACGTGGCCGTCCCCGAGCTGATCGCACTGCTCGTCCTGGCCACCCGCTTCACCGGCCCGCTGATCGAAGTCGCCGACCTCGGTGCGGCATTGCGGCTGGCCGCGCACGACATCGACCAAATCGACGAGCTGCTCGCGGTGGCGCCGCTGCCCGAACCGGCCGCGCCCAAGGCACTCGCCGATCCCACAGCCGGTACCGAAATCTCCTTCGAACACGTGGACTTCGGCTACCGAAGCGACCGACCCGTGTTGCGCGACGTGTCGTTCACCGTGCCGCCCCGGACGATGACCGCGCTGGTCGGCCCGTCCGGTTCGGGCAAGACCACGATCACCCGGCTGATCGCCCGCTTCTGGGACGTGGACGGCGGCTGCGTCAAGGTCGGCGGCGTGGACGTACGGGAGTTGGCCACGGCGGAGTTGATGGGCCGACTGTCCCTGGTGTTCCAGGACGTGTACCTCTTCGACGACACGATCGAGGCGAACATCCGGGTCGGCCGTCCCGACGCGACCGACGCGGAGGTCCGGCACGCGGCCCGGCTCGCCCGGGTCGACGAGATCGTCGCCCGGCTGCCCGCCGGTTGGCAGACCCGGGTCGGCGAGCGCGGCGCGGCGCTGTCCGGCGGCGAGCGGCAACGGGTCTCCATCGCCCGGGCGTTGCTCAAGGACGCGCCGGTGGTGCTGCTCGACGAGGCGACCGCCGCGCTCGACCCGGAGAACGAGGCGGTGGTCCAGGACGCGCTGCGCGCACTGGCCGCCGACCGCACGCTGATCGTGATCGCACACCGGCTGCAGACGGTGATCGCCGCCGATCGTATCGTGGTGCTCGACGAGGGCCGCGTGGTCCAGACCGGTACACACGCGGAGTTGGCCGGGCGACCCGGGCGTTACGCCGATTTCCGCGCGGAACGCGAGCGCGCCCTGGGATGGCGCATCGCTGCGCAATCGATCGGGCACACTGAGTAGTAGGCAGTCCATCCCCGACGTTTGAGGTTCTCCGTCATCATGGCCCAGCCCGCATCCCCCACCCCGTCCACCTCCGACGAAGACGCATCCACCCCCGCAGTGCCCCCGGACGTCGTCGACGCGCGCCGCTGGCCGGCCGTACTGGTCAGCGGCGCCGGCATCCTGATGACCCTCGACGTGACCATCGTCAACGTCGCGCTCCCGGACATCGCGGACGACCTCGGCGCCCGTCTGGGCGGCCTGCAATGGGTGGTCAGCGCCTACACGTTGGCCTTCGCCGCACTGCTTCTCGCAGCCGGTTCGGTCTCCGACCGAATCGGCCGGCGGCGCGTGTTCGGCGCGGGCGTCGCGCTGTTCACCGTCGCCTCCGCCGCCTGCGCCTTCGCCCCCAACGTCGGCACGCTGATCACCTTCCGGGGTGTACAGGGCGTCGGCGCGGCGATGGTGATGGCCACCTCGCTCGCCCTGCTCGCGGCCGTCTACACCGGCCGGGCCCGACAGACCGCGATCGGCGTCTACTCCGGGATCAGCGGCGCCGCCGCGGCCCTCGGGCCACTGGTCGGCGGCGCACTGGTGGACGGCCTCGGCTGGCGCTGGATCTTCCTGATCAACCTCCCGGTGGGCATCCTGGTGGTGCTCGGCACCTGGCGGAAACTGCCCGACGACGCCACCACTGCGGCCGGCCGCGGCCGACTCGACCTGGCGGGCGTACTGCTGGCCATCGGCGGCCTGTTCGCGCTCAACTACGCGGTGATCAAGGGGCCGGAGGAAGGTTGGACGACGACGCCCGTGCTGGCCACACTGTCCGGCGGCGCATTACTCGTGGCCGCGTTCGTCGCCGTGGAAATCGCCCGGCCGGCCATCGCGCTGTTGGATCTGCGGCTGTTCCGGATCCCGTCCTTCACCGGCGCGATCCTGGCCAGTCTGTTCGCCCGGATCACCTCGTTCGGGCTACTGCCGTTCCTGATCCTGTGGTTGCAGGGCATGCTCGGCAACACGCCGTTCCAGACCGGCGTGAAGATGCTCGTGCTGACCGTGCCGATCCTGCTGATCGCGCCGCTGAGCGGGCTGGTGTTGCGGGTATTGACGCCGGGTCAGGCGATCGGGCTCGGCTTCGCGGTGGCCGGAGTCGGGGCGTTGACCATGATCCGGGTGGACGCGGACAGTTCGTGGACGGTGATGTTGCCCGGCTTCGTACTGATGGGCATCGCGGGCGGGTTGAGCTTCCCGCCGCTGATGGGCGTCGCGGTGGGCGTGGTACCGACCGAGCGGGCCGGGATGGCGTCCGGGGCCACCAACATGTTCTTCCCACTGGGCACTTCGATCGGGGTGGCCGCCTGCGGCGCGCTGCTGACCACGCGGGTCGGGGACGATCTGGGCGGGGACGTACTGGTTCGCGGCGGCGTGCCGCAGGGAGCCGTCGAGCAGGTCCGGGACGGCGTGGTCTCCGGGCGGTTCGAGCCGCTGGTCCACCATCCGGCCGCGCTGCGCAGCGCGCACGAGGCGTTCACGGCGGGCCTGTCCCAGGTGTGCCTGCTGATGGCGGTGGTGAGCTTCGCGGCGGCGGTGTCGTGTACCTGGCTGATTCGCGACCGCGACCGGCTCGAGGCACCGGAGGAGGTGCCGGAGGAGGTGCCGGACACGGCGGAACCGGCTTCCCCGTAGGCGCCGCACGCGTCCCGATCGACTCCCCCATCGACTCCCCCGAGGACCCGAACTCGCGGGTCGGCGTGCCCCGCTCGTCACCCACCACAGGCGATCGACGATGATTATCGTTGGCGGCCCCGGCTGCTCCGCAGGCGCGCGACCTGTGAGGATGGCCGCTTGTGGGGGAGACGACAGTGGGCGACGCACACAGACCGGACCGGATCGACGCCGGGCGGTACGACCTGCCGCTGCGCCCGCGCGGCCTGGTGGATCTGCGCGGGCAGGCGCGCGGGCCGGCCGTACTGAGCTATCCGGACGGCGCCGTCGTGGTGGTGTCCGGGCTGCCCGGGAGCGGGAAGAGCACGCTGCTGCGCCGCTGGTCGCGGTCGGCGACGGTGATCGATCCGCGTACGGCGCATGTCGAGTACCAGGACCGGATGCCCGAGTGGCTGCCGTACGCGGTGTACCGCCCGTGGGTACGCCTACAGCACCTGCGCCGGTTGCGCGCGCGGGTGCGTGGCGGCGGCGGACCGGTGCTGGTGCACGACTGCGGCAGCCGCCCGTGGCTGCGGCGTTGGCTGGCCCGAACCGCCGACCGGCAACACCGCGAGGTGCACCTGATCCTGCTCGCGGTGGATCCGGTCGTCGCCCTGGAGGGCCAGGACCAGCGTGGTCGCCGGGTCCCGGGGAAGGTCTTCGACCGACACCGGCGCAAACTGGCCGAGTTGTTGTCCGCACTGTCGGTACGGGGCGCCGAGGTCGCCCCGGAGGCCGCCTCCATCGTGCTGCTGGACCGCACCCTGCGCGAACACGTACTCGCCCTGGACTTCGGTCCGACACACCTCGCCGAGCCCCCCGCCGCCGAACTGCCCGCCATCGAACTGCCCGCGCCCGCACACCCGATCGCCGAGCGCACCCCGGCAGCCCCGGAACCGGCGCCGTAGGGCGAGGCCCGCGCATCCGCGCGCAGGTGGCGCCATCGGGGCCGCTGTTCGGCTATCGGGCGACGACGTGCCCGACGCCAACTCCCGGACACCGGGCGGCGCGCGGAACGCCGCGACGTCGGCCGCGTCGCGATCCCACCGACCCGGCACCGATCGCGCCACCCGCGCACCCGCGCCCTCGCACCCCCGCGCCGCTCGGGTCGCCGACCGACGCGCCCGGCCCTCAGCCCGCCGTCCTCCCCAACCCCAACTCCCGTTCGCCCAGCGGCGCGAAGAACGCCTCGACGTCCGCCGGGGTGACCTCCGGCAAAGTTGCCGGGGACCAACGCGGGTTGCGGTCCTTGTCGACCACCTGGGCCCGGACGCCCTCGGCCAGGTCGGGCGTGCTCAACATCGCGCAGGAGACCCGGTATTCCTGGTCCAGCACCGACCCCAGCGAGTGCAACTCCCGCGCCCGACGCATCGCCGCCAGGGTCACCTTCAACGCCGTCGGCGACTTGGCCGCGATCAGCTCGGCGGCCTCCTTCGCGGCCGGCTCGCCGCTGCCGAGCAGGCGGTCGAGGATCTCCTCGACCGTGTCCGCCGCGTAGCACGCGTCGATCCAGCCACGCTGCTCGGCCGGTTCGCCCGCCGGCGCGGGTTCGGCGAAGCGGGCCAGGACGCCGGCCGGGGCCGCGTCGGCCAGTGCGGCCGACAGCGCGGGCAGCCGGTGCGTCGGCACGAAGTGGTCGGCGAGCCCGCACTCGATCGTGTCGGCGGCGCCGATCGTGGTGGCGGTCAGGGCCAGGTGGGTGCCCAGTTCGCCGGGCGCGCGGGAGAGCAGGTAGGTGCCGCCGACGTCGGGGACGAAGCCGATCCCGGTCTCCGGCATCGCCACCCGCGAGCGCTCGGTGACGATCCGCACGTCGCCGTGCGCGGAGATCCCGACGCCGCCGCCCATCACCACGCCGTCCATGATCGCGATGTACGGCTTCGGATAGGCCGCGATCCGCGCGTTGAGCAGATACTCGTCGCGCCAGAAGTCGTACGAAACGTGTCCCCCGGCGAGCGCGTCCGCACGGATCGCCCGGATGTCGCCGCCCGCGCACAACCCGCGCTCACCCGCGCCGGTGACCAGCACGGCCGCGACCGTGTCGTCCGCCGCCCACTCGGCGAGTGTGGCGTCGATCCGGCGCACCATCGCATGGTCGAGCGCATTGATCGCCCGCGGCCGGTTCAGCGTGATCCGGCCGAGCCGACCGCCCGGGCCGACCCGGGCCGTCAACACGGTGTCCTCGTACGGTTCCTGCGCCTGCCACGTCATGTTCCTGGTCGTTCCCTTCGAGTTCCGCGAACCGAGCCGAGCCGAGCCGAGGCAACCCGACGACCGCGCCACGACGACCCCCGGATGATCTCCCCTGGCACCGTACCCGCCCCCCACGGCGGCCCCGAACGCGCACCCTTCCGTCACCGGGCCCCGAAATTTCCTCGCCCATCGGCCTTGACAATTCCGCGAAATTTTTTGCTAAACCTGCCCAAGCCGGGTCACCCGACCTGCCGCGAATCAGCTCTTTCATTTCTTTCGTTGGGATTTGTCACCATGGCGCAATCGCCGCTCGTTGCCTACCTCCGAGTCGTCGACACCACCCGGATCACCCCGCGCATGGTCCGCGTGACCTTCACCGGAGCGGGGCTCGACGACTTCCCCACCTGGCCCGACCAGCAGCTCAAGCTGTGCTTCCCGCGCCCGGGACAACGCGAGCCGCTGCTGCCGCGCGAAGACCCGGACGACCTGCACCGCTGGTACGGGGCGTTCCTGGCCATCCCGGAGGCCGAGCGCCCTTGGCTGCGCAGCTACACGGTCCGCGCCCACCACCCCGAACGCGCCGCGATCGACGTGGACTTCGTCCTACACGGGGACGCCGATGCCGACCCGGGGCCGGCCACCCGCTGGGCGGCGTCGGCCCGGCCCGGCGACGTGCTCGCCCGCTACGGCCCCTCGGCGAGCTACGCCCGGCCGCTCGGCGTCGCCGACACCCACCTGCTGGCCGGCGACGCGACCGCGCTGCCCGCCATCGGCTCGATCCTGGCGGCGCTGCCCGAGCACGCCCGGGCGCTCGTGTACGCCGAGGTGGCCGACGCGGCCGAGGAGCAACACTTCGCCACCAGGGCCCGGGCCACCGTGCACTGGCTGCATCGCGGCGACGTCCCGCCCGGGCACGGCGACCTGCTGCTCGACGCGGTCCGGGCGGCCCGACTGCCGGCCGGTTCGGTCCGGGCCTGGCTGGCCGGCGAGGCCGGGACGGTCCGGGCGCTGCGTCGGCACCTGGTGGACGAGCGCGGGTTGGCCAAGGGGGCGATCGATTTCGCCGGCTACTGGCGACTGCGGCTGACCCAGGACGACGCGCCCACCGCCGAGGACCTGGCCGAGGCGCGGGAACGGGCGGCGGAGGCGTCCTGATCAACCGGCGGGCGCAGGCGGGTCCGACCTCCCCCGCCCTCGCGTATCGGCTTACTCGTAGCGGTACTTGAGCGATTCCACCTCCGCCCGTCGGACGTCCTCGAGGGTCAGTCCGGGCGTCCGCAACTGGGCCAGCGTCACCTCGGCGGAACTCGGCTGCGCGTCGGCCGCCAGCCACTCCTCGGGCTTCCACGCGGAACTGCGCAACAACGACTTGGGGCAGTGCGGGTAGACCTCGTCCAGCTCCACCACCAGGGCGGTCGCCGGCGGCTTGCCCACGGCAGTCAGCCGGCCCAACAACTCGGGCCGCGCGGAGATACAGGCCCGCCCGTTGGCGCGCAGCGTCGTGTTGCGTCCGGGGATGATGAACAGCAGCCCGACCCGGCCGGTCGCCAGGACGTTGTGCATCGTGTCCAGGCGCCGGTTGCCGGTCGCGTCGGGGATCGCCAGGGTGCGCGGGTCCAGCACGCTGACGAACCCGGCGGGCCCGCCGCGCGGGGTCACATCGCAGCGGCCCTCGGCATCCGCGCTGGCCACGAAGACCAGTGACGCGCAGGCCACCAGGGCCCGGGCCTGCTCGGTGAGATGGTCCAGGTCCTTGCCGGCCGCCGCCGCGCCGGGTTGCTCGTACAGCTCGCGCAGGCGTGCGACGTCGGATATCGCGTCGGCGCGCAACGCGTCGAACAAACTCGTGCCGGTGCTGCCTTCGGTACCGGTCGCGGGGTCGAACTCGATGCCAGTGGTCATGCCGCCACACTAGAAGATCGTCCGATCATGCGATCGGGCGATCGCGCGCTCGGGTCCGGTGCGGGTGGCGGCGTAGGGTCGGGGCATGCGCGACGATCTCGGCTCGACCGTGCCCGTACCGGCGGACGTTCGGCGGGTGGTGTCCCTCGTCCCCTCGCTCACCGAGGCGGTCGCGGTGAGCGCACCCGGGCTGCTGGTCGGCGCCACCGACTGGTGTACACATCCCGCCGATCTGGACGTGGTGCGGATCCGCGGTACCAAGAATCCCGACCTGGCGGCGATCCGCGCACTCGCCCCGGACCTGGTCCTGGCCAACGAGGAGGAGAACCGCGCGGCCGACCTGGCCGCGTTGCGGGCCGCCGGAATCGCGGTGTGGGTCACCCGGGTTCGCGGCCTGGACGAGGCGTTCGCGGCACTGGAACGGATGCTTGTGCTCGGCTGCCGACTGCCCGTGCCGACCTGGCTCGACCGCTGCCGGACCGCCTGGGCCGCGCTGCCGGCGGCGGCACCGCGGCGGGCGATCATCCCGGTGTGGCGGCGGCCGTGGATGGTCGCGGGCCGGGACACCTTCGCCGCCGACGCACTGACCCGCTTCGGCGTCGAGAACGTCTTCGCCGGTCACGCCGAACGCTGGCCCAGGATCTCGCTCGACGAACTCCGGGCCGCCGAAGCGGACTTGGTGGTGCTCCCGGACGAGCCCTACCGGTTCACCGCGACGGACGGCCCGGAGGCGTTCCCGCACCTCCCGGCCGCCCTGGTCAGTGGCCGGCATCTGACCTGGTACGGGCCGTCGTTGGCAGCGGCCCCCGAAGTCCTGGCCGGGCAGCTCGCGATCAGAGGTTGATCTGATACAGGATGAATCCGCGATTCACCGCCACCTTGTCGTAGAGCAGTCGGGCGGTGGTGTTGGTCTCGTGGGTGGACCAGTAGACCCGGAAACACTCGCGTTCGCGGGCCCATTCGGTCACGCCGGCGATCAACGCGCGGGCCACGCCCTTGCCGCGCGCCTCCGGTGCGGTGAACAGGTCCTGGAGGTAGCAGACATCGTCCGTCGTGGTGCTGGCGTGCACCAGGAAGTGGGTGATGCCGACCAGTTTCCCGTCCACCCGCGCGCCCAGCGCATGCATCCGGGTGTCGTCCTGGAACGCGTCCCAGGCCCGGTCGAACCACTCGGGGGCGAGCGTGCGTTCGTAGAAGGTGTTGTAGCCCTCGAACAGCACCTGCCAGTCCGCCCGGTCCGCCGGGGTCAGCTTGCCGATCTCGACCATGTGCCACCGTCCTTCGAGGATGTCGAGGATGTCGAGGATTCGAAAAGCGAACCCTATCCCAGCGCCCCCGGGCACTTCCCGCAGCCCGAACGCACCGCGGCCCGCAGGCGAGAAGCCTGCGGGCCGCGGGTATCAGCGGGTGGTGCTGCCGGCGCGGGTCAGCGCAGCCGCAGCGCCGCACGGAACGTGTTGAACAGTTCCGTCTGGTCGGTCACGCCGAGCACGCGGTAGGCCTGCGGGCCCGATGCCGCGATGCGCACCTCGGTGCCGGTGTGCTCCTGCGACTTGCCGGGGGTGTTGGTCGAGTAGTTGACCTTGAGCTGCACACCCTCGTTGGTGATCAGGGTCGAGGACAGGCCCGGAGGGGCGGCGTCCAGCGGCACGATCTGGCTGGTGTGGCCGTGGTCCGCGGTGGTCACCACGAGCGTGTCGGGGTGCTTGGCCGCGTAGTCGCGGGCGAACTTGACCGCCTGGTCGAAGGCGACCGTCTCACCGATCTGGCCGCACGGGTCGGCCGCGTGGTCCTGCTTGTCGATCGAGGCGCCCTCGACCTGGAGGAAGAAGCCCTTGTTGCGGTCGTGGCCGCGGTTGGACTGCTGCTTGGCCTCGAGCAGTTCGATCGCCTTGGCGGTCTCCTGCACCAGGGTCGGCGTGCTGCCCGGGCGGTTCGGGTTGGACGTGACGCAGCGCTGCGGGTCGGTGCCGCCGACGGCCGCGTTCTTGCCCGTCCACTCGACCGGGATGTTGACCGGCGCAAACAGGCCGAGGACCGGCTTGCCGGCCCTGGCCGCCTTGAGCGAGTCGGCGTCGGTGGCGAGCTGGTAACCCGCCTCCTGGGCCTGCTGGAGCACCGTCTTGCCGGCGTACGGACCCTGCGTGATGGTCTGGTCGAAGCGGGCCTTGCCGCCGCCCATCAGCACGTCGAACTTCTTCGAGACGCTCTGCTCGGCGATCGAGCCGGGGCCACCCGCGGCGATCGTGTCGACCGGGCACTTGGCCATGTCGGACGGGCCCTGGCAGCTGCGGTCCGTGACGTGCGACTGGAGCACCGCCGGGGTGGCGTCGGTCAGCTCGGACGTGGTGATGCTGCCCGTGGCGTAACCGTTCTTCTGGGCCAGCTCCAGGATCGTCGGCACCGCCTTGTTGGTGTCCGGGGTCTTGGAGATGCGCCCGTTGACCGTCTTCTGCCCGGTCGCCCAGCCGGTGCCGCTCGCCGCCGAGTCGGTGACGTAGTCCGGACGCTTGTCCTTGTCCACGGCGTATGTCGTGTACGCACCGGTGAGCGGGAAGCCGTCCATGTTCAGCCGACCGGCCGCACCGACCGAGTAGTTCCGGGCCAGGGTGATCTCGGAGTCACCCATGCCGTCACCGAGCAGCATGATGACGTTCTTGGCCTGGCCGTCCTTGATCGCGTGCCGGGCTTGATCCGCCTGACCGAACGCCGACGCCGCGCTGGGGACGGCGACACCGGCGGCCAATACGACGGCCGCACCCCACGCGAGATGACGACGGGACAAACGCAGATCCGGCATTTTTCCTCCTTCGAGGTCGACGCGTTGCCGACGCCCCAGAGCCAATCAGGCCGCTGGGAACCACGGGGCGACCAACAGATGACGTGTCGTGTACGACCGCGTGTCTGTTCGCATCGCCCCGGAGTGTCCGAAGAAGTCACCCGGCGTCCCGAGCACCCGGCAAACGCACGGCACATCCGGAAGGTGCCCGCCGGGCGTGAACCCACTGTCGGCGGCGGCCGGCACGCTTCGCGCCGAGGGCGTCGACGTACGATGGCCAAGAGGGAGCGCGTGGATGACTCGCCGGACGAATGCCCTGGTCAAACAGGCACAGCAGGCGTGGGACGCACATGATTGGGTGCGTGCCGGGAGGCTCTACGAGTCGTTGTTGGCGGCCGAGCCCGAGCATGCGCTTTCCGGGCAGTGGGCGTTCGACGCGGCGTTGGCGTACAAGTTCGAGCGGGACTGGGCCAAGGCGTTCGCGGTTGGGCGGGAGGCCGCGGCGCGGGCGTCGGGTGCCGGGGATCCGGCGTATTGGAACCTGGGCATCGCGGCCACCGTGCTCGGCGAATGGGCGGTGGCGCGCGCGGCCTGGCAGGCGTACGGGATCGAGATCGAGCCGGGCACCGGGGAGATCGAGCAGGACTTCGGGCCGACGTGTGTGCGGTTGTCCGGGCCCGACGGCCAGGAGGTGGTCTGGGCCCGGCGGATCTGCCCGACCCGCGCGGTGGTGCTGAACGTACCGCTGACCTCGGCCCGCCGGTTCGGCGACATCGTGCTGCACGACGGTGCGCCCAATGGCGAGCGGGTGGTGGCTGGGCGCAGCTATCCGGTATTCGACGAGATCCTGGTGTGGCGCGCGTCGGGGATGCCGACCTGGACGGCCGAGGTGACCGCGCCGGCGCCGGCCGACGTCGAGGCGCTGAGCGAGTCCTTCGCCGCGCACGATTTCGCCCTGGAGCCGACGGCCGGCATCCGGATGTTGTGCGCGTGCTGCAGCGAGGGGCGCGTCGAGCACGAACGCACGAGCGGGCACGGGGTGGGGATCGGGGTACGGATCGCCGCGCCCGAGGCCGATGCGGTGGCGCTGCTGACCGCCTGGGCCGGGGGCGAGGAGGCCCGATCCTGGTCGGGACTGGCCGCGGTCTGAGGCTCAGTCGGTAGCCGAACCCGCAGGACCCGCCAGGCTCAGTCGGCCCATGGCCAGACCGACGCCGAGGGCATCCATGTAGTCGCGGGTCAGCACGATCCGTCCGGTGCGCACGCGCAACACCAGCAGGCCGGGGACGTCGAACGGGCGGCCGTCCGCGCCCACCGCGCCGATCGCCACGTGCTCCGCGATCAGTACCTCGGGGTCGGTCGTGTCGTGTACCGCCACCTGTTCGATCCGGTGGACGCGGGTCGGGGACGCGCCCCAGATCGCGGCGTAGCCGGCGCGGATCCGCTCGCGGCCGACGTAGCGGTCGGGGAAGCCGGGTGAGGTGAACGGGAACTCGTGTACGCCGTCGGCCGCGTAGAGGTCGGCGAGGTCGTCGGCGGACTTGTCGAGCATGGCCCGGTGGTAGCGGGTCAGTACTTCGCGGGGGGAAGTGGTCATGGCCGGTCCATTCGTTCGACTCTGCTCGGTTCTGCTCTGTTCTGCCTGGCACAGCTCTGTTCCGCTAGATTTCGCTCGGTTTCGCTCGGTTTCGCTCGATGGCTTTGCTCAACGGGCGTTGAGTGAGCACGATAGGCGCTCCGCTCGCGTTCGGTCAACGGTTGTAGAGTCGGTGTCGTGACCGCCGCCGTGCCCTCGTCCCGCGCCGAACGCCGCCGTGCCACGGAGCGTCGAATCATCGACTGCGCACGGGAGTTGTTCGCCGAACGCGGCTACGATCGGACCACCATCCGGGCCGTCGCGGCGGCGGCGGGTGTCGATCCGTCGCTGGTCATGCAGTACTTCGGCACCAAGCGTGACCTGTTCACCTGCGCCGCGAGGGTGTCCGTGGACTCGCTGTCCGCCGCGTCTCCCGAGCAGGTTGCCGAGCAACTCCTGGCCACGCTCGGCATGAAGCTCGACGGGTCCGCCGAATCCGTGCTGGTGATGCTGCGTTCGATGCTCACCAGCCCGGAGGCCGCCGAGCACGCCCGGGACACCCTCGGCGGGCAGATCCGGGATATCGCCGGGGCACTGCCCGGGACCGCCGCGAACGCCGAACTGCGCGCCGCGCTGATGCTCACGACGATGATCGGGGTGACCATCGGCAGCCGGTTGCTCGAGCTGGCCGCGCTGCGGGAGGTGCCGCCGGACACGATCGCCGACGCATTGCGGCCGGCGCTGCGGGCGCTGGGCGAGGCGCCGCCGGGGTGGTCTCCGGGGCGGTGATTTTCGGCCGGCGGATCGGGCGGTCGGTTGTGCGGGGGCCGGGGTGCGGCGGGCACAATGGGGTTATGTCCAACGTTGTTCGGGGCGATATCTCGTGGCTCGCGACGATTGACGACGGTGTGCCGGCGGCCGAGACCGGTGCGGGTCCCGCCGGTGGCGAACTGCCGTCCCGGTGGCGGCTGGACTGGGTGACCGGGCCGTGGGCGGCGGCCGAACCCGACGCGGCGACCGAGGTGGACGGGTCGTCGTGGGTGCGCACGCTCGTGCCCGAGCGGCCGATCGGTGAACCGCTGATCGGACACGACGGTCCGGTGGACGCGGTGACCGTCGCGCTGGTCGGCGCCCGGCCGGTGGTGGTGGCCGGCACCGCCGGGTGGGGTGCGACGGTGCGGGTGTTCGACCTGGACAGTGGCCGGCAGCTGTGTCGGCCCCTGGTCGGCCGGACCGCGTGGGTGGGCGCGGCGCGGGCGACCGTGGCCGGGCGGCCGGTGGCGGTCACCGGGGACTCGGCGGGTGTGCGGGTGTGGGATCCGGCCACCGGGCTGCCGGTCGGCGAACCGTTGAGCGAACCGGTGTGGGCGGTGGCGACCGCCGAGCTGGACGGGCGTCCGGTGGTGGTGGCCGGCGCCGACGCCGGCCGGGACGGCGCGCTCGACAACGCGGTACGGGTCTTCGACCTGGCCACCGGGACGGAATTCGGCGCACCGCTCACCGGACACTCGTGCGTGGTGGTGGATGTGGCCACGGCCGTGGTCGAGGGCCGCCCGGTCGCCGTCACGGGCAGCTGGGACGCGGCCCGGGTGTGGGACCTGATCACCCGCGAGCCGATCGGCGCACCACTCGCGGACAACGTGTCCGCCGTGGCGACCGGACACCTCGACGGCTGCCCGATCGCCGTCACCGGCGGCTCGACCGGCGAACCCGACGAGCACGGCACGGTCCGCGCCTGGGACCTGACCACCCGCGAGCCGATCGGGCCGGCCCTGCTCTTCCCGCTGCCGATCGACGCGGTGACGGTGGCCCCCGGCAACCGTGTGGCCGTCGGCTTCGGCCGCGAACTCGCGGTGTTGCGCCGCACGTGACCGTGACCTGCGGTCGGCGCGGTGCAGCACCGCGAGTTCGCGGCCGTACAGGTCGGCGGCGTGAGCGCTTTTCCGTGGTTCTCGAGAGCACTTGCCGAGTCCCGGACCGCCGCCGCCCGACCCCGTGCCCCGCGTCGCGGTCGGCCGGGCCGAAGAGGCCGGCGACGCGGGGCGGCGGCTGCTCAGCTGCTGAACCAACGCTCGACGGCCGCCCGCAGTTCGGCCAGTTCGGCCGGGTCCGGATGGGGCGAGCCGGCGGCCCAGGCCACATAGCCGTCGGGGCGGATCAGCAGACTGGTGAGGCCGGCCGGGCCGCCTTGCGCGACGACGACATCGACGGCCTTCCGGTCCCCGTCCCCGGCCAGTACCGCTGCCGGCGACTGATCCTCGGTCATGTCGATCAGCAACGGCCGGGCATTCCTGGTGAGTTCGGCGAGCCGGACCTGCCCCGTCCCGGTCGTCAGCGCCAACTCCGGTGCGAAGTAGCCGACTGCCGGGTGGGGATCGGTGACGCCCATCTCGTAGCGCACGTCGGTACCCGCGGTGAGGTCGGCGAGGTGCCGGACGACCTCCTTGCGAGTGAGCAGTTCGCCGAACAGCTCGCGCAGCGCGGTGATGTCGCTCCCCGGTGCGCTGAGCGCGGACTGCGCCTCGGCGTTCAGCACCATACGACGGGCGGCCTGTCGGCGTTCGGTGTCGTAGCTGTCGAGCAGGCCGGGCGGGGCGGTGTCGCGCAGCGCGGCGGCGAGCTTCCAGCCGAGGTTGGCGGCGTCCTGCAGGCCGAGGTTCAGCCCGGGGCCGCCGCCGGAGGTGTAGACGTGGGCGGCGTCGCCGACCAGAAAGACCCGGCGGTCGCGGAACCGGTCGGCGACCCGGGTGTTGCCGCCGGTCAGCCGGCGCAGCACATGCGGGCCCGCTCCGTCCGGTGGGCCGAGCGGCAGGTCGACGCCGAGGACGCGGCGGATACTCGACGCCAACTCGGCCAGGGTCATCGGCTCGTCCGTCGTGGGCTGGTCCCACTCGGTGGTGCTGATCAGCGGCGGATGACCGGGAAACGGCGCGTAGGAGAAGCCGCCCAGGTCGGTGCGGTGGGGCAGGAAGGGCAGGATCGGCCCGTGGCCGGGAATGGTGAGGGCACCATTGACCGGGTCGATCCAGTCGGTCGGGACCGTGGCGTGGGCGGTGCGATTGGTGCGGCGGTCGTAGCTGACGCCGGGGAAGTCGATCCCGGAGAGCTTGCGGATCACGCTGCGCGCGCCGTCCGCGCCGACCACGTAGCGGGCGTGCAGCTGCCGGTCGCCGTCGGGGCCGGTGACGTCGAGGGTGACGGTGTGCTCGTCCTGGGTGACGGCGCCCACCAGGTGACCGCGCCGCACGTCGACACCGAGCATGCGAGCGCGTTCCGCCAACACCTGGACTATGCGGTGCTGCGTAACGGCCAAGCCGAAGACCGGACTGGCGTCCAGCAGGCCGAGGTCGAGGCCCATCGCGGCGAACATGAAGTAGGCCGAATTCGGCTGTGGGGGTTGCGCGTTGCCGCTGAGCTGCTCGTGCAGGCCGCGGTGGTCGACCAGGCGCACCACCTGGCCGAGCAGGCCGTTGGCCTTGGGCTCGGTGCTGGGCTGCGGGAGCTGCTCCAACACGATCGGGCGGATGCCGGCCAGGCTCAGTTCACAGGCCAGCATCAGCCCGTTCGGCCCGCCTCCCACGACGATCACGTCGGCTGCTGTCATGGTCACGCTTCCTTGGTGTGTACGGGACGGGGTGGCACCGCAGGCGAGTTGCTCGCCGCTCTTCGCTATGGGACGGGCAGGCCGGCGGCGAGCTGCTCGAAGACCTGGGCCAGGACCGCACCGAGCGGCACGGGCTGATCGGCACGCAGGCTGTGTTCGACCGCCACCGCGCTGCCGGCCGCGACCACGGCCGCCACCAGCTTGGGGTAGACGTCGGATTCGGCGTCGGTGCCGGTGCGCCGGGCGACCGCCTCGGCCAACCCCTGCTGGGCGGCGGCGTTGGCCTTGACCATCTCACCGGCCAGCGCGGGTTCGGCCAGCATCAGCCGCACCCCCTCGCTCCAACGCTCGTTCCGCGACGCGAAGCCGTCCGGCCCAGAGGTGTCCGGCGCTGCGAACCGGCCCAGGACGGCGTGGAGCAGCGAGTCCCACAAGGGTTCGCCGGCCGGGCGGGCGAGCAGGTCGTCGGCGATCAGCAGCATACGTTCGACGTGGCTGGCGGCGATGGCGTCGGCCTTGCCGGTGAAGTAGTTGCGGAAGGTACGGACGGAGACGTCGGCCTCGGCGGCGATCTGATCGACCGTCACGGCGTCCCAGCCGTGCAACACACAGAGCCGAATCGCCGCCTGACTCAGCGCAACCCGGGTCTGCCGCTTCTTGCGCTCCCGGAGTCCGGGCTGCCCGGTCGTGTGGGTCTCGTCTGCGGGTGCCATGCGAGCAGCTTAGGCACAATCTTGCCGATCCGGCAAGATTGCCGAAATGGCAAGCTCCTCTCGACCCGCCCACCGGACCGCAACGGCGCGATGCGCCCACGCTTGCGCGTGCGCGTCGGCGAGCCGGAAGCAGGCCGACGGCAGGCCGAGTTCGCTCACTCAGGCGTGCTCGACCGCCCACCGGCCGGGCTCGGTCGATGCTTCGCATCCGGGACAGCGATCCGCCACGCGGCCGCGCTCCGGCCCTGGGCGGCCCGAGGGGAGGAAACCCGCACTCGCCGGGCTCCCGAGCTCGGACATCGGGCAGAACCGCAGGTCACGAACAAACCCAAGCCATGGGAGCCCCATCGCAAACCGGCCACGAGCCCCCGCCTGGCGGGACGCGGGCACCGTCGTGGGACCGGCTCGTCGGAGGTCCGAAGACCCGCGCAAATTGTGCGAGTCGAGGTGACTTGCTCGACGTACGCTGCCAGTGCCACAGCACCGACGCTCGGGGAGACGACGATGGGGCTCACGGACAGCGAGGGGATCGGCGCGCGCATCCGCACGGCCCGTGCCCTCCGACAGATGTCACAGGTACAGCTCGCAGGTGAGGCCCGACTCTCCCTCTCCTACCTGGAGAAGATCGAGCGCGGTGCTCGTGTCCCCTCTGCCGGCGCCGTGATCGCCCTCGCCCGCGCGCTGCGCACAGACGTCACCACGCTGAACGGCCAGCCGGACGACACCATGGACCTGAACGGGGTCATCCCCGAACTCCGTCGAGTGCTCCTCTGCTACCGCTCCCCGGCTGCCCTCGACACCGCGCCGCGTCCCCTGGCCGACCTCCGCGCCGACATCGAACGGATCAGCCGGCATCGACGGTCCGCCGAGTACGCCCAGCTCGCTCCCGACCTGCCGGCCCTGCTGACCGAGGTCACCCACGTCGCCCTCGCTGCCCAGGGCGACGCACGCCGAGACGCCTTCTCGCTCCTCGCCATCGGATACCGCGCGGCCAATTCGCTGTCCCACAAGCTGGGTTTCTACGATCTGTCGACCTGCGCACTCGAACGAGTCGAGTGGGCGGCCGAGCACTCCGACGATCCCCTGATGGTGGCCACCGCGCGATATCTGATCGCGGGCGCGATGCTTCGCGAGGGAGCGATCACCAAGGGGGTGCAGTTGCTCCACGGAGTCGAGCGTGACCTCATCGCGCTGAGCACTCGACGTCCTCGCACGGCGGCGGACACTGCCGTACATGGCGCCGTTCTCTTGAAGTTGGCGATCCTGGTGGCCCGTGGTCACGGGAGCCGCGATCCGGAACCGTACCTGGCCGAGGCCGACCGACTGGCTAGGGCAATGGGACGCGACGAGGTCCACTACGAAACGACGTTCGGCCCCGCCCAGGTCGGGATTCACCGTACGGCGGCACTGATCGAACTGGACCTCCAGGACGAAGCCGTCACACTCGGCGAGTCGCTCGTCCTCCCGGCCGACCTCGCCCCGGAGCGTTCGAGCCACCACCACATCGACCTCGCCAGTGCCCAACTCGCCACAGGTAATCGGGCCGGGGCGCTCGCCTCACTCCAGACCGCGCGCCACCTCGCACCGCAGCACACCCGCCATCACCCGAGGGTGCGCGAGACGGCAGGAACCCTGCTGCGCCTGGAACGGGGAAACACCGAGTCCGTCGCGGCGATGGCCCGCTGGTCGGGCGTGCCGCTGTAACACCGCCTTTTCCGACCCCCTCGGGTCTGCCCGGCTCGCACCAGCCCGCTCGGTCGGCGGAGAATACTTCTTCGATCTGCGACAGGGGCAGGGCTTCAGCCACGATCACGCCTCCAAAGTCGGCGGCGCGAACAGTGTGGCCGGCACAGCGACGGATCCGTACTGGTGACGAGTCGGAGAACGCAGCCATGGGTGCCAGTTGACGGCGTAGCCTGGCCGGGACAAAGCTCACCGCCGGGTATCGCTCCCGCCGAGCGCCACCGGGGGCACGACCCACTGCACAGGCAGGGGACACAGTGGCCGACGACGACGGCATCCGCAGCATCGGACAGCGCATCCATGAGATTCGAAAGCGCGAGGGCATCTCCCGGGCCGATCTCGCCGCCTCGGTCGAGCGCAGCTCGGAATGGCTCAAGAGCGTGGAACTCGGCCGCCGGCAGATCGACCGGATCGGGCCGCTTCTGGTGATCGCCGAGCGACTCGGCGTCGATCTCACCGAGTTGGTCGGCATCCCGCCTCGTGACGCGCGCGGCGACACACCTCGTGGTTACGACGCGATTCCGCCGCTCCGCCGCGCACTGATGCGCCACCAACTCGGTCAGGTGACCGGCCACCTGCGGCCGATCGCCGACCTCAGGCTCGACGCGCACGAGGCGCACCGCCACCGCCGCGCCGCGCGATTCGGCGACCTCGGCATGCTGTTGCCCGGCCTGCTGGACGACACTTCGGCCGCCGCCACGGAGTTCGACGGGGAGGAGCGACTCCAGGCGCACGGTTTGTTGTCGTCGCTGCTCTGCGACACCACGATGCTGGTCAAGAGGGTCGGGCAGATCGACCTCGCCACCGTCAGCGCGCGCCAGGCCGTCGATGCCGCCGCCGCGTCCGGCGATCCACTCCTCGAGATCGCCGCGATGTGGACGCAGGCCGAGGTGTGCATGTCGGCAGGTGCCCGGCGGGAGGCACTCGGCATCGTGACCACCGGACTCGATCGACTGGACGGGCTGCTGAACGACGACGACATGACCGCCTGGTCGCTCTGGGGCACCATGCACCTGGTCGCCGCGATCGGCGCCGCGCAGTGGAACGAGCGGGCGGACGCCGGATCGCACCTCGTCGAAGCCCGGCAGGCCGCCGCCCGCACCGGTGACCGGAACGACTTCGAGACCGCGTTCGGTCCGGCCAACACCGCACTGATGTCGCTGTCGGCCGGGCTGGAAATGGGCGACGGGCAGGCTGCACTCAGCGCGACCGAGGGCGTCGACCTGTCCCGGCTGCCGGTCGAACGGCGGGCTCGGCATCTGATCGACGTGGGTCGTGCCCACGCCCAGGGCAACGACGACACCGCATCGATGCGCGCGCTCCTCGAGGCGGACCGCCTGGCACCCGAATACGTGCACGCGCACGGTCTGGTGCGGGACATGGTGGTAACGGCCCGGCGCCGCGACCTCCTCACCTCACGTGAGCCCGTGCACCGCATGGCGCGCCGCATCGGCGTGAGCTGACCAGCGACCTTTGCCTCCTCTTGACGGACCGGGTACCCGGTGTACCCGGTCCGTCGTCGTGTCCGGGACAGGCTGGACCCATGAGCGACGCCACTCTCGTACGCGTAGAAACGTCCGGTCCTGAGGGCGAGTTGGTGCGGATCAACATCCCCGGCCGCCGAATGGACGACATCACCCGCGATGAGGCCCGAGCCGCCTACTGCGCACTCGGTGCCTACCTCATCCGCACCGCCGCCGGGCCACCCGTGCGGATGGGCAACAGCGGCGGTTAACCGAGCCGAACGAGTCCGGCCGGGCACCGGCCACCCTCCGTCCCACGCTGCGCCAAGCGGCACCGGACCCGCTCTACCAAACCACGATCGCCGCCCGACACCGGCAGCCCTCACTCCCGAATCGGCCGCCAACCGCAAGCACGGCCGACCCGGAATACGTGCGGGGCGGGGTCGGCAGGGGCCCGACTGGAGGTCCGCCCCGTGCCGTCCCGACGACGGCACCGACCCCGCCTCGCACCCTCACCAACCACCCACGCACACCCGCCCGTTGGAGCCCACGTGACCCAGGCCGAGACACTCGCCCAGACCGTGACCATGCCCGCATGGAGCATCCACCTGAACCCCACCGACCACCCCCGGCCATGGCGGCTGGCCGTCTCGTCCTCAACCTCCCACCCGGATGCGCTCCCACGGGTCGCGTTCCACCTCACCGACGCCGACGTGACCACCCTCGCCGCAACCCTGGTCCGCCCGCCCCGCCCGCAGGACCGGCCGCCCGGCCGGGCCCTGTTGATCCGCGACGGATACGGGCTGCGGCTCCGGCTGTTCGTCGACTCCGTGGGCGGGGAACGGCCCGAGTCGCGCGGGATCATCCATATCCAGGAACACCACCGCGAGGTCCTCCTCGACGACCTCGCCCGTCACCGCCCCGACCTGATCCCCACCGGCGCGCCACCCGAACCCCGCCTGTGCCTGGGTCCGATGCCCGTCACCGGACTCACCATCGACCAGGTCAGCGAACTGCACAAGCGCCTTGACCACTGGCTCGACAGCGAAGGCATCCGCGCCGCCATCGCCGACCGCACCATCGCCCGCCGCCTGCACACACCGGACGACACCCGATGACCAAACCCGTCGCCCTCGCCCACCTCGCCGCAACCGCCGCCGCACGCGCCCGACTCCAGGGCCGGCAACCCAACCCCGCAACAACATCGGACTGGCAACAACACGCCCACCACTGGCACTGCCGCACCGCCGGCGCCGCACTCCGCACTGCAGTCGCCAACGCCCACCGCGCCAGCCTACCCACCGACACCATCGCCGCCATCACCGGCTTCTCACCCGGCTACGTACGCATCATCCTGGAACGCGAACACATCCCCGAGCCCACCCACCGCCGGGCGTAACCCACCCCCACCACCAACGCCCTCATTGGTCCTTGACGGTCAACCCCAGATGCTGAGCCAAAGCCGGTGCCAGGTCCAGGAGTTGAGCGTGGTCGATGGTGGCGCCGGACAGGGCTGCCACGCCGGAGGCGATGTCGACGGCGGCGGCGCCGCGTAGGTCGACCCTGGTCAGGGTGGCGTTGTCGAGGCGGATACGTTCCAAGGTGGAGCCCGGGAAGGTGGCGTCGGTGAGGGTGGCGCCGGCCAGGTCCACGTCACGCAACAGGCAGTCCACGAAGGAGACTTCGCGGAGCTTGGTCTGGCGTAGGTTGACCGAGTCGAACTTGCAGTTGTGGAAGGCGACTCGGCGCATGCCGGTGCCGAACGCCTCGATCCCGGCCAGTACGCAGGCAGTAAACTCGGCGTCCATCCAGGCGGATTCGGCGAAGTCGGTGCCGACAACGCGGACGGAGTGCAGCCATACGTCGTCGAACCGGGCCCGGCGATAGCGGCCGGCGGTGAAGGTCACAGCGGAGAATGCCGACGACGTGAACGCCGAACCACCACCGTCGAGGTCGGTGAAGACGTCGCCGTCGAAGTGCGCGAACTCGTGGTCGCCTTCCCGATCCAACTCGCCGTCGAAAGCCACGAGCCGGTGGGCGTAAGGGAGTTGATCGAGATCGCGGGCGTTGCGGGCGCGCTTGGGCATGGGCGGCCTCATCCCTTCTCGGGTTCTTGGTGTGGGTTCAGCGGTTCGGCACCGGCGGTCAGTTCGGCGATTCGGGCGGCGATGCCGTCCAGGGTGCGGTCGAGGGTGTAGGTGTAGGTGAAGAGGGAGTAGGTCTCGCGCTGCTCGAGGCCCTCGTGGAGGTACGCGAGCGTGCCGGCGAAGGTACGCAACCCCTCTCCGCCGGTGCGTAGTTGCTCGGAGAGTTCGCCCATGTCGACGGCCGGTACGCCGAGCATGGCCCGGTCGTCCTCGATCACGATCGCGGACATCGCCGCGGCGAACAGTACGTGGTAGCCGGCCATCGCCTCGGCGCCCAGGCCGCTGCAGGCGAGCAGTGCGACGCCGTGATCGATGATCGGCAGCGCGGCAGGCACGGTCGGACCACGCACTGCAAGGCGCCGAGCGACTCCGGGGTGGGCGCGCAGGACCGGGCGGGCGCCGAGCAGCAGCTCGCGGAACCAGGCCCGCCAGGGCAGTTCGGCGTCGGGTACCGGGAAGCGGGCGACGACCTCCTCGACCACAGCGTGCGCGACCGCGTCCCGGTCCCCCACGTGGTGGTAGATCACCTGCGGCCAGGAATCCAGCGCGGTGGCCAGACTGCGGATGGTCCAGCCCTCCAGGCCGACCTCGGCGCTCAGCGTGGTCGCCGCCGACACGATGCGCGCCCGGGTCACCGGCTGCTTGGACCGTACCGGCGTGAGCCTGGCCTTGGGCACGGCCACCCCCTGACAATCCGCGAGAACATTCCTGGGCCCACCCAACCTACTGGACCTGCCCGGAGCCGCTCGACCTCGCCGGAATAGGCTGGTGAGTCCGCAATGGGAACGCAGGGGTGATGGTCGTGGGCGGTACGGTGACGGCGGTCGGTCGAAGTGCCGAGCACGGGTTCACCAAGCCGAACGTGCCCGATATTCGGCTACTCGCGGGCCTCGGCGTCGAGGGTGACGCGCACCTGGGCGTCACCGTGCAACACCGCTCCCGGGTCGCGGTCGACCCGACACAGCCCAATCTGCGCCAGGTCCACCTGATCCACGCCGAACTGCACGAGGAACTGGCGGCGGGCGGCTTCACGGTGGCCGCCGGCGAGCTCGGCGAGAACGTCACGACGCGCGGGATCGACCTGCTCGACCTGCCCACCGGCACACGCCTGCACCTGGGCCCGGACGCGGTGGTCGAGGTGACCGGGCTGCGCAACCCCTGCCCGCAGATCAACACGTTCCAGCCGGGCCTGCTCAAGGCCCTGGTGGGTCGCGACGAGGCGGGCAACATCGTCCGAAAGGCGGGCGTGATGGCAATTGTGCTCACCGGCGGCGAGGTCCGGGCAGGCGACCCGATACGGGTCGAGCTGCCGGCGCCACCACATCGGGCCCTGGAACGCGTATGAGGCAATGGATCGAGCGATGACCACCAGCCGCCGGCAAGCCGAGCAAGACCTGGATGCTCGGCCAGGTGTGTCGCCGGCATCATGAACGCCCCGACTGGGAGGTTCGCGGTATGTCCGACCCCTTGCCCACCGATCCGCCCATCGATCCGCCCACCGGCCTGCACATCGATCATGTGCTCGGCGACGGCCTCTTCGCGCAGATCGGTAAGCCTGCGGTCGTGCTCCGCGACGACGATCGGGGGCTGATCGCGATCGGCGGGGACCTCGGGCATCTCCAATGGACGGGGCGCGATGCCGGGGACCGACGCCCCAACCACCGGATCGGCGTGTTCGACGCGGACGACCTCACGTGTCGCAACCTGGCCCGGTCCGGTTGGCCGGTCAACTCGCTGGCCCTGCATCCTTCGCTGCCGCTGCTCGCGATCGGTACCGGCAGCTACGACGGTGGCTACTTCTTCGAGGGCGAACTACTGCTGTTCGACCTCGAGTCGGGACGACTGGTATCGGCGCTGCGGGACCGGTGCGAAGTCCTCGACGTGCGCTGGCGCGACGACCGGGTGCTGGACCTCGTGTTGGCCCCCGCAGACGACTGGGACAACCCTCGCGCGCACGGTCAGGGCCATCCGACCACCCTGGAACAGGACGACTGGCGGGCCGTCGGCGAGCGTTCGCTCCGTCCGCCCCAGCCACGCCGACCGCCACCCCCGATCGACTGGGCCCGTCCCGACCGAGCCGACGATGCGGCTCGACGGCGGCTGGTCGAGGTGGCCGCGGAGCACGGGGCGACCTGGACTCCGCGCCGTGCGGTGTGGGCCGTGGTGGGGCTGCCCGACGGCCGCGTGCTGGCTGCCTTTGAGGGTACGAAGCTGGAAGCGTGGTCGCCCGACGGGCAGGCGGAATGGTCGGTGGCCGACGCGAGGGGCGGCAGGCAGATCCTGCTCAGCTCCGACTCCCAATCGGCGTGGGTTACCACCGAACCCCTGAACACCTGGTCCGACTCGGCCGGTTGGCAGCAGGCGCCGACCCCCGTCGAACGACTGTCGACGGCGGACGGGCGGGTGCTGGAGACGCTGGACGTGCCGTCCCCCGACATCGCCGTACTGTCCGCCCGCGCGGACGGCCTGCTCGCGCTGCGCGACAATTCCGCACCGAACGACCGACCCACCGTGACGTCGCTGCCGGCCGCCGGACCGCAGCCGGTACAACGTGTGTCACTCGGACGCTACGACCTGATCAACCACCCGTTCGACATCCGATACAGCCCCGAACTCCTGTTCCTGCAAGGCGATTCGGTCGAGTCCTGGCGGCACAAGTGGGTCGTCGCCGTCGAGCCGCCTGGGCACGCCGGCGGCGATGCCGAGGTACGCCGGCTGTTCCCGCTCGATTGGCACACCGAGCGGCCTCGCCATCTGTTCGGCGGTCCGGGCGTACATCTCACCGATGATCGCGGCCCGGCCCTGGTGCACGCCGGCGCCGTGCACGACGGCGCGGGCCTGCTGCCGGGCAACGCCTTCATCGTCCGCCGCCGGCTCCCGGACGGCGCCGCCGACTGGGTCGCAACCGCCGACTTCCCGATCACCGCGTTGGACCTCGACGCGGACACGAACACCCTGTATGCCGCGTTCAACTCCGGCGAGCTGGTGGCGCTGGACGCCGCCGACGGCAGTGTCCAGTGGCGTACCCACCTCCGGCTCGGCGGCATCCTCGCCGAACCGCTCGCGATGAGCATCCCGGCCCCCGGCCGCCTTCTGATCGGGACCACCGACGGCCGCATCCTGGTGTGCCGCACGGCGTGACGTCGCGCGGGAGCCGTGTTCATCCCGCCGATCGGGCCTGCGCATGGCACATGGCACATGGCACGTAGCGCACGCAACGCGGCCGGTCAATCCACGAGTTCTCGTGACAATACGGCGCGCCCGGCCGGCCGAGAGCATGGCGCCGGAGATCGTGATCCCGGCGGCGGGCGGTGGCATGGGTTTGGCGGGGGTGGGCGTGGGTGCGGACGTCGGTGCTGACGTGGGGTCGGATTCGGGGCCGCCAGCGGAGGTCCGAGTCGGGGAGGTCCCGGTCGGCGCGGCTTCGGTGCCGTTGGCCGTGTTCCTGGGTGATTGTGCGCGGGACGTCGCGCGTGCGGAGGACGGCGGCGAGTACGACGAATACGCGGCCGTGCGACGGGCGTTCGTCGTCGGTGGGCTGGCTGCGGTCGACCGGGCGGCGGCGCGTGGGGTGCGGCGGACTCGGTGGGTGCAGGTCGGGGTGACTCCGGCGGCGGGCCGGGAGGGGCGGCTGTATGCCCAACTGGAGGTCGATGCCGCCGAGTTGCTTGCCTCCGGTGCGGCGACGGACTTCTTCTTTCTGCACAAGTCGCCGGGTGCGCGGATCCGGTTCGCCGTGGACGGCGACGCCGACGCGGCCGAACGACTGCGCGAGAGCGTGTCCGCACGTGCCAACGGCTGGCTGCGGGAGGGGGTGGTGGCGAGTTGGGCGCCCGGTACGTATGAGCCCGAGGCGTATCTGTTCGGTGGCGCGGTGTCGATGCGCAGCGTGCACCGGCTGTTCACCGCGGACTCGCTGGCCTGGCTGCGCTTCCTCGCCGAAGCCGAAGCCGAAGCCGAGGCCGAAGCCGAATCCGACCGGGCGGTGCCGACGTGGGCCTACTCGCTGATCCTGCTTCGGGACGTGCTCGATGCCGTCGGGGTGCAGGGCTGGGAGGACCGGGACGTATGGGATCGGGTCCGGCGCAGTACCGGGCGGAGGTTGCCGGGCGACGTGCCGGACGACGCGTGGCGGGATACCGCCGTGCGCGTCCGGGCGCATTGGCGCGCCATCGGCGCGCTGCGTGACGCGCTGCCGAAACCCTTGCGGGAGGCGGCCGTTCGGCATCGGGACAAGGTCGTGGCCGAGGGTGAGCGGTGGACACGCGAGTACTTCGCCGATGCCGATGCCGAGGTGGGGCCGAGGCAGGCGGTGGCCTACTACACGGTGTTCCACTGGAATCGTGGCCGCCTGGCCTTCCCGACCCAGTGCCTGCTCACGGACGCCCTCGCCGGACGGTCGCACCCGTGACGGGCGAATCCCCGGTATCCGCGCGGCCCGGCGGCGGTTCCGGCGCGCGGCTGCTCGACGACGTCGGCGTGCCCGCCCCGGCCGGACCGCTCGAGGCGACGTCGGCGGACTTCGTTGATCGGGCCCGCGACATACCGGAAGCGCGTGGCTTCGCCCGGACCTTCCTGCGAACGTACGCCCGCTCCGGACGAAGTGGCGCCCCGAGAGCCGAACCCGGCCCGGTCGTACTCGCCGTGCTGCTCGCCCGGGCCCGATCCACCACCGACGAGGACACGCTGCTCGCCCGCGCGGCCGTACGCCGCTGGGCCCAGGACGTACTCGCCCGGGACGTGGAGCAACTCGGGCTGCACGACGGCGGGTTGGCCGGGATGTTGGTGGGGTTGCGGTTGGGCGCGACGTTGCACCCGCCGCTGGCGACGGTCGCCGAGCGGGTCCGGGGGCAGCTGGGCGCACGATGTGCGCGCGAGCCGTGGCGGGTGGCGGACGTCGGATTCGCCGACTACGACGTGGTGAGCGGACCGGCGGGCGTCCTGCTCGGTCTGGGTGTGGGTATGGGTATGGGCGTGGGTGCGGGTGGTCGGATAGCCGACGACGGGGCCGGCTCGGCGGCCGAACGTGCTCCGGTGGTACGGCACTTGGCTGGTCTGTGTAGCGGGCCGGGACTCGGTCGGCTGCGGATCGCCGAGTTCTGCGGGCAACCGTGGCCCGCGCGGTTCATGGGGCGGGTCAACCTCGGGCTGGCGCACGGCGCGCCGGGTGTCCTGCTCGCACTGGCCTCGGCGGCCCGGGCGGCGGGGGCGGCCGACCACGAGTTGCACGAGCCGCTTGCCGCGACCGCCGCGTGGTTGGCCGCTCGGGGTGGGCGGGATGCGAACGGGTGTCCGACGTGGGGCCCGGTGGCCGGCGGGGCGGACGGGTCGTCCGGCGGGCAACGGCAAGGGTGGTGCTACGGGACGCCGGGGGTGACCTGGGCCCTGTGGGAGGCCGCGCGCGTGCTCGGCGACGCGGCGCTGCGGCGTTGTGCGGAGGACACGTTCGCGGCGCTGGCCGAGCAATTCGACGTGGACCGGCACCTGTTCGGCCCGACCGCCGCCGATCGCCTGGGGGTATGCCACGGCGCGGCGGGCGTACTCGCCATCGCCGACGCCTTCGCCCGACACGCGGGGCTCCCGGCGGCGGTCGGCCTGCGCACGAGGCTTACCGCCCACCTGCGCGCGGAATCGGCCGCCACATCCGCACCGGCGACCGGCGCCGACGCAACCCTCCTCGGCCTCCTCGGCACCCACGCCGTACTGCTGACCGCCGAGACCGGCTACCGCAACTGGCTTCCCTGCCTGGGGCTGCGCTGACCCGCAGGGGCGCGGGCGGTGTACGTGTCACCGCCGACCAGGCTCGGCCCAATGCTCGGGGCGGATCCAATCCACGGCCAGCTCGGCGGCGTAGTGTCGGCCCGCGTCGTCGAGTACCGGCCAGTGCTCGGGTGGGCCCGCCGGTTCGGTCAATTCGAGCCAACGGGTGTCGGCGGGCAGGCGGTCGAGCAGGGTGCGCAGTACGAGCGGGCTGTCGGTACGGATGAGCAACTCCGGTACGCCGGGCGCGGTACGGACGTAGACCAGGTCCGGGATGCCCAACGCGTCCACGGTGCGGCGCCACGCCAGGTAGCGCTCCGCGGCGGCAGCCGTACGATCGCCGCACTCGATCCGCCACCGCCGAGGTGCCAGTACGGTGCCGTCGGGGCAGGTCACCCTCGGGTACACGCGGGCGTGGGTATCGGGCGTCGGCCGCACCGGCGTCGGCGAGACCCGGGTACGCCTGGTCAGATCCCACCCATGCGCCCCCGCGAGGCCCAACAGCCGCCGCCCACGCGGGTCGCGTCGCCCGATCACGGCGCACGAGCCGTACACCGGCACCAACGCGTCCCGATCCCCCTCACGACGCAACCACGGCCGCAGCCCCTCGTCCACGACCACCGTCGGCGCCGCACCCATCGCCCACGGATCGACGACCGCGTCCGTCAACGGCGGATGCAACGCCGCATCGGGATTGGCCGCGTCCCGCCCAACCACCTCGACCGCCTCGACCCCCGACGGCAACGCGCCCCGCAACCACTCGGCGGCACTCGGCGGCGCCTCACCCCCATCGACGAGGAGCGCGTAATGCACCCCGGCAAACGGCAACAAAAACGGCAGCCCACCACCAACCCAAACCGCACCACGGACGGTAGGCCGCACCAACACCGCACCCCACGGGCCGGGTCCGAAGCCGGGGGCGGGGGCGGCGCCGGGGGCTAGGGCCGGCGCGGGAGCGGGAGCGAGGGCGGCGGCAGAGCCGGGGGCGGAGGCGGGAGCGGGAGCGGAGGCAGAGCCGGAGGCGGGAGCGGGGGCGGAAGAGGGAGCGGGGGCGGAAGAGGGGGCGGGGGCGGAAGAGGGGGCGGAGGCCGAAACGGCGCCGGGAGCGGAAGCGGCGGCGCAGGCGGGAACCGAGCCGAAAGCAGGAGCCGCAGCGGAACCGGAGCCGGAAGCAGGAGCGGAGACGGGGGCGGCGCCGGGAGCAGGAGCCGCGGCGGGAGCCGAACCGGAAGCAGGAGCCGGAGCCGGAGCAGCCGTAAGGGTGGGCCCGAGATCGGGGGCCGGAGTGGAGCCGGAGCCGACCCCGGGGCCAACGGCGGCGGGGGGCTCACGGAGGTCGGTGCCGAAACCCGAACCGGGGCCGGGGCCGGGGCCGGGGCCGGGGCCAAGGCCGGGGCCGGGGCCGGAGCCGGGGCCGGGGCCGGAGCCGGGGCCGGGGCCGGAGCCGGGGCCGGAGCCGGGGCCGAGGCCGGAGCCGGGGCCGGGGCCGGGGCCGAGGCCGAGGCCGGAGCCGGGGCCGGAGCCGAGGCCGGGGCCGGAGCCGGGGCCGGGGCCGAGGCCGGAGCCGGGGCCGGGGCCGAGGCCGAGGCCGGGGCCGGAGCCGAGGCCGAGGCCGGAGCCGGGGCCGGGGCCGAGGCCGGGGCCGGGGCCGAGGCCGGGGCCGGAGCCGAGGCCGAGGCCGGAGCCGGAGCCGGGGCCGGGGCCGAGGCCGGAGCCGAGGCCGGAGCCGAGGCCGGAGCCGGAGCCGAGGCCAGGGCCAGGGCCAGGGCCGAAGGCGCTATCCGGGACAAGGCCGGCGCCCGAATCGACGCTGCCCCCGGAACCGGGCCTCGCCGCGCCCCCCGGCGGGATACGCCCCGCCGACTCCGCCAGTAGCCGGACACGTTCGAGTTCGGCGGTGCCGTCCCGGCCGTGTCGGTTGAGCAGGTGTTCGATCGCCCGCCGAGTACGCTCCCGCAGCCCGTCGGACCACCCCACCCGGCACGGCAACCGCAGTGAGAACACCAGCAGGTCCCCGCTGGGACGCCCGGGTACGTCGGCCCACTCCCACAAACGGCGCACCTCGGCCTCCGCTGCGCTGACCAGGGTCGCGACCTGAGCCGGCGTCACCGCCTCGTAGCGGGCGCCGAGTTCGGTACACGCGGCGCGCAGTCGACGCAGCCCGGCCGTCCAGATCGCCGCGTCCGCCTCGGTCAATCGGGCGCCGGCCGCGTCGAGCGCGGTCCACGCACACGCGGCGCGGGCCGGCAGCATGGGTGCGGGTCGATCCGCGTAGGCCGGGCCGAGCGCGAGTCGGCCCAGGATCTGCGCGAAGGGCACCACCGACGGGCAGACCCGAAGCACCGCCGCAACCGGCTCCGTTACCAGGGACGGATCCACCTCGCCGGCCCCGACCGGCTCGGACTCGGACATCGAAGGCCCACCTACCTCGCCCACGCCGATCGGCTCCGCTGCCGGTGCCCCGCCCACCTCGCCCGCCCCAACCGGCTCGGACATCGGAAGCCCACCCACCCCCACCGGCTCCACTGCCGGCGCCCCACCCACCTCGCCCACCACGGCCGGCTTGGACATCAGCGCCCCACCCACCTCGCCCACCACGGTCGGCTCTGCCACGACCGATCCACCCGCCTCCTCCGCCACCACCGGCTCCGAGACCAAGCACCGGCCGCCCACCCCCTCCCCCGCCGCGACCGGCCGTACCAATGCCACGCCCGCCCATGCCCCCGCCGGAGTCGGTCGGCCCACGGCGCGCAACAGGTAGCGCAGTACCGTGTCCTCGGCTCGTCGTCGGCGCTTGTCGGCGGGTGCGTCGGCCGGTGCATCCGCCCAGTGGCTCGCCACCTCCCGATGCGCGAGCAACAGGGCCTTGGCGAAGCGCGGTTCGTGGGTCGTCTGCCACAACGCTCGACGTTGCCGATCCAGCTCGGCCGCGTGCAGCATGGTGAACTCGGCGCGCAGACGGGCAAGTTCGGCACGATCCACCGCGTCCGCCGGCAACATTGCGGCCAGTGCCGGGCTCGCGCCCGAAGGCGTCTCGCCCGCCGAGCTGCACGGCCGGTCGTCACGCCCGATGGCTCGACGCAGTGCGAGGAATCGATGTCGGACGGCGGGCTCGGGCAGGTTCGGCACGGCCGCGTACAGCAGCGCGCACAGTTCGGGCCGGCGGGCGGCCACGGCCGAGGCCAGTTCGGATATCTCGGCCGCCAGCGCGACCAGTTCGGGCGCGGCGAACGTGTCCAGCGTCTCCACGGGCCATGCCGCCGCGCGCAGCAGGGCGGTGGGCGCGGTCTCGACGGCGAACGAGCAACTCCGGGTGCGCCCGTCGTCCTCGGTCAATGGCCCCACACACCGCCCCCGATGTCGAGACGGGCGCCGCCGGCCCGGCCGCCGGCGCCCGCCTTCGTGGTCTGCTCTTCTCGCCCGCTACCAGCAGCACATGATGGTCGACGGCGGGTCGGCCGCCTCGGCCATCCCCGCGACGTCGACCTTCGGCATCTCGCCCTCGTAGCGCACGAATTCGCTCGCCCCGGTCAACGGGTTCTCCGCCGCTGCGGCCAACGTGGCCTCCGCGAACACCAGTTCCTCGCCGGTGACGCGACACGCGTCGAGGAGTTCGTCGCGGAGGAAGTACACCGCGCCGTCCTTGCTGCGCAGCAGCGTTCCGCGCGTGTGCGCGGTCGGCGTGTAGTCCTGCTCTTCCGATGTAGGCATATCTGCCACTTACCTTCCTATTTCGTTGATTCTTCTACCTATTCTTCTTCCGGGCGTCAGCGCAGCTTGAGTTGTTTGAAATGCCGATTGCGCCCACCCGGAACCGGCCGGATCCGGCTACGGCCGTGGAAGAACGCCCAGTTGTCGAAGATCACCACGGTGCCCGCGGCCCAGTGCACGCCGAACATCGCGGCCGGGTCGTACATCGCGGCCAGCAGCTCGCCGATCGCGCTGCGCACCGTCTCGGGGCCGACCTCCGCCGGTGGCCCGGTGTAGCGCCAGCGCAGCACGTCACCGCCGAAGTCCCGGAAGCAGAACACCGGTAGCCCGTTACGCCGGGAGAACATCGGCGGCCCGTTCGGGAAGTCGTGGCAGTTGGTGGCGGCCAGCACGTCCAGGTCGAGCGCGGACAGCCGGGACCGGACGGCGGCCATCGGCACGAAGACGGTCTGACCGCCGCAGTCGCGCTCCGGCGGCTCGACACACATCAGGGCGATCAGCCGAGGTTGTTTCGGCAGCGGGTGCACGGCGATCTCGGTGTGCAGGTTCAGGTAGTTGGCCGCGATCAGCGCCAAGTCGTAGCGGGTGGTGCCGGGTTGGTCGTGGCGCAGATTGAGCACCGCGCGCTGCTCCACGTACGGGCGCAGTTCGGCGTTGATCTCGGTCTCCATCACCGTGCCGAGCGCCGCACCGAGGTCGAGGAACTCGGTGGTGCTCGGGCAGCGGTCGAAGTCCAGCCGGGCGATGCCGCGCCGGGTCAACGCGGCGCGTACCGCCGGGATCGAGCGCCGCATGGCATCGGCGGCGATCCGCAACCTCGGCAGGCCGTCCGGTTCGGGCAACCAGCGCGGGCCGTCGAGGAGTCGCTCGCGGTGCGCGACGTGCGGGTGATAGGGCTGCTCGACGAAAGCGCCGGTGACCGTGGCGGGCCGGTCGTCGAGCCGAGGTACGACGGTGGCGGACATGGTGTCTCCCGGGTCGAAGCGGCGAAGGGCGGTCGGAAAGCGGTCGAGAAGCGGTCGAGAAGCGGTCGGGAGGCAGTCGGGGGCGGCTCAATCGCGGGACAGCGGGCTTGCGCCGGCGGCGATCGGCATCCGCTCGGCGTACGGCCAGCGATGACCGGGCCGCCGAATCGGCACCGGCACCGGCACCGGCGTCGGCGTCGACACCGGCCCTCGCCCGCCGGCAACGTCGTGGATCGCGTCGCCCGGCCGCAGCAGCAGCACCTCGACCGCCGAGCCGAGCAGGCCGTCCGGCATCTCGGTGCGGTTGCGGGCCGCCGTCGCCACCCGCTCCGGGTAGGGGTCGAACCCGGTGCTCTCGCCCGGTTGTTCGTCCGCACGGGGACCGAGTCCGGCCCGCCAGTACCACGGCGCGCCGCCGTCGGCGTAGGGCACCAGGAGCCGCGCACCCCAGCGCTCGGCGATGTCCACCGCCTCGTCGGGGGTGGTCATCAGGCGCTGTCGGCAGTTCCACTGCTCGGGTGGGACCAGGGCCAGATAGCGCGCCACGGACGTGAACAACAGCTGCACCGGGTACATCAGCCAGCCTCGATAGCCGCAGAAGACCACGTCGACCGGGCCGAGTCGGGCCCGGGCCCGCGCGGCCACCTCCCGGACCTCGCCGCGTGCGTCGCGGCCCGAGTCGGCCAGGAACGCGGCGGACCCGGTCGGGGTGCGGACCAGGTAGGTGTTCCCGTGGTTGCGCACATCGGGGTGCAACACCGGTCCGTCGGTGGGCTGTTCGCCGTGGAAGGGCAGTGCGTGTACGTCGATGTCGCCGATCCTGAGCTGTTCCCACCAGTCGAGTTCGACGACGTCCTCGAAGCCCAGTTCGCGGACCCGGCGGGCCAGGTCGACGGTCAGCACCGTCTCGCGCTCGACGCGCGGTACCACGATCCGGGTGCTCGGCGGCAGGCGCAACAGCGAGGCCGGGGCGAAGTGATCGGGGTGCGAGTGGGTGATCAGGACCGCGTCGAGCGGCCCCAGATCGGCCGGCCGCAGCGGTTGGTAGTCCGCCGGGTGGGCGGTGTCGTACGCAAAGAACAGTGGGTCCACCACGACGGCGGCCTCGCGCGAGCGCACCACGACCGTGTTGTGTCCGACGAACTCCAGGCCGGGAGACGGGCGTTCGGCGGCCGGATCGGTCTCGCGCGGGCACAGCAGGCCGTCGTCGCGCAGGGTTTCCAGGAGCGCCTTGGCGCGCGGGTCGCGGGTCATCTCCGGGTCGCCCGACGGCCCGCTCAACTCGGCGATCAGGGCGTGTACCCAGGGCCAGGTGTCGTCGTCCGCGCAGTCGATCCGGCGGACCCGGTCCTGCGCGCCGTCTCGGAAGGTGAGTCCGCTCGGCCGGGCCTGCGCCGGGTCCGGGAAGAGCAGGTCGGCGTGCAACTCCCAGCCCGCGTCGAACGATCGGCCGGAGGTGAGTGGTCGGCCGGCGGTAAGCGGTCGGCCATCGCCCGATCGGCCGTCGAGCGAGTGCCCGGAGCGGGTGATCCGCCGAAAGGCGGGCTCGGCGACCGCGCGCCGCAGCAGTTCGGGTCCACGTCGAACCAGGTCTGCGAAGCCGTGCCGCTCCACGTACCGGAGCACCGGGGCGAACGCCTCGCGTGCGGTGGCCTCCGGCCGGCTGCCGACCGGACTCCCGAACTCGGTCGTGTCCACGTAGTCCACATGCAGCGCGACATCGTCACGCAAGCGCCACTCGGACATCGCCACTTCCCCTACGCCTGCCCCCGTACCCGCCACACCCGCCTACCCACTCAGCGTGGGCCGGCGACAACCCGGTGTAATGTCACGGGATTTCGGGACTGGCTCGTGGCGCGGCGGTGTGTTAGCGGTCGGTCGGTTGGGCGGCGACGCGCCCACCGCCACGCGCCTGCACGGCTGCACGCCTGCACTGCTGCGCCCCCACGCGCCGGGCGCTACTCGGGAGCCACCGGGACGAAGGCCAGGCGGATCAGTTCCGCCCGGGTCGCGACGCCGAGCTTGGCGCGGATCCGCCGCAGATACGCGTCGACGGTGTGCACGGATATCCCCATGCAGCGGGCGGTGCGCGCGTAGGTGTCCCCCTGCGCGATATGCCACAACACCTGCGACTCGCGACGCGTCAACACAGCCTCGGCCGCCGCCGAGAACCCGCCCTCGCCGGGAAGATGGCACATCCTCGCAGTCGACCAGGGCATCGGTTCCGGGGCGGGCAGGTCGCCCATCTTTAACCCGAACGCGCTATTCGTCATACCGGACCGAGCGGCACCACCCCGGCAACGTACCGTCCGGGGCGACGCCGCTCGCCGGGAACGGGCCGAACTACTCCGGCTGGGCCGCCATCAGCGCCGTCAGCGCGTCGACGATGTACACGTCGGTCGCCGCCTTGGTGATGCCGAGCCCGGTGAGCAGGCCGGTGCCGCCCTCGAACTCCAGGAGGGCGAGCAGGAGATGCTCGGTGCCCACGTAGTTGTGGCCCAGGCGCAGCGCCTCGCGGAAGGTGAGTTCCAGGATCTTGCGGGCCGACGCGTCGTAGGGGATCAGGTCCGGCACCGTGCCGGTGGTCGGCGGCAGCCCGGCGATCGCCCCCTGGCGGACGTCCTCCAGGGTCGTTCCCTGGGCGATCAGGGCCTTCGCGGCCAGTGCGGTGGGCTCGGTGAGCAGGCCCAGGACCAGGTGCCCCGGGCCGATCTCGGCGTTGCCCGCCGCGCGTGCCTCGTTCTGCGAGGCCACCACCACGTTGCGGGCCCGATCGGTGAAGCGGCCGAAGCCCTGGCTGGGGTCGAGGTCGTAGTCGGCGGAGCCCTTGGCCACGAAGCGCTTCTGGGCCGCCTGCTTGGTGACGCCCATGCTCGCGCCGATGTCCTTCCAGGACGCGCCGGATCGGCGGGCCTGGTCCACGAAGTGCCCGACCAGGTGATCGGCCAGTTCGCCGAGGTGGTCCGACACGAGGACCGCGTCGGTCAGCTGCTCCAGGGCATCGGAATGAGCCGTCTTGATGGTCTCGATGAGTTCGTCGAGTCGAACCGGATTCGTCATGCGCGTAGGGTTCTCCATGCGTCAACCGTAGGTTGACACATGGCTACGCGTCAACCCTGGGTTGACGATCAACGATCCTCGCTGGGGACCCTGCTCGAGAGCCCGCCGCACTTCGAGAGCCGTGCTTCGAGAGCCCGTGCTTCGAGAGCCGTGCTTCGAGAGCCCGTGCTTCGAGAGCCCGTGCTTCGAGAGCCTGTGCTTCGACAGCCCCTACTTCGGCAGCCCCGACCTCGACAGCCCTTACTTCGGCGGCCCTTACTTCGGCAGCCCTTACTTCGGCCCCGCCGGACCGTCCAGCGTCGATCGTGCCGACCGGACCTCGCGCCGTACGTCGCGCAACGCGTCCTGCGGCTCCTCGTCCCCGCCGGCCCGCGCCGGCGCCGGTTCGGCCGTCTCCCCCGTACGCATCGACGCGGCCAGTGCCCGGAGTTCGGCGGCGATGTGGGCGGCGGCCTCGGGGGATGGCGGTGGCGCGCCGTGCGCCGTGCGCACCGCCGCCGCCGTCCCGGTGTCGATCACCCGCTCCACCGCGACGATCAGTGGCCACCACGCCGCCGCCCGGGCGCCGGCCGGCGGGGGTTCGCCAAGGGCGCGCTGGAACTCGGTGCGTACGTCGGACAGATCCCGGTAGATCCGCCGCCGGGTCCGGGCCCGCGCGGCCTGATCGGTCTTCTCGTCGAACGCACACTCGATGTACTTCGCGGTGTCCTCCACCGCCGTGGCCAACCGCGCGCCGACCCGGGTATGCCAGCTCTCCGGCCACAACACATAGCCCGCGACCAGCACGATCGCGCAGCCGATCAGGCTGTCCACCAGGCGCGGCGCGAGCAGCCCGACACCCTGATGGCCGAGCAGGTCGGACAGGATCAGGATCAGCGGCGTGATCACCGCCGTCTGATAGCCGTAGCCGCGCCGGGACAATATCGGCAGCGCCGCCGCGAGGACCAGCACGACCGGCACCTCCCACCCGCCGCGCGGCACGAACTCCAGAATCACCCCGGCCACCACCAGGCCGGCCGCCGTACCGAGGGCACGCAGCAGGGCCCGCGAGAAGACCGAGCCGAAGTCCGGCTTGAGCACGAACGTGACGGTCAACGGCACCCAGTACGAACGCGGTACATCGATGGCGGACACCAACGCCTGGGCCACCCCGATACACAGCGTCAACCGCAGGCCGTAGCGCCAGGACTCGGCCGACACCAGCAGGTTGCGCGCGCCGGCGGCCAGCCGCTCGGGCAACGCGCCCGGCCGGCCGACCCGATCGGGCACCCGGTACGCGCCGGCCAGCGTCTCCCGCGCGTGGGCGATCGCGGCGACCACCGCACGCTCGGCCGGCGCGGTCCCGGTGGAGCACGGCGCCGGGCCGGTCGGCACGGTACCGCCGCGCACCGCCTCCGCGATCTCGCGCACCGCGGCGACGTCGGGCCCGCATACCGTGCGCGCGTCGGCGTGTACCGCGGTGGCCGCCTCGACCAGGACGCCGACCGAGTTCAACAGCGCGACCAGGCGCGACATCCCACGACTGCGACCGGGCGCCACCGCGCGGCGGCCGAGCAGCAGGTCGTAGGCGTGGTTGAGGGTCAGCGTCACCTCGGCCCGGGCCGCCTCCCACTCCTCGGTACCGGCCGCGCCCAGGAGGTCGGCGGTCGCCTCGTACGCGTCGGCGACGGCCGTTCGTTCCGGGATCCGCGACCGCGCCGGCCACGCGAGCAGCGCCATCACCAGTACCAACCCGGCCCCGGCCAGGGTCAACATCGGCGCCCGCCACCATGGCGAGGGCATCGGCAGCCCGGCGCCGATCACCGCCATCAGCAGCAGGTTGAGGCCGGACGCGGAGGCCACCGCGCCGATCGTGCTGATCATCCCGGCGACCAGGGCCAGCGCGGTGACCACCGCGACCGCCGACCAACCGTGACCGAACTGTGAGCTGCCGAGCGCGAGTCCGATGGCACCGACGAACTGCGGAACGGCGATGTTGAGCACCCGCAGCCGGTACGCGTCGGCGGTGTCCCCGAACACCGCGCCCAGTGCGCCGATGGCCACGAGCGCGCCGGACGCGGTGTCGTCGACGAGCACGCCGACCAACAGCGGTGCGCCGATGCCGATCGCGGCCCGCACGGCGGCGGCCCTGGGCATCGGGCCGGGGTTGGCGCGCAGCGTCAGGGTGAGCCATTCGGGCGGTGCGAATCGACCCGGACGGGCACCGCCGGTACTGCTCGGATCGTCACGTTCGGTCATGGTCATCACAGGATCCCGAACGAGACGAGGTGCACGGACAAGGCGCGCGGAGCCGGACGAGTGTGGCATTCCGCTGCGCGGACCACGTTACCGACCGACCGCCGGGCGCCGGACGCCGCCCACTGCCCACCGGCCCACCGCCCCGGGAAGGCTCGGCGATCAGCTCGCGGACTTGCGCGCGTGTACGACGAGTTGCTCCTCCGGACCGGCGGTCGGGTGCTTCGGGTGGTACACGGTGACCGCGTGGTGGACGATCTCCAGGCCGGCGGCGCGCAGTCGCATGAGCAGTTCGTCGGCGCCGTGGCTGGTCACCCGGAATCGGTGGCCCAGCCAATCGATCTCGACACCGTCCGCCTCGGCCGGCACCGTCGCGAACGCGAGCAGCCCACCGGGCGCGAGCCGCGCGCCGAGCCGCTCGAGTTGGGCGTCCAGGTCGGCCCGGGGCAGTTGGAGGAACGAGAAGAACGCGCAGACCGCGTCCCAGGCCCCGTCGTCGTCGACCAGGTCGCGGACGTCCGTCTGCTCGAACGTGGCACCGGGGACGCGGGCTCGGGCCAGTTCGACCATGGTCGCCGAGACGTCGATCCCGGTGACCCGATGGCCGGCCTCGGCCAGCTTCTCGGCGGCCGGCCGCCCGGTACCGGAGCCGATGTCGAGCACCTTCGAGCCGGGCGCGAGCTCCGCGATCAGCCAGTCCAGCGCGGCCAGTTGCGCGGGCATATCGGCGAAGACGGTCTCGTACGTGGCACCCACCTCGTCGAACAACGCGGCGGCCGGGGACTGCGCGCCGTGCGCCAACGGAGAGTGCGAGCCGGGATCGTGGGGGTGGCTCATGGGGACGGCGTCCTTTCCGACGGGCCCGGTGGTTCCGGAACGGGGGTCGCTAGCGACGCAGCAGGATGCCGCGGACGAAGGCCGCCTGGCCCGCGTGCTGGAGGTCGTCCGCGATCACGCTGACCAGCCGCACGCCCAGGGTGACGGCCGGCGTCCAGGCCTCGTCGACGACCCGATCCAGGTCGGCGGCGGACAGGCCCTCGACGAAGCCGATGGTCTGCTCGTGCACCGCGTCGTAGTAGCCGGTGAGCAGCTCCGCCGAGTCCACCCGTACGGCGCCCACCGCCTTGGTGTCCTGGCCATAGCCGATCGCCCGGACCGGAAAGGGCAGTTCGAACCGCTTGTGCCAGTCCTGCGTGGTCCACACCTGGTCGAGACGCGCGACATCGGCGACGTGGTCGTCCTGGACCCGGGTCAGATGCCAGATCAGCCACGCGATCGAGTTCGCGTCCGGGTCAAGACGCTCGGCCAGTTGCTCGGGGGTCAGGTCGGCGACCGCCCCATGGACGACCTCCTGCACCCGACCGAATGCGTCGACCAGTAGCTCCGCGCTGTTCATCTCGACTCCTCGACTCCTCGTTCGCTCATACCGATCGTTCCACGGGTCCCGCTCGTTCCACGGGTCCCGCTCGGGCCGCCCGTGCAGCCTGCGTCGCTCAGGCCGCTCGTACCGCCCATGCGGCCTGCGCCGCTCGGGCCGCTCGCGCCGATCCTGCTACTCCTGCCCCGCCTGCTCCCGGTCGTACACCTGTCGGGCCGCCTCGATGGTCGGGCCGTGCCGCTCGGCCCAGCGGACCAGGCCGGCGAGCGACGCGGTCAACTCGCGGGCCACGTCGGTCAGGGTGTACTCGACCCTGGGCGGCACGGTCGGATACACGGTGCGGGTCAGCAGGCCGTCGCGTTCGAGGCGACGCAGGTTGAGGGTGAGGACGCGGCGGCTGATCCCCGGTACCGCGCGCTCCAATTCGGTGAACCGGATCGGACCCGCCGCGACCGAGACCAGGATGCCGATGCTCCACTTGCCCGCGACGTGGTCGAGCGTGCCGACCACCTGACACGCGTTGGCCCACGTGACCTGGTCGGGAACCTCGGGGTTACTCGGGGATGTCAAAGTGCCTCCTTCCGTGAACCGTCATGGTCACAAACAATCGGCTCAGCGAACAACGCGGTATCGATCGAATGTGATCGAACGCTGGCGAACACCATCGAACGCCATCGAGCGTGGTCGAGCGTGATCGAACGTAAGGATAAAGCCCATGAATACCGTCGAAATCCCGCAGCCGGAAAGCGACCAGGTCGGGGACGACGCGCCCGCCGGCCCCCCGCCGCGTCCGCTCACCGAGGACGAGGTGCTGGCTGTCCTGGCCCGCGAGCAGTTCGGCACGCTCGCGACGATCAAGCGGGACGGGCGACCGCATCTGTCGAACATGTTGTTCGCGTGGGATCCGGCCGCCCGCGTGTTGCGCTTCTCCACCACCGCCGACCGGGCCAAGCCGCACCACGTCCGGCGCAACGCCAACGCGGCGCTGCACGTGTCGGGCGGGAACGTGTGGTCGTTCGCGGTCGCCGAGGGCGACGCCGAGGCGAGCGAGCCGACCACGGTCCCGGGCGACGCCACCGGCCGCGAGTTGTTGGCCATGGTCCCGGCCGAGTTCCGACCGGCGGACGAGGCGACGTTCTTCGCGGGCGCCGTCGCCGAGCGGCGGTTGGTGATCCGACTGGCCGTCACCCTGCTGTACGGCACCGCGTTGGACATCCCGGGCGCGTGAGCCGGGCCCGGCAGGCCGGCCGATCAGGTGGCAGCGGTCAGCGGCTAGAGGTCTGCGGTCTGCGGTCAGAGGTCTGCGGTCAGAGGTCGCGCAGTGCCGGGGCCAGGCGGGCCCATTCCGCGTGCGGCAGACCGGTGTGGCCGGCGTCGGTCGGCAGTACGTGAACGCTCACGTGGTCCGCGCCCGCGTCCAGGTGTTCGCGGATCCGCGCGGCGATGGTCTCCTCGTCGCCCCACACGACCAGTGCGTCGACCAATCGGTCACTACCGCCGTCGGCCAGGTCGTCCTCGGTGAAGCCGAGCCGAAGCCAGCTGCGCCGGTAGTTGTCGAGGCCGAGATAGAACGCCGACGCCTCGCGAATCACCGCCCGGGCCACCTCCGGGTCGGTGCTCAACACCACCTTCTGCTCGGGCGCCAGGAACACCCCTTCGCCCAGCGTCTCGCGCGCCTCGCGGGTGTGCGCGGGGGTGGTGAAGTACGGGTGCGCGCCCTGGGCACGATCGCGGGACAGCCGCTGCATGCGCGGGCCGAGCGCGGCCAGCACGCGCGGTACGGCCGGGTCGGCGTCGGCGTCGAGGGCGTCCAGGTAGGCGTTCATCGCGGCCACCGGCGGGGTGTACTCGACCCCGGTCCGGTCGGCGAACTCGGGGTGGCTGACCCCGAGTCCGAGCACGAACCGGCCGGGATGCCCCTTCTCCAACGCGGCCACGCCCGCGATCGTGTCGGCGACGGGGAAGGCCCGGATGTTGAGGATCCCGCTGGCGACGCCGAGCCGCCGCGAACCGGCAAGGAGTTGCTCGGACAGCCCGAACAGGCCGTCGGCAGGCGCACCGCCGACCCAGGCCGCGGTGAAGCCGAGTTCCTCCAGCTCGGCGGCGACGGCCCCGGGATCGGCGGTATCGGCCACGAAGGTGTCGTGGTGCTCCCATACGCCGATCCGGCCGAGTCGCCCGATTACCTGCTGCGCGTCCATGTGTACGAGTCCTTCCGTCACTGCTCGATCCGTTCCCGGCGGTACTTCGGTGCCGATCGGCAATGGGCGGCCGGCACCGAAGACTCCTTCGGGAAAGTCCTCGATGCCGCATTCTCTTCCCGGGGCCGCGCAGCACCGCAGCACAAATCGCCCGATTCGCACCCTATTACGGCCGAGTGGGCGCTTCCGTGAACGCCCGGAGGGTGGCGGACGCCTTGAGCAACATTTCGGCGTACTCGGCCGCCGGATCGGAGTCCAGCACGATCGCCCCGCCCGCGCCGACGGTGGCGACGCCGTCCCGGACCACGGCCGTCCGGATCACGATGCTCAGATCGGCCGCGCCGGACGCGGAGAAGTAGCCGAGTGCGCCGGAGTAGACGCCGCGCGGCCCGGATTCGAGCGTGTCGATGATCTCCAGGGTGCGGATCTTGGGCGCTCCGGTCATCGAGCCGCCGGGGAAACACGCCTGCGCACAGCCGATCGCGTCCACCTCGGGACGCAGCGTGCCACGGACCGTGGAGACGAGTTGGTGGACCGTGGCGTAACTTTCGGTGGCCAGGAAGTCGCTCACCCGCACCGACCCGATCTCGCAGACCCGGCCCAGGTCGTTGCGCAGCAGGTCGACGATCATCAGGTTCTCGGCGCGGGTCTTCGGGTCGGTGACCAGGGAGCGGCGCAATGTCTCGTCCTCGATCGGGTCGGCGCCGCGCGGTGCGGTGCCCTTGATCGGCTTGCTCTCCGCGACCCGGTGCCGATCGATCCGCAGGAAGCGCTCGGGAGAGGCGGCCAGGACGGACATCGGGCCGAAGCGCAGCAGCGCGCCGTAGGGCGCGGGGTTGGCGGTGCGCAGTCGGGCGTAATGGGTGAGCGGGTCCTCCGGGGCGGGGGCGGACAGGGTGGTGGTCAGGCAGATCTCGTAGCTCTCCCCGGCGGCCAGGAGCCGCCCGCACTCGGCGATGTCGGCGAGATAGCGCGGGCGATGGTGGGTGGGGATCGGGATCGGGATCGCGAGGGGCGCCCCGCGCGACGTGACGGCTTGGGCGCCGATCGCCGTCGCGGTCGCGGTCGCGGTCGCCGTCGCGGTCGGCACGGATTCGAGGATGCGCAGCGTCTCGGCCAACCAAGCGTCCGACTGGTACTGGTCGTCGAAACGGGACAGGGCGACCGCGTAGGTCCGGCCTTCGAGGTGGTCCACGGCCAGGAATCGGTCACAGAACAGCCATTGCGCATCCGGCTCGGCGGCCCGGTGCCGGTTGGTGGTGGCACCGCAATCGGCCTTGATCTCGTAGCCGAGGTAGCCGACGTAGCCGCCGACGAAGTCGAACGGCAGTCCGTCCGGGATCTCGACGGCGCGTTCGCGCAGGCGTTCGGCCAGCACCTCGAGGATCGTGCCGGGCCGGAAGTCGCGCCGGAATCGGCCCCGCCGCACGGTCACCTTCCCGTCGCCGACGCGGTAGCACAGCAGTTCGCCGAGCGGGCCGCCGGCGTCGCCGAGGAAGGAAAACCGGGACAGTCCGCGCTCGACCCGGGCGCTGTCCAGCCAGAAGGCCGGATCGCCGGTGCGGTACAGCCGGGCGAAGGCCGCTTCGGTGTCGATCTCCCGGTCGAGCACCGCGGTGCGCACCCGTAGCCGGGCGGGCGGGGCGGCCTCGGCCCGGGCCGGGGCGCTCGTCCGGCGGCCTCGGGCCGGGTCCGCGTCGGGTCGACCGCGCGCGGCCAGGGCGAGGGTGCGGAAGTTGGCGACCAGCCGCGCGCCGTATTCGGAGGCCACCGACTCGGGATGGAACTGCACTCCCCACCAGGGCAGTTCGCGATGCCGGGCGGCCATCACCACGCCGTCCTCGGCGCGCGCGGTCACCCGCAGCGCCGCGGGCAGCGGCTCGGCCAGGCAGAGCGAGTGGTAGCGCACTCCGGTGAAGCGGGTCGGGATGCCGGCGAAGAGGTCGTCCCCGGTGTGCGTGATCGTGTCCAGGTGACCGTGCCGGGGGCGGGGCGCCGCGACCACCCGAGCGCCGGCCGCCGCGCCGAGGCCCTGATGGCCCAGGCACACCCCCAGGACGGGCAACCGCCGATCCCGGAACAGGTCGGCGGATCGGCCGAAGTCCCGTGCGCGGCCCGGTCGTCCCGGTCCGGGCGAGATCACCGCCGCGTCGTAGTCGGCCAGTTCGAGGTCGGCCCAGCGGGCGTCGTCATTGGTGACCACGTCCGGTGCGCGGCCGTAGACGGACGCGAGCAGTTGGAAGAGGTTGTAGGTGTAGGAGTCGTGGTTGTCGACGAGCAGAACCTTGATGACGTCCTCCGAGGCCCGTACCGGAATTCGACCTGTGGCGTGCGCGGAACCGGTCTTCGGCGGGCGAAGGCCGGGGATCGGCCGCTCACTTCACGCCGACCACCATGGACTCCGCGCCGGTCAGCGGTTCGGTTCGGGTGCTGCGGAAGCCCGCCTCGACCAACAGTTCGCGACACTCGGAGACCGTGCAGGCGAAGCCGCCGGGCGTCTCGATGAGGGTGTTCAGCCCGAGCAGCAGAGCGGACACATTGGCCCGGCGCTCGTCGTCGAGGAAGGATTCGAACAGGATCAGTGCCCCGCCCTCGGGCAACGCGGCGTGTGCCTTGGCCAGGAGCAGCCGCTTGGTCGGCAGATCCCAGTCGTGCAGCACATGACCGAGGACCAGTACGTCGGAGTCGGGCAGCGGATCGATCCGGAAATCGCCCGGCTGGAAGGCGACCCGGCCGATCAGCTCGGCCGCGCCGACGTTGTCCGTGAACGCGTCGGCACTGGCGGGCAGATCGAAGCCGACGCCGGTCAGCAGCGGGTGGCGGTCGGCGAGCCGGCACAGCAGCGCGCCGTCGCCGCAGCCGATGTCCGCGACGCGCCGGTACTCGGCCCAGGGAAAACGCTCGACGAGGGCAAGCATGGCCGGGCGGGACAGTTGGGACATCGCGCGCTGGAACAGCCGGCGGCGGGCCGGATCGGCGTAGATCTCGGCGAACGGATCGCGCTCGCCGTGGCCGGCGGCGAGTTCGTTGCGCGGCTCACCGGTGCGCAGGGCGTCGGTGAGCCGGCCCCAGAAGCCGTACAGGCGGGAGTTGGCCATGTCGAGGCCGTCGCCGATGTATGCGGTCGGCTTGGCCCGATCCAGGAAGTGGTCGGTCTCGGGGGTGTTGCGATAGCGACCGTCGTGCCGGTCCAGCAGGCCGAGGCCGACCAGCGCGTCCAGGAAGGCCGCTGCCCCGCGCGGATGCAGGTCGAGCCGGGCGGCGAGATCGGCCGCGTCCCGGCCGTCGTGCTCGTCCCGGCCGTCAGGCTCGTCCGGGCCCTCGTGGCGGGCGAGTTCGGTGAAGACGCCGATCTCGACCGCGCTCAGCAGGCACTTGGCGGCGGTGAACGCGAGAGCCAGCTGGGTGAGGTGCTCGGGAGATGGTGCGGTGGTGGTCGGGGTGGGCGGCGGGGTGGAGATGTCGGCGGTCACGGGTGGTGATCCTTCTCGGCCTGGTCGGGAGGGGTTGCGCACGGTGGGGACGGGCTTCGCGCGGTGGGGTGGGGTTTCGCGCCGAGGGGCTGCGTGTTGCGTGCCGGAGTCGGCTTTCGTGCGGTGGCCGGTGGCCGGCGATCGTTCGGACTTCACGTCGAAGCCGAGGCAACGGCGAGCGCCTGTGCCTCCGCGTCGTACCCATACGTTTCGGCCAGGAGGGCGAACAGCGCGTCCGGGGCGAGCTCGGCGAGGAGTTCGGCCCCCGCCACCGAGTGCATCAGCGTGCCGAATTCGCGGGAGGCGCCCTGGATCCGGGCGGTTCGCGGGGCCCGATGTGCGGCGTAGCGGCGCAATGCCTCGGCGACGCCCAGGTGTTCCGCGTGGGCGAGCAACGTGGCCAGTACCACGGCGTCTTCGACGGCCTGGCAGGCGCCCTGGGCCTGGTGCGGCAGCATGGGGTGCGCGGCGTCGCCGATCAGCGTCGTGCGCGCAGTGCTCCAGGCGGGCAGCGGGTCGCGGTCGAACAGCGGCCTGCGGTGCAGTACGGCGCCCGCGCGCAGGAGAGCCGGCACGGCCGGGTCCCAGTCGGCGAGGGCGCGGGCCACCGGTTCGGCCTCGACCGGCCCGCCCCACCTCTCGTCGGGACCGGCGGCGGGGTCGGCGGGGGCGACCAGCACCAGGTTCAGCCGGCGGCCACCCGCCACCGGGTAGGCCAGGAAGTGCCGATCGTCGCCGACCCAGACGCGGATCGCACGATCGGGGGTGGCCCGGGGGTCCGCGCCGATCGGCACCACCGCGCGATACGCGTCCATCCCGGAGTGCCTGGGTGGGTGGTCCGGATGGGCCCGGGCGACGATCCGCGAGTGGGCGCCGTCCGCGCCCACGGCGATGTCGGCGCTCGTGCACGTGCCGTCCGCGAAGTCGACGCGGACCGCATCGGCGTGTTCGTGCAGGCCGACGCACGGCGCGCCGTACCGGACCGTACCCGCGGGCAGCAGGCCCGACAGCAGCTCGCGCAGATCCGTGCGCAGCAGGGTGTGGTGCTCCGCGCCGAAACGTTCGGCGTAGGCGGGACGGATCGGCGCCCGTAACAGTTCGGCACCGTCGCGCCAGTGGCGGAAGTCGAGTTCGCCGGGCCGCGTGGCGACCGAGCGCAGACCCGGGCCCGCCCCCAGGCGGGTCAGGGAACGTACCGCGTTGGGGCTCAGTTGCAGGCCGGCCGCGCCGTCGCGGGGCTGTCGGGACCGTTCGTACACGGTCGCGGCCAGGCCCGCGCGGTGGGCAGCCAGGGCGAAGGTCAGGCCGGCGATCCCGCCGCCGACGACGGCGATGCGAAGCCGGTGGGGCTGAGCCGGGATCACCGGATCCGGCCCGCGAGTACGGCGACCAGGACCAGCGCGGCAAACTGCGGGTTGGTCAGGAACACCCGTTGGCAGCAGGCCGGATCGTCGATGTCCAGCGCCCGCAGCTGCCGGACCAGGTGCCCGGCGGCGAGCGCGAGCAGCGGCCAGAACGCCCACCCGAGGCCGGCCGCGACGCCCGCGCCGGCGAGGCAGCCGATGGTCGCGACGTACACGCCGACCAACACCGAAACGCTGCGCCGGCCGAGCCGCACGGCCGCCGAGCGCACCCCGACCACGGCATCGCTCGCCCGGTCCTGGTGCGCGTAGACGAGGTCGCAGCCCACGGCCCAGCAGGACATCCCGACGAACAGGAGTACGGCGGCGACGTCGAGCGAGCCGGCCACCGCGAGCCAACCGACCGGCACGAGCCAGCTCATGCACGGGCCGAGCCACACGTGTGGCCAGTCGGTGATCCGTTTCATCAGGGGGTACGCGACGATCGGCACCCAGCCGGCCGCCATCACCAGGAAGGGAGTCGGCCCGAGCAGCAGCGGAATCGGCAGCGCGACCAGGCATTGTGCGCCGAAGAAGGCCCAGGCGCGCCGGACTCCGATGGTGCCGGCGGCCAGCGGTCGACCCGTGGTACGCGTCACTCGCGCGTCGAATCGGCGGTCGAGGATGTCGTTGACCGTACAGCCGGCGCCGCGGGTCAGGAAGCCGACCGCGAACAGGACGGCCACGGTGAGCGGCACCCGGGCCCCGGGCCGGGCATCCGCGGCCATCGCCACGGCCGTCCACCCCGGGAGTACCACGAGCCAGGTCCCGACCGGGCGGTCGACGCGCATCAGTTCCAGGTAGGGACGGATCGCGAGCGGCATCCGGGCGACGCAGCGGGCGGCGGGCCGGGTGGGGCGCGGTGCGGGGGCGAGTGCCGGTGCCGGCGAGGGTGCGGGTGCGACGGGTGGCGAATGGGTCACGGGTGTCCTCGGCAGACGACAGGAAATGGGAATCCCAATACGCGTTCGGTTTCCCGAATTCGCCGCACATGGAAATCCGGCGACCGGAATTTACCGCAGCCGACAGTTCGGGTGTCAAATCCGAGCAATTGCCGCCGCGTTGGCGAACTCCCTTTTATCGACCGGGAGTTCGATTGATCGTTTCGGCCCGGGATGGCATTCCTTCGATTCCGGAACCGACTCGCTATTTGGCCTCGGCGTAGGAGTTCACCACGACCGGAAGCAGCGGAAGCAGTACCGGAGTGTCCCCGAAGACCAAGGCGCGGGCCTCCTGCGCCGCCTCGACGATCGCGGCGGATACGGCGTCGGTCAGCTCGGCCGGGCTGTGCACGATGATCTCGTCGTGTTGGAAGAAGACCAGGTGCGGGCGGCCCTGCGGGGCGTGGTCGTAGCGGGTGAGCCGGCGGCGCAGCGCGGCGAGCAGGGACAGTGCCCAGTCGGCGGCGCTGGCCTGGATCACGAAGTTGCGGGTGAACCGGCCCCGGGCGCGGGTGGATCGGGCGCCGGCGTCGTCGGTGCGGTCGGCGTCCGCGGCGGGTTCGCGGGTGCCGCCTTCGGCCAGGTCGAGCCAGGCCGAGGAGGGTGGTGGGCAGGTGCGGCCGAGTCGGGAGCGGACGATGCCGCCCTCCTCGCCGGTGCGCGCGGCGGCCTCGACGTAGCCCATCGCGTCCGGGTATTGCCGGCGCAGCGTGGCCAGGAGCGGGCCGATGTCGCCGCTGGTCTGCCCGTACATCGCGCCGAGCAGGCCGAGTTTGGCCTTGGCCCGGTCGCCCTGGAAGGCCGCCTTGGCGAGCGCCTCGTACAGATCGCCGGCCGCGGCGGACCGGGCCAGGCCCGCGTCCTGGGACATCGCGGCCAGGATGCGCGGTTCGAGCTGGGCCGCGTCGGCGACGACCAGGCGCCACCCCGGATCGGCCACCACCGCGCCGCGCAGGACGCGCGGGATCTGCAACGCGCCGCCGCCGCGCCCGGCCCAGCGGCCGGTGACCACGCCGCCGACCACGTATTCCGGGCGGAAGCGGCCGGCCCGGACCCAGGTGTCCTGCCAGGCCCAGCCGTGCGCGGCGTGTAGGCGGGCCAGTTCCTTGTACTTGATCAGCAGGTCGGCGGCGGGGTGGCCGACGTCGCGCAGGTACCACGTGCGGGTGGAGGTCAGGCGTACGCCCTGGTCGGCGAACGCCTTGAGCACCTGCGGATGCGAATCCGGGTTGAACGGCCGGCCGCCGAGCGCCTCGCGCAACTGCTCGGCCAGGTCGACCAGTCGCTGCGGCGGTGCGCCGGGCAGGCGGGGGCGGGCGCCGAGCAGTTCGGTGAGCAGCGCGTTGTGTACGTCGACCCGCCACGGCAGTCCGTCGGCCGCCATCTCGCCGGCCACCAGACCGCCGGCCGATTCGGCGGCGACCAGGAGCCGGAAGCGGGAGCGGCGGGCCGGGTCGTCGATCGTGTCGATCCGGCGGAGTTGGTCGGCGTGTACGGCGACCACGGCCGCGAGTGCGTCGGCGCCGGCGGGCAGGCGCAGGCGGTCGGGGACGAACAGGCTGTCCTGGGCGTCGGCGACGCCGATGGGGAGGTCCTCCGGTACGGGCAGGCCCTTGAGGCGGGCCCAGGCTGCGCCGAGTGAGCGAGGTTCACCCACTCGGCCCTCGTGGGCAAGCAGCAACGACTCGACCAGGGCCAGGTCGTGGCAGCGGGCGACGCGGGTGGGGAGCAGCGGGGCGTACGCGCTCTCCGCCGAGGCCCAGACCCACCGCGGCGGCGTCGGCGCGGCCTCGAGGTCGGCGATCGCGGCGACGAGGTCGCGAACCTGCTCGACGGGGCCGAGCGGTGTGCCGTCGTCGCGCATCGGTTGCAGCCGACCGCCGTGGCCATAGGCGTCGGGAGCCATCGCGACCCGAGGCGCGACGAGCCTCACCACGCGCGACGGATGGTGCGGGAATTCACGAACCGACCCTCCTCTCGACCCATTCGATACGGACGAACCACACACAGCGGACAGCCCTACCAACCGCCGAACACTACCTCCCGGGACCGACACGACCGGGGAGGGGCGGGTGGCGCGGGGCGCACGGGAGCGGGGTGGCGGGACGCTGCGGCCCGCCCGGCAATGGCGCGGGAGGGGCGGGAGCCGGGCGCGGGAGCGGGAGCGGGAGCGGGATGCGGCTGCCCCGGGAGTGAGGCGGCGGGGCGCACGGGAGCCGAGCGGGCGGAGCGGCGCAAGGTGGCGGGGTGCGCGGGGGCGGAGCGAGCGGGACGGCGCAAGGTGGCGGGGTGCGCGGGAGCGGAGCGAGCGGGACGGCGCAAGGTGGCGGGGTGCGCGGGAGCGGAGCGAGC
>NZ_JBMHHY010000040.1:0-79581 GCF_049739465.1 Embleya sp. AB8
CTCCGATTCGGGTTCCGCCGTCGATCTGCGATACCGGGCAACCCAGGTCCCGAGCGTGGTGTCGCGGATTCCCAACTCGCGTGCGACATGGGTGATGCCCCGTGACCGGCCCCGGCGGGGCTTGTCGTGTCCGTGCTCCGTTCGACGGGACACCGCGCGGGGTCGATGCCATGGACGGGGCCTCGAGGCAGGTGGAGGACCAGTGGCACGAGCAGTGATCCGTCCGATGCGTACCGGACTTCACGACGAGGGGGCGTATCCCGAGGCGGCGCGCCCCGGGGCGGGTTCCCGGAGGCGCTGCCGGATCTGCTGCGGGATACGGCGAGTGTCCAGGCGCAGTTTGAGGCTCTTGCGGAAGGACATGGCCCTGGGCAGTCGGAGCCGTAGTCCGGTTACGTCTGCCGGCGAGATCTCGTGGGCAACCTTGGCGTTGAGCCCGGCGGAGACGACGACTCGGTCGCGCGGGGGCGTTGCCGGGCGCCGAAGCCGAGGGCGCGGACGGCCTGGGTGAACAGTGGTTCGACTGGCTCGGTCTCCGGCTCGGACACGATCACGGGCATGATCGAGACCCTGAGGCCGACGGTCTTGGCGAGGTAGGGGGTCCATACGCCGGCAGCGACCACGACGGTGGGCGCGTGGGTGGTGCCGGCTGCGGTGGTGACGCCGGTGAATTGGCCGTCGGCTTCCAGGAGCCGAGTGGCCTCGACACCGTAGGCGACGTGCGCGCCGGCATCGCGGGCGCGCCGGACGTGGTACGCGGTGCCCTTCTCGGGCCGGCAGACCGCATCCGCGGGGCTCCGCATGGCGCCCCGGAGGGGGCTTGTCGCGCACGGGATGATCTCGCGGGTCCGGTCGGCGTCGAGGAGACGGACGCCGGTCGCGCCTGTGCGGCGGGCTTCGTCGACCGGGCCCTGCAGGGTGGGGAGTTCGTCGTCGGTGGTCTGGAAGTAGAGGTTCCCACCGTTGACCGGTTCGAAGTCGCCGTCCACGGCTGCCTCCTGCCACAGCTCGAGGGCTTCTCCAGCCGGCGGGAACTCGGCGCTGTGACCGTGTCGTCTCATCCGCGTTTTGTGGGTGCGGTGTTCCGACCTGGGGTGCGGCGCCGATTGAGAATGTCGTCCGTACTCGGCGGCCGTTCGTGTCGATTTGGACCCGCCTCCTCTCCGACGGCTGCCCCGGCGGGTGAGGCCTGGGCCTCCGCGGAAATCCGTCCGCGTTCGCGAACGGGCCGAGGCCGGGGTGTCGTCCCTGTGGGGTTCAGCCGAAGGACGCGGCGGCGCGGACGATGGTGACGATCCGGACTCCGGGGCTGACTTCGTAGCGCATGTTGACGCGGGCGAGGGAGACGTCGCGCCGGTCGGGGTCGCCGTGCATGAAGGAGGATTTGTGTCCGTAGGGGTCCCGACCGATCGTGCCGGCTACGGCGGATCCCACTTCCGAGTGCGCCTGCACCGGCTCCTCGACCACTGCCCGGGACTCCACCGCACCCACAACCTGGTCCGACAGTTCGCCGCCACGCTCGACACCCGCGACGGCACACCGCTGCCCGACTGGCTCGACCGACCCACCGCCGGCGAGCCGGGGCCTCTCGTCGGGGTCGCGGCAGCCCTGCGCGAACACCGGAGGGTAGTCGTCCGGGGGATCACCACCCCCTGTGACTTCGGCGTCAACGAAGGCCGCATCACCGATGTGAAACTCCGGAAACGCATCACGGCGGGACGCGCCGGCGTCCTTCTCCTTCACCGCGTCGTCCTGATCGTCACCTACGTCGCCGCTATGCGGCTCGGCCGACCATCGTGCCCGGATGACCCCCCGCCTACGAAAATCTTGCCCTTGCCACATCGATTCGGACGCCGACACCCCGACCCGTGTGACGTGGCCTACACGGTGGCCTACCACCACCGCATTCAGGAGGGTTGGGGCGACCTGCCATCCAGGGAGTACGCCGACATGGTCCACGAAGGATGCAGGATCGGGTCGCAGGACTGATGTCGCGCCGTGCGTGACGCCGTCCCCGCGGCGGCGTCACGCACGGTCCATCGGCCCCGCCCCGGCGTTCAGGCGCCGGCGTCGTCCGGCAGGCCGAAGCCGGCGGTGAGGAGGGCGAGCCTGGCGAGCAGGGCGTCGGCGAGGGGGAAGGCGCCGGCGCTGCGCAGCCAGCGGCTCAGGGTGGTCGTGTAGCTGTCGAAGACGAGGTCGGCGATGGTTTCCGGGTCGATGTCGGGGCGGATCTCGCCGCGTTGCCGGCCGCGGGTGACGGCGGTGAGGATCGCGCGGGGTGTGGCGGCGCCCAGGCCGAAGGCGGCGTGCAGTACCCCGCTGTCGTGGAGTTCCTTGGCCAGTGCGTAGTCCTGCTCGTTGAGTCGTGCGAGCGCGCGTAGTTCGTCCGCCAGCGCCTCGACGGCGGATTCGCCGTCCGCCGCGTCCCTGGCCTCCTGCCGGTCCAGCAACTCGTGTCGCTGCCGGACCCAGGCGGTCACGAAGTCCTCCTTGCGGCGGAAGTGGTTGAAGGCGGTCTGACGTCCGGTGTCGGCGCGTTCGGCGATGTGGTCGTAGGTGGTGGCCGCGTATCCGCGGGTGGCGAACAGGTCGAGGGCGGCGGTCAGGAGCCGCTCACGGGTGGCGTTGCGGCGTTGTCCGCGCCGGTCCTGTCGGTTGTGGTGTCCGGCCGGTTCCTGCGGCGCTGTCGATCTCACACCGCGAGTGTACTTGAATCCAAACTAAGACTGGAGTACATATTGGTACTCCAGTACATCCACTGAGGAGGTCAAACGATGACCGTCCCGTTCACCCCGGGCCTGCACGAGATCGCCGCGGACACCTACGCCTACCTGCAACCCGACGGCTCCTGGGGCTTCAGCAACGCCGGGCTGGTCGTCGCCGACGGCGAAGGGCTGCTCGTCGACACCCTGTTCACCGTCCCGCAGACCCGCGCCATGCTGGACACGATGACGCGGACCCTGCCCCGGCTCGCCATCCGCACCCTGGTCAACAGCCACAGTGACGGCGACCACTGGTGGGGCAACCAGCTGCTCCCGGACGCCACGATCCTCGCCTCCGAGGCCGCCGCGGCCCACATGCGCGGCGACCGTCTCCACGAGTTGTTCGCCTGCCCGGGCGCCGTCCCGCTCCCTCGGGTCGCCGAGGAGATGCGCAGGACCTTCGACTTCACCGGCATCACCCCGACCCCGCCGACCCGGACGTTCGGCGGCGAACTGGACGTCGCGGTGGGCGGGCGCACCGTCCGACTGATCGAGGTCGGCCCGGCGCACACCGTCGGCGACGTGCTGGTCCACGTCCCGGACGTCGCGGTGCTGTTCGCCGGGGACATCCTGTTCATCGGCGGTCACCCGGTGGTTCACAGCGGCCCCATCGCGGGCTGGATCGCCGCCTGTGACCTGATCCTCGGCCTGGACGTCGAGACGATCGTGCCCGGCCACGGCCCGGTCGTCGGCAAGCCCGAGGTCCGTGCCTTCCGCGAGTACCTGGAACGGGTCCGCGACCACGCCGTGCGTGCGCACCGCGCCGGCACACCCGTTCTCCAAGCCGCCCGGGAGATGGACCTGGACGGCTTCGCCCACTGGGACGACCCCGAACGGCTGCTGCTCAACATCGGCGCCGTCTACCGTGAACTCAACGGCGACGGCACCCCCGACGAGATCGAACTGATGGACCGCCTCGACCAATACGCCGCCCCGCACCCGGCCGACACGGCACCGCTTGCCGTCGATGTGGCGCCGCGCATCGTGCCGCGGCCCGCGTCCGAGATCGCAGCCCTGGCCGGACGGCTGGAGGGCCCGGCGGCGCAGATTCTCGCCGGCGGCGCCGGGCCGTTGGCGGGCCGCCCCGTGCTCAACGTCCTGGCGACCATCGGCAACCACCCCGACCTCCTGATCGCCCTGGCGCCCCTGCTCACCCAACTCGCCCAGGGACTGCTCCCGCCTCGTGAACGGGAACTGGCGATCCTGCGGACGGCCCACCGCACCGGCGCGGCCTACGAGTGGCACCACCACACCCGCCTCGGCGCCGCCGCCGGCCTCACCGGATCCGAGATCGCCCGCGTCCTCGACGGGCCGGACGACCCCGGCTGGCACGAGGCCGACCGGGCCCTGCTGCGAGCCGTCGACGAACTGTGCGACGACCACGTACTGTCGCCGGCCACCCGGCGGGAACTGGCCGTCCACCACTCCACGCCGCGACTGCTGGAACTGCTCGCCCTCGTCGGCGCCTACGCGTTGATCGCCGGCATCCTCAACACCTGCGAAGTCCCGCTCGACGATTGGCTCACCCCATCCACGCAGGCCGGCACGACCGGCTGAACGCAGTCGCCCGCCGCGCAGCACACGCGAGTCGGTCTGTCCGTCGAGATACCGAGGATCGCCCCCCGGGCCCCGGTGAGGGGGCGTGTCCGGGCCAGGCCCGCCGCCCGGTCCGGACGATCGCCGGGTAACGAACTCCCGGGTCCGGGACGGCGAACTCGTCCAGCGCCTCGGCGGCGGCCTGCTCGGTCGGGGCGGTGTGGATCGCCTTGAGGGCGGTGACGAGTTCGGTGTGGTCCTTCCTGGAGGTGAATCGCAGCGAGGCCCGGATCAGGTGGATCACGCACGTTCGGATCGTCGCCTTCGGCCAGGTCGCGGTGACCGCGTCGGGCAGGCCCTTCAATCCGTCGCAGGCGACGATGCACACGTCTGCGCGCCGTCGGTTCGGGTCGTCACGACGCGTCAGGGTCGGGGCCGGCGGGGGACGAGCCCCGGGTCGCGTATCGACGCGCGGACCGGTTCCGGGGAAACGGTCTCGCCGGAGCGGGCCGGGACGGCGTGGACGCGTCGACATCCGTGGGTCTCGTGATTCGCCGTGTTCGCGCCTGCGGTGCGACACCCACTCCGCCGGTGCCCACCCCGCGCCGGCGTCGGCCTCGCCCACCGCGCGTGGAAACGATGATCCGGCTGCTCGGCGGAGCCGCGTGGCGTGCGCGGAGGTGGCGGCAACAGCCGTGGCCACGTTGCCGATCCGGTGACGGAGAGGCCGTTGTCCGTCTCCCTGCGTAGGGTTCCGGGCATGGTGCCCAAAAGCTTCTACGATGTGAGGTTCGGCGTGTCTCCCGGCGGAGCCAGGAAGGACGCGCACCACATCTGCGGCAGCCTCGACGAAGCCGTCGCCGCGCTGGCCTCCGAATTCGACGATTCCCTCAACGTATGGCTGGTGTTCGACTACGGCCACGGTGCCGATCTGGCCCTGGACGTGTATCAGCGAGGCGAACGAGAGCGTTCCATCGATCTGCACCCGTTCGTCACGATCCGGATCGACGGCTACCCCGACATCACCTTCCTCGGATCGGGCGAACCGACCGGCCATGCCGTCGGCGCGGATGATGCGGAAAGGGTGAGGGCGGAGCTCTCCGACGGGTTGTTCGAAGGCAGGTTCGAGGGCAGGTTCCAGGTCACCGTGGACTGGGACGCCGCCCTCGTTCCGCCACTCGTGGGTGAGATCGCCGAGCCCGGCGATCACGTCATGCTTGGCGACGGCCCCGCCGATGACCTCTGCGACCTGGACGGGCTCGACGAGGACGAGTTGGAGGACGAACTGATCGACCGGGGCTACGTCGAGTACGGGGATCACGATTTCGAGGCGTGAGCCGGACGGGAGCGGCCTGGACCGACCCGGCCCACGGCCGGGCCCCGGGCCGAGAACGCGGATGCTGTTGGTCGATTCGGGGCCGTGCGTGACGTCGGCCTTCAAGACCTGGTCGTGGTCTTGAAGGCCGACGTTGTCGTATGGGGTGAGTGCCTCGGGATACAGATCCTTTTCGAGTTCGGCGTATTGATCCGGAGTGAGGGCGGGCGTGAATCCCGCGGGGAATCGGTGCATCAGGCGCGTGGGCCCCGATGTTCTCCGGGCCGTGCACGGAGCACTCCGACGCGACGAGATGCTCTCCCTCGCCGCAACCCCCCGACGTAGGCGCGGTCGTGGGTGAGGCACATGTACCCGAAGGACACACACGGATCCGTCTCGGACGGCTCGTGGAGCGACGGATCCCGCACCACCTCGATCACGATGTCCTGCGGGTCCAGGCGGGGGATCGGTCGCGGGTCACGCCACAGCAGTCTCGGAGGGAGCATGCCGTCATCATCGCGTGCGCACGTGTTCCGCCCGGAGGTGGTGTCGGCGGCGGATGCGGGGATTGCGTCCTACCGGTGGCAGGGTGGGGCAGCGGTGTCCCGGCCCGTGGCTCAGCACGATTTGAGAACCTCGCGTGGTACGTGCGCGTGGCCTGCGGACGGAGACGCCGTTTTCGGCCCGGAGCGGTCGACCTGCGGCGCCGCAGGATGTGAGAAGGCCGGGCAACGCCCCGGATCCACAACCGGGACCGAAATCGTCCCAGCTCGGGGAACGGGCGGTGTCAATGGTGGAACTCCCGGAATTCGTTGTGCGCCTGCACGCCCCCGATACGCAACGCTGCGCTGACAGTTCGGTGTTGTCAGCTGGGAGTTGTGTGAGGACGATCCGGAACATGGGGAGATCCCGGATCTCGACGACCCACGTGTTGCCGACGCCGGCGAGCGCGAAGGAGCGGCCCTCATCCTTGTCTACTCGGGCTAGCCAATCATGGCTGGTTTGAATAGACAACGGGTGGGAGGCGAAAGCGGGTTGCGCGTCCGCGACGATTCTCGGGCGTAGTGGACGAACTCTCGTCGATCACCTCGGACGGTGTCGGGCGTTTCCTACGGCGTTGGTACGGCGCCCTGGAGTGTGTGGTCGAGGTCCGCGTCGACGCCGATCCCCGTGTGCCCGCCGAACCGGTCGTGTGGCGTGCGGCGGCGCTTGTCGCGGGCCCGTGACGTTCCACGACCGGCTCGTCGCGCCCAGGGATCCGGCGCCGGACTCTCGCGGTTCCTTGCCCCCGGCCCGCTTGTCGTTCGCCCGTGCTCCGGCGGCAGCCACGGCCCGCCATGAACCCGCCTCCGTGTCTGCGCCCCGGCGAGCCCACGAGGCTCCGTGCGTAGGTGCATCGGGTCGCGTGCCTGAACGGCACCACCCGGCACGCGGGCTCGTGACGAGTGGGGGCGCTGTCGGGCGACCATCCCGACAACGCCACCGGGGCCGGCCGCCTCGGTCCGAGAGCACAGGTCCCTGCACCCTGTATTCGTAACTTCACGGGCCACTGCGGGCCTTGGGCCTGCGAGCGGGGCCACCCGCCGAGGGGGCGCACCCGCGACCGCACCCGGGTCCGCGTGGCTCGACGCCACGAGCTCAGCCGACTGCGGCATCCGGCGCGAGCACCAGGCCGGCTGCCGCGAGGAAGTCCTCAAGGTCGATCTCGCCGCCGTCGGTGCCGTCGTCCCATTCGACCAGGAGCCCGGACAGGCCCTCGTTCCACGTCTCGGGCGTGTCGTCCGCATCGTCCGGGCCGCGGTGCCATTCGACGCTGCCCTCGCCGTGTCGGTAGCGGAGATACAGGTACCGGCCGGTTGCCGTCCAGGCGTTCCACTGCGAGGGAAAGCCGTGACAGGTTTGTACCACGCGCACCAGCGTCCGGTTCTCGTCCGTTTCCATCCGAGGATGTTCGCGCATCGGCAGGACCTGGGCAATCACTCGCGAGGGACGGACCGGACCGCTACAGGCCGGAGATCGGCGAGTGGGTCTGCAGGATGTTTCCGAGGGTATGCGTCACCTCGTCGAGGCGGCGTCCCGTCCGTCCAACAGCACGCTTGTGCACAGCCACATGTCCGCCGTGTTCCCGGCCGCGGTGGTGGCCGCGCCGTTCCTGCCGGACATCGCCGAGCACGGACGACCCCAGGCCCGCGAGGCGGCGGTCACCCTCCTCCGGGGAATGGTGTGCTCCACGCCGATCCCGGGATTCGACCGCGTTCGCACAGCGGCCGGCCACCACGCGCCGCTGTGCCGCGCCGTGGCCGCGGTCGTCCGCGGTCGCCGGGAGGTCCTGGCGGTGCCGGGAAGGTCGGGATGGGACCTGCCCGGTTCGGCCGCCGCCCATGGCGGTTCGACGTCCGCGAAGCCGTCGCGACCGAGGGCGGGACGATCGCGTTCGGGATCCTGGACGGCGCGCTCCCCGCCGAGCCACCGCGAGGGGAACTGCACCCCGCGGGCGCAAGGGTGTCGATCGCGTCGGTGGTGGTCGAGAACCCGCCGGTGGAGGAGTGCGGGGATGCGTGCGTGCGCCTGGTGGGCGCACCGATCGGGGAGAGTGTCGACGGTGGTGTCGTCCGTCCGGCGGAGTGCGGCGAACGAGGACGCTGATCCGTCGACCCAAGCGCGAGATCTCGAAGGCCCGCGGTCCATGGCCATACCTGGAACATCCGCCTCGGCAACGCGGAGATCGCCGAGGCGCTCTACGCGCAGCCGACGCTGCGGGTGTACTTCCCGTTTTTGTCGCACGGTGGCTTCGGTCTGTTGAGCAGCACCGCCGACCCGTACCGGGAAGTGGTGCCGCGGGTCACCCCGGCGGGCGATGGCCTGTGGAACGTGGTGACGCCGTGGTCGCCGGAGACCCCGTCGCGCACGTCGGGCGAGCGGGGGAGCGCGGGTTCGGGATGCGCGCGATGACCGGTTTGTTGTCCTCGTCGGACCACTGGTCGCCGGCCGCGCGATCCGGTCGCGCAACCGCAACGCGAACTCGCCCCGGGTGATCGCGGGTTCCAGCGTCGGCGTGGCCTTCGGCGTCGCGTCCGCGAGGACGCGGGCACCGCACGCGGTGCCCGCAGTGGCCTTCGACTCGACCAAGGCGACGAACGCGTCCATTCCCAGGCCGCCGGTCGGACGTTCGGTCGTCAGCTCGACGGCGACCGCGCCCAGGACGGCCCCGACGTCGTCGCGCCGCGCGTCCGCCAGGGACGTCGATTTCAGATCGCCGGCATTCATCGGTGTCGGCTCCTGTTGGAGGCAGGTGTCTGGCAGTCCGGCCCTCGCACGCATGCGCTCAGGCCCGAGGTTGTTGGCTCGGTTTGCGACACCGAGCCGTTCATCAGCCCCGGAACCTCGCGTGCGACCGCGAGGGCCGGGGCTTTTGTGCTGAGCAGCCTGGGCCGCTTGTGAGCACTGTAGGGGACCCCTACGGTGCCGGCAGGCGCTCCGCCGAATGAAGGGGTCGACTTGTCGGACGAGGAGGTGCGCCGGGTGTCACAGGCTCTTGACGCCGTTGAGCAGATCGGCGACGTCGAAGCGCGGGTTCGGGCGAAGAGTCGCATCATGGCCGACCAGGTGCGGCGAAACCGCGAATGGTCGGCGGAGCGGAAGGAGTTGATCCTTCGTCTCTACGATGACGGACAGGGGTTGTCGTACCGTCAGCTCGCCGCGCGCCTCGACATCAAGCTGGGCACGGTGCAGGACGTGTTCCGCGACTACAAGGGGTCGGGAACCACCCGGCCGAAAACATCGACGCCGAAGGCAGGGGATCCTTCAGCCGAGTGAGAACCGGCCGCGCGATGTGCCAGACCGGTCCCGGGCAACCTGCGGGCAACGTGTGGATGGCGCGACGAAGGCCTCCATTCCACGGCGGTGTTCGTGGCGTGAGGGCCTTCGTCGCGTCCGGTGCTACCCCGCAAGCCGGCGGTGGCGATCATCGACGGCGGGACGGTGGCCCGTAGCAGGAGACCCAACCCGGCCGGTCGCGGTGGCCTGGGCCGCGGTGATGTTCTCGACCTGCTTCTGCAGGACCTCGAACAGGTCGGCCCCCGTCGAGGTTCACGCCGCTGCGCCATCGTCAAAGCGTTGGAGTGTGTCTTTGGAGGAGGGATAGACCCAGCGGGGTGAGGGTGTGCCAGACCTTGTTTCCGTCGCGGCGTGAGGCGACGAGTCCTGCGCGGCGGAGCATGCTGACGTGTTGGCTGGCCGCTGCGGTTGTGACGCCGAGTCGTCGGGCGAGCATGGTGGTGTTGGCGGTGACGGCCAGCTCCGCGAGGGCGGTGGCGCGTGTTCGCCCCAGCAGCGCGGTGAGTGCGGCTGATGAGCCTGCGTCGGGGGGTGCCAGGATCGAGCTGATGGTGGCCGCGTCTTGGCCGGCTCGGTACATCAGGATCGGCGCTGCGTCGTCCAGGGTGGGTGTGAAGATTTGCGGTTCGGTGGGGCAGAACAGGGAGGGCGCGAGGATCAAGCCGCGGCCGTCCAGGTGGGCGTCGGTGGTCTGGTTGATCCAGGGCTTGTAGGTGGGCAGTTCCAGCACCGGGGGATTCCAGACCAGCAGGGGATGCAGCTCCCTGAGCAGTTTGTCGACGCCGCCCTCGATGGCCTTGCGTGCGCCCGCCATGCATTCGGCTTCCAGGTGCAGGCGTAGTCTCGGCCAGACCGGGCCGATGAACGCGTCGTGACATTGCCGGAGCGCGCCGAGGAAGTCCTCTCGGGCGCGGCGGTCCCTGGTGACGGCGGGGCTCAGCCAGGGCGGCATCCGCCGGGCGATGCCCGGGATCGCGGCGAACTCCCCGTGCATGCGTTCGGCGGGGAGAGACCGTAACTGCTCCAGCCCCGCAGCCAGAGTGTCCACCCTGCCCGCCAGGGTGAACAGGTCGGTGGCGCCGCTGTTGTGTGGCGCCAGGAATCCCGCCAGTGAGGCGGCGGTCGGCGGCGCCTGCCGCAGGACACGCGTGCGCCAGCCTGCGAACAGGGACGCGCCGGGTGTCTGCTGTCTCAGGATCCGCAGGCTCCACTGCGTCTCGGCCAACGGCCCCAACACCCACACCCGGACCCTCACGAGGTCCTCAGCCGTGAAATGCAGACGCAGCACCACACCCCCCAGTCCCCGGCAAGCCCCCGCCGTGTCCAACCGTCACGTCCCGGATCGCGCTGGGAAGGACTGTCCTCGCGCCGACTTCCCCCCAACAGCGACCTCACATCACATGATGCCTGACATACGGTTGCCCGGTTTGGTGACGAGTGTCGTTATTAAGTCCAGGCGGTAAAGACTTCCAGACGCCCCTGGGCGCCTGCCAGCGTTGGTCACGCACCCGGACACCACCGGGCTGCGACCGGCCAACCCGGGTTCGGGCCGAGGTTCGGAGACTTGCACGGACTTGTACGGAAAACGAGACTCCACACGGCCACCCGAGGCAGCCTGATCGACCCGCCGGAACAACTCCCACAATTCGTCCGGCACCAGATGACTTCTCAGTGGGAGCAGGATCACTCGGCGCAAGGAGCGTCTCGTCATGCACGACCGGGCATCCACATCCGCCTGCCGCAGCTAAGGGCGCCCACCCTGACGACGGCTGCGCACCGAAAGGACCCCAACTACGAAGGCCGGCAAGACGATCGGCGCGCTCGTCGCCTCCGCGGCCCTCGTCGTCGGCTTCACCGGCATCGCTCACGCGAGCACCGTAGGCGGAACTGCCGTGCCATCGAGGTGGCGATGCAGGCCTTGGTGAACCGTGTCCACGACGCTCCGAACCCGAAGGCTGCTCTCAACGCCCTCTCACCCAAGGAGAAGATGGAGCCCACCTTCGCAGCGGCGCGGAGGCCCCGTGCCGCGTTCTCGGCATGTACGACCGCTTCAGGAATCTGATCTTCGTGGCTTCCGCGGCAACCGATGACCCACACGGGAACTGGGCCCCGGTGTACTTCATTCGAGTCTGCTGACCGACCTCGCGGAGTCCGCTCACCGCTCGGCCCACGCCAGGGACGGCGACCGCCGAGATCGCCCGTGGAACTTGGACCCGATCGCATCGTTCGACGGTCGACCGGAATCCGATCCACCGGATCCGGGCCCGTTGCCCGGGATCCACGAATCACACCTTCGACCACCGATCCGGAGGACATCATGACTATTCGCAGGAAGCTCGCAGCGCTCGCCCTCGCCGGCGGTATCCTCGCCGCCGCCGTGGCCGCGGCCTCCCCGGCCGGCGCCATCACCAACGTCGGCTGCAACAACAACACCCTGCACGAATGGAGCCACACCCACGACTACTGCTACGCCGGTCTCGGTGACGGCTGGGCCAACATCTCCGAGGTCTGGGCAACCAGCTCGGGCAATTCGGCCAGCGTTACCGACATCAGCATTCGGGGCCGCAATTACAACGAGTTTCTGCCCATGGGTGGAAGCCGCAACTACGAGCAGGCCTACGGCAGCTGGGGGAACGTATACGGCGTACACATCGTGAACAGCTGACGGCTCTTCACGGGTGGGGCGGACACCGGATCGTTCGGTGCCCGCCCCTTCACAGTGCGGTGCCTTCCGAACGACCGGCCGTCATCGGATATGAACAGGGGCAAGCCATGACGACAAACACACGGAGAATCACGGCGGGGCTCGCGACGCTCCTGACACTGGTGGCGTCCGGTTGTGCCGGTCGCGATCCGCAGGAGCAGCCCTCCGTACCGCCGCTGGGGCCCGTTGCCACGGTGACTTCGGTCGACGCGATATCGCTCCCGATCGACGCGTACACGCCGACGCCCGCACAGTACGTGGCGATTCAGCGGGCGATCGATGTCGTTTCGCGGCGGTGCATGCGGCGTTACGGATTGGCGTATCACCCGCCGGTGTTGCAGGGATTCGACGACGCGATCCGCCAGAACAGGATGCGCTCGGTGGTGTACGGATTCTTCGACCTCGACACGGCACGAAGCAAGGGGTACGACACACAAGCCCGACCGTCGGGAAATGGCGACACCCCCGAGGAAGCGCCCTACAGTCCGGTGGAGACCGGTGTGCTCGAAGGCCGGGACCTGTCGGGGGCTGCGGTCACCACGTTCAACGGGCAGCACGTTCCCGTCGGCGGCTGTCGAAAGGAAGGCGTCGATGCCGTCGGTGGCCTCCCGCCCGTGCCGGCCGCGACGGCACTTCCCGACGGCGGCCCCAAGGTTCCCGCGAACGATCCGCGCATGGTGGACGTGAACGCCCGATGGGCGGAGTGTATGCGCGCGAAGGGTTTTTTCTACCCGAATCCGTGGGCCGCTTACACCGATCCCAAATGGAGTGCGTCGCGCCCCGGGCCGACCACGCTGCCCTTCGGCCACTCGCCGGAGGAGACGGCGACCGCGACCCTCGATGTGGAGTGCAAGATGTCCACGAATCTGATCGGCGTCGCGATTGCGGTGGAGACCGCCTACGACAACCGATACATCACCTCGCATGCCGGTGCCCTGGCCACGTTCAAGAGGCGGCTCGACGACCGCCTCGCTACGGCCGCTCGGCTCACCGCCTCCCCTGCGGGGTGACGTCGGCCCGACGCCGGCCGCGGTTGCCGACGACGTCGCCGCTCGGCGGCGACGAGTCTGCGGGTGCGGTGTCCTTGGGATGTTCGCCTCTGCCGATCGGGGGTGCGGCGGAGGGGGGTTGATGCGATCCGACTCGGACGCCGGCGGGTTTGGGACGGTGTTTCGGGCGTTGGGGTGACTGGGCGGGTCGATTGCTCCGTCCCGGCTGCTTTGAAAGTTCTTGTCGGTTGATCATGTGTTGGCCATTGGGTTTGCAGGATCTGGGATTTGGTTCGTGATCGTGTGACCTGTGAGCTTCCCCCGTTGACACTGGAGTCTGGACGCGTCGCACGACGATCCCGGCGATCGGGACCTCGACCGTCTGGTCGACGTCGTCCAGGACGGGCTCGCCCGCTGTTGCCGGCCGGGGGAGTGGCTGAGGGTCCTGGACTGGCAGCACACCTGTTACCGGCTCCGCCCGGACGTCCCGGAGACCGACATGTTCCTGCCGCGTGTGCTCGAGGGGCGCTCGCGCGAGGGTTGGCCGTTCGGCCCGTACCCCGAGGGCAACTACCACGTCTTCCTCGCGGAGGACCTCCGCTTCGGCACCTTCGGGCATCCCTGGGAACACACCTTCTGCGTGTTCGGCGCGGAACTCCTGGCCGCGATCGCACGAAACGCGCCCGTGTACCGAATCGGATCCCCACACACCCTGCAGGGCACCTCGGGCAGTTCTCCGCGGGCCATGCCGATCATGGTCTCTTCCAGGATCTCGCGGTCACGTTGCTCCTCGGCCGACCTTGTCATGAATGCTCACCCGCCCCAGGGTCGAAGTCCGCCGGATCGCCCCGGCAGGCTCGCGGCGAACCACGCGGCCGCGCGACGAGTGTTCCGTTCCTCGGGTGGTTTCGACACCTGTGACCGGGTGTCGATACCACTCGGGCGAACATCCCGGGCACGCCACCACGAGGCCCTCGCCCCGAGCCCGCGCCCGGATCGGGGAACGCCCACCGCACCATCACGCCGCGCGGCCGGCCGCGTGCCGTTCCGGGCGACACCGGGCCCGCCGGTCCCCGATGTCCGGCGTGAGCGGCCGCCGGGGATGAACCGCCCGAGATCGAGATACCGTACGCAACCTCCCCACGCCGATTCCTCGTCGGCCGCTCGGTCGACCGATGGGCGACCACTCGTGGCCGCGGCGACGGGAGCCGCGTGGGGCGGACCGGACGACGCCGACGAACGCGGACCCCGGGCCGGCGTATGCGTCCGCCGCCGCGTTGCCGTCGGGGTGTCGCGCCGTCTTCACCCCGGGCCGGTGGCCTCGTTCGTCGCGGGGTGGTCGTGGTGGGGATGATGGTGCGGTCGTGGGGGTTCACGGACATCGGCCGTGGTGTGGGGGAGGGTTCGGGGTGAGGTTCGAGTCGGGTGGGTTTCCGTTGGTGGTGCCGCAGTCGCCGCTGCAGTTGTGGGACTGGGACGCGAGTCGTTCGAGGATGGTGTTCCGTCGTCGGACGCAGTACGGGATCCGTTACGAGGACGATCGGGTCCTGGACGTGTGTTTTCGGGATGTGCGGACGGCGATGATCGAGCCGTACGTTCCCGGTGCTGTCGTGCGTCCGCTGGATGTGCCGCCGCCGGGTGAGGCGCCGGTGCCGGGACACCGTCGGGCGGGATATTTCTCGATCACGGGCGTCAGCGCGCTGCACGGCGGCGCCGCCGATCACTGGGTCCTGTGCGGGAGCGTGATGTGGGCGTGGCTGGACATCGGGTGGGACGATCCCAGCCCGTTCACGAACGACGCGTTGATGGACTCCCTCGACACGGTCGCCTGGCGCGACCGGGTCCACCCGCCCGCGTGAGCCTGCCGCGGGCGTCCGATGCCGGGTGTCGGTGGCGCCGGCTGTGCCGCGCGTCCGCCGCCCGGGGGCGTGTGACAGTGCGTCGAGGGTCGCGGTCGCGCCGGGCGGGGGATCGGGGCCTCGGTGCGGGCGGGCGGTTCGCGTCTCCGTGGGATGGTGGAGCCGGATGTGGGTCCGCGCATCGAGCCTCCACCGATCCTCACACCGATGCCCGAGGAGCGACGACGCGGCGTTCGTGCTCTGTTCCCGGCCGAGGGCCGCCGGCGTCGCCGCGGCGGTCGCACGGTGGTTGCGAGGATCGATCCGACCGGCGCCGAGCGTGTGCCGGTGCCGCCCGTACTCGACCCGCGGGAGTGTCGATGCCGCCCGATCACCGTCCTCACACGACCGAGGCCCTGCTGCCGCACCTGCTCGGGCGGTTGAACCTGCCCGGCGACTTTCCCCTCGCCGATCTCGACGTCCGCGGCGTGTGCGACGTCGCCGCACTCGCCGCGGCCCACTCCTCCTCCTACGCCGCCGGCGCGCATCTGTTGACCCTGTGGGCGGTGCTTCCCGATCCGGGCGGCCCCGACGACTTCCGGGTGCGGTTGTGGAAGGCGTCCGACGACCCCCATCTGTTGCCGGCCAACGTCAAGGGCCTGGTCCTGCGCGCGCTCTCCGGCGACGGCGCCGGGCCGGCCGGACAGATCCTGTCCTTCCTCTCCGGGATCGCCGGCGACCGCCGCGTCGCCACCGCGCGTGTCGTGGGGCGGGCACTGGTCGACGCCCTCGACCGCGTCGGCTCGGAAGCCGCGATCCTGGGCGAGGCGTGGTTGCGCGACGTCGAACTCGCCGCCTGGCGCGCCCTGCTCGCCGCCCGACCCGACGACGACCCGGCCGGCCGCGAACGCTTCCGGCGGGCGTGGCGCGACGCCTGAACCCACGCCCGCCGGCGCGGGAGCCCTGCGTCCCCGACGTCGCCGACGCGGGGAATACGGACTCGACGTGGGTGGCGCCGCGGTGCCTCGGGCCGCGCCCGGGGCGACGCCCACCCTGGTCGCCGCATCGCCCCGCCGGCCGTCGGGTCGTTCGTCCCGGGACCCGTCGGTCGGGGCGATGCCGAAGTCACGGCTCAGGACGCGGTGTTCGTCGTGCGTCGCGCCGGGACCGGCGGCGGTGATCCACCACCGTCGCCCCCCACATCGGGGGATGTTTGCACGACGGCGGATGAGCGCGGCTCGTGGGACTCGTGGGCGCCAGGGGCGACCGGAGCGACCCGTGTTCCGAATTCTCTCCGTACCTGTTTGCATTCCTGGGGCCGGCTGCGTCCGGTCGGGTAGGCGGTCGTCTGCGGTCGCACGGCGTTGGCCTGACGGCACGTGTCCCCGCCGCGGTCACCTCGCGGTGACTCGCTCGTTGGGCACGGCGAGACTCGAGGACGGGAGCGATATGGCCATCATGATCACCCAGGACTGCATCAACTGCGGTGCCTGCGAACCCGTGTGCCCCACCCAGGCGATCACGGGCGAGGGAACCGCGGGCACGATCTTCGTGATCGATCCCAAAGCCTGCACGGAGTGTGTCGGGCACCACGGCGAACCCGCGTGCCAGTCCGAGTGCCCGGTGGAATGCTGCCTGCCCGACGAGAAGAACATGGAGACCGAGGAGGATCTGATCGCCCGGGCCCTGCGCCTGTGCCCGGACGACGAGGAACTGCGCGCGCGCGTGGACTCCGGCGTCTACCCCAGTCGCTTCAGGACCGAATGAGCGACCGGGTGCCGGCGTACGTATGAATGTGCTCGGTGTCCGTGTTCAAAGGTGGGAGGCGTAACCACACTGTTGGAGCAGTCAGGCCGCGGTGGTGTGCTCGTTGATCGAGGGATGGACCATCAGCCGCCGATCGAGCTTCCTGAGTGGGCGTGCGAGCTCGTCTCGGCCCCGGACCCACCACCGCGGGACCGTGACGCCTGCTTGCTGTGCGAGCAGCCCATGAGTATTTGTTCTCGGACTGGAGGCCGTGAGACGCGTTGATGGCGCGCTTGTTGAACGCACCGGTTCGTGGCTTCCGGTGGTGCCGATCGCCCGGTGCGTCGAGGTGTGTTCTGGGAGAGTGGGAGCCGGAAACGTGGTGGGGTCTCGGGGTCGTTGTTCCGGATGAACGTCAGTCCCTGTCGTTCTCGCGGGTTGCCGGTTGGTTCGTCCGCTGTGATGGTCTGCGGGTGATGCGCCTGGTCATGAGCGTGATCGCGGCCCCGGCGATCAGTGATTCCGAGTGCTGGACGAGCCGTTCGTAGTCCCGGGCGTGTCGGCGGGCGTGCATGACCCAGGCGAGCGAGCGTTCGACCACCCAACGGCGGGGCAGGACGACGAACCCGATGGCGTCCTTGGGCGGGCTCACGGTCTTGAGGGTCAGGTTCAGGTGGTCCTTCGCGCAGGTCACCAGCTGTCCGGCATAGGCGGAGTCCGCCCAGACGATGGCGATCTCGGGGTGCATCAGCCGCAGTCTGAACAGCACTTCCTTGGCCGCGTCGCGGTCGGTCAGGTCGGCCGGGGTGACCAGGACGAACAGCAGCAGCCCTTGGTGTCCACGACCAGGTGCCGCTTGCGGCCATTGATCCTTTTCGCCCCGTCGTAGCCGCGCGAGTCCTTGCCGACGGTCTCCGCGGCTTTGACGGACTGGGAGTCGATGACGGTGGCGACCGCCCCGGGGGACCGGCCCATCCCGCGCCTCACGCGCTTGCGGAGCTGGTCGCGGATCTGTCCGACGACGCCGGCCGCCGCCCAGCGGGCCATGAAGTTGTAACAGGTCCGCCAGGGCGGGAAGTCTGTGGAAGGGGTCGGGTAGCCGGAGCACATTACTGTGCTCCGGCCCCCTCAGAACCGGCCATGCCCGCTTTCCAGGCAACCGGCTCAAGCAAGCCCCACGGGCATCACAGGTCTTGCCTTCGGGGCCGTCTGCCATCGATGGCGTGATGTTGCCGATGGCATTCGGCGTGCACGAGACGCAGGTTCTTCTTCTCGTCCGACCCGCCGTCGCGCCGATACTCGAAGTGGTGCTTGTTCAGCATCTTCATCGAGGCTGCGAACCAGTTGATCCACTCGCGTGGGTTGTCCGGCTCGTATTCGGCTCCGGCGATCAACGTCTGGCGGCATAGGGGACAGAGCCCCCGTTGCCGATGGGCCAGGGACAGGCTCACCTTGTCCATGGGAGGCGGCGTTGTCCGTCGGCGACGGTTCTCCCAATAATCGGTCAGGGACGGGTCGTCGAGCGACGCCGCCCCCTTGACCAGGGTGTGTCGGGCGATCCCGGTCCAGGAAAACTTGACGAGATAGGCGCCGCTTGGGCGGTCGCCGAACACCCATCGGTCCTGCCGGGCCTTGTTGAACCGGCCGAAGTACCGTTTGACGATCCAGTCCTTCGACTTGCGCGGGTGGGCATGCTTGGCCCACTTGTAAGTGAGCACCCACATGTAGTTGTCCAGGTCGGTAAAGGTCCTGGACGACATCACCGTCCGGTAGTAGGCGGCCCACCCGCGGATGATCGGGGCGAGCCTTCTCAGGACTCCTCCGGCGTTGGCCCCATAAAGTGCCTTCACCTCGGCCTTGAGCCGTTCCCGGATTCTCGCGACAGCGTCCTTGCTGGGCTTGATCAGCAGCTTGTCCCCGCAGCGCCGGATCCCGAATCCGAGGAAGTCGAACCCCTGCGTCACATGGACGATCCGGGTCTTCTCCCCGTTGAACCTCAGCCCTCTCGGCTCCAGCCACTGTGCCAGCTCGGACTTGATGCGGTGCGCTTCCTCCTCGCCGTGGCACATGACCACGAAATCGTCCGCGTACCGCACCAGGACAGGGGCGTCCCGGGCCGTGTATGTGCCACGATTTCCCGGACCGGCGTACCGGTATCGACTTCCTGCCGCTGCCTCCATCCCGTGAAGCGCGACGTTCAGCAGCAGCGGACTGATCACTCCCCCTTGGGGAGTTCCCTCGTCCGTCCGTGTGAGGCGGCCGTCCTCGACCACTCCGGCCCGCAGCCATCCTCGGATCATGCTCCGACCAGGGAACATGCCAAGGGCGTCCAGGAGCTTGGTGTGGTTGATCCGGTCGAATGCCGCCGCGAGATCCGCGTCGAGCACCCACACACGCGTGGCACGCTTTTGCCCCACCGTGTTGTAGATGGCCTCGATCGCATCGTGGCAGCCCCGACCGGCACGGAATCCGTATGACCTCGGTTCGAATCGCGCCTCCCACTCGGGCTCCAGAGCGTTTTTCACCCGGCTTTGGAGCACGCGATCCACGATCACCGGAATCCCCAGAGGTCGCCGCCTTCCGTCTGCCTTCGGGATGAACACGCGCTTGACCGGCCGGGCGTGCCAGGGATGCTCGGACCGTTGGATCCGGGCCGCAAGGCGGCCCCGTTCCCTCGGCGTGAGCGCCGTTTCCCCGTCAATGCCAGCGGTCTTGCGCCCCGCGCTCTGCTGGGTCACCCTCCTGACGCTCACCAGCGTGTTGGAGCGGCTTCGCAGCATGAGCTTCTGCAAATTGCGGACCTTCTTCAGGTCGCCTTCCTGTGCTGCCTTGAAGATTCTTCGTCTCAGTCGCCGTACGTGATCCTCGCACTCGGCCCAGTCGATGCCGTGCCAGTCGAGTCGTACGTCCTCCGGTCCGTTCGCATGGGCAGTGCGACACGGCTGACTGTTCCGTCGTGTCATCAGCACCTCCCTGCGTCCAACTTGCCCTTCGGCTCCGGCGCCATCACCAGATCTCTGCAAAGGCTCACCCGGCCCACGTGGGCGCCCTTTCGGGCCGGGCCACCTGGACCCGTATCCGACGGGTTATACGGCGGCAGGAGCCGCTCGCTTTCCCCTGGCCTTTCGGCCTGTCGGCCTTCGCTTCTTGGGCCATCCTGTTCCCGCCGGGGAATTGATCCTTCCTCACGGTCGGACTACCGGGCAGTCCCGGACCCCGACGGGGTTTCCACGTTCCGCACTGACAAGATGCGACTGGGGTGGGCGCCTCCTCTACCCCGGGACCGGTGGTGTCCTGCCCCCGCCGGCGAGTCCGCGAGGGTCACCTGGCGCTCTTCCGCGCCGAGTCCTGGGCCGCCGCATGCATCACCATCGCGCGGCTTGCAATCACGAGGCATAGCCGGAGATTCGCTTTCGCTCGCCCGTCCAGTCTTCCCCTTTGCTTGTTGCCTCCCGATGGCCAGGAAGCTCTTGAGCGTGATCGTCCGGCTTCACACCCCGCCGTTGCCAGCGACGCATGCGGACGCAGGGGACAGGCCACGGACACTGGCCTGGGCTCTACCAACTCCCTTCTGTCGTCTTGCCACTTGATCAGTGCGACCTCGTGTCGCACCCCGCCATTTGCAGCCGGTGTCGACGACGTAGCGGATCGCGTCGACGATCTCCCGCCGTGGGTGCTTCTCCGGCCGTGTCAACGGCCTCTCAGTTCGGCTCTGATCCACATTTCGGGATCACCCAGCGTGAGCAGGGGCGACATTGCTCCGTGACGCTTGTGCGTCGTTGCTGGTCGGCCCGGGTCAGCTCATTCGTCGGCTGGCGTGGGCTTGTTCCGCGCCGTTCCACGAGATGGGCATGGCGCCGACTGATGCGAATTCGATCTGCGGGTCGGAGCTGTGGACCAGGCACATCACGCGACGTCCGAACAACGCAGCCCGGCGGGCGTTGTCGGCGATGATGTCCAGGGCGATCTGCGCAGTCTCCGGATCCGCTGCGGCGAACGTGTCGAAGTCGGTGAAGACCAAGACCAGGCCGGTGGCCTCTGGGGGGATCCCGTAGGCAGCGTAGGAAGCGACATCGCCGAAGCAGTCATTGAATGCGTCGAGGCTGCGTCCGTGGTAGTCGGGGAAGTCCAGGGCGGCTCCGACATCCTTGAGGAGGTCTTCCTTCGATGTCCAGACCGCCGCATCCAGAGTCGCGACGTGGTAACCGTGTTCGTCCAGCCAGGCTGTGCTGTCGTCCAGCAGGTTCCGGCGCCGGAAGAGCGTAATGAAAGTGTTCGCCATGAGCCGGAAGTCGAGGTCCCGCTCGGCGTCAGGGGTGAAGGCGGCCATGCCGTTGACCCTAGTCGGTCAGGCTGTGAGCAGGATGCGGCGTCGGAGGAGGTCGAAGTTGGCACGTCCGTAGCCTTGGCGTTTGAGGAATTTGACCCGGTTGACATGGCCCTCGACCATGCCACTGGAGTAGGGCAGGGTCAGGCCGGCGGTCACGGCGTCGAGGTCCTTGCTGAGGTTGCCGGCGAAGTTGCTCAAGGGCGGGAGCTCGCTGGCCTGGGCCGCCTTCATCCAGCGCGGTGGCAGGTGGCCGTGGAGGTTCGTCATCATCGTGGCGAAGTCCTCGATGTGTCTGCGGAGATCGGCAAGTTCTGGGCAGCGGGTGAGGATGCGCTTGAGGCGGAGCTGCCGGCTGGAGGTGAGGTTGTCGGGGTGGCGGGTGAGCCGGCCGACGACCTGCCGGATGGTGGGTGTCTCGGACCGCTTGGGCGTCGGGGCCTCAGCGGACCGCAGGGGCTCGAGCCACCGCCGGACGCTGCGGCTACTGCCGCCATATCCGCGCTGCCGGATCTCCCGGAAGAGGCGTCCGCCGTCGGTGCAGCCCTCCTGCCGGCGCATATTGAGGTACTCGGCCCAGGACTGCAGCATCCGTCGGCTCTGCCGCGGTGGCGCGAGCAGATCCTCGACAGCCCTCGCGTGGGCGTACTTGCGGACCGTCTTGCGGTCCATCCGCAGCGACTTCGAGATCACTTCGATGGCGACGCCCTTGTCGTACATCTCGTGCACCGCCGTGAAGTGGCGGCGGGTGTTCGACGCCCGTTTGCCCTCGGTCGCCGGTGGCCCGGCAGGCGGCTCCACTACTTCGTCATGATCCGTCCTCGGGCGGGACGAGACAGCGGCGGTGAGCGACAACGCACTTCTCCGCCGTCTTGCACAGGTTCAGCCACAAACGAAAGCGATCCGCGATCTGGACCGCGTCCGGCGCCGCGGTGCGGACGGCCTCGGCGTAGGCGCCGGCCCGGTCGCGGCACACGATCTCGGCCCCGGGGTGCTGTGGAGCCACGCGGTGAAAGTCTCGGCGGTCCGGTCGGGGAGCACGTCGACGGGACGGCCGGTCTCGATGTCGATCAGCACGGTGCCGTAGACGTGCCCGCGTTTGAGAGCGAAGTCATCCACCCCCGGCACCCGCGGGCTCCGTTCAGGTGGGTCGGCGGCAGAGCCCGCACCCGGCGGAGCAGGGTGTTCGGGCTCACCGGGCAATACAGCATGTCGGCGAGACGGGCACCAGCCCGGCCTGCCGGGAGGCGGCCGATCGCTTCCAGCGCCGCCTGCTGGAGCCGGCTTCGGCGACCGTAGCGAAAGGTCAGGCCCTCGGCCTGTTCCGCGAAGGTACGGCGCGGGCAGTGTGCGGCATCGCAGCGGAACCGGCGCACGGTCAGGGCTATCGTCACCGGTCGACCGCCCACTGCGAGATCGCTGAGCCGCCGTCCGTAGCGGTCGTGGACCCGGCGCGTACTGGTACCGCAGTCCGGGCAGCGTGCCTCCTCCCCAGCGGTACGGGCCGTGATGCACAACCTTGCCTCGATCTCCCGTACGTCCAGGATGAGCACACCCCTCGGATGCGGAAGGAGCAGGTCAAATATCTGATCACGTAACACACCTCATCAGATATCAACTTGACTACGAGTCACGCTGGGTGATCCCGAAATGTGGATCAGAGCCGTATCCACTGACCGCTGTCACTGGTCGCCTACGATCACTGATCGCATCGAGCTGCCACCCGCTCACCGAGTTGGCATGCCCCCGTGCGGGCTGTTTACCACCAACGGCAGAGACCCATCAACAAGGTAGTCGTGCGCGGGGTACTCGACGTGGAGGTGACCGCCGTCCCCGGCGGATGCCATGCCGCGCAGGTTGTCCGCGAGCACTGCCCTGCCGACGGAGTCACCGCTGATCACCAGGAACTGCTGCTCGGAGTCCAGGTGGATAAGGACGCCGGGACCGGGAGTGTCCTTGACCTCAACCCCTGCCAGGACGCCGCTGCCCGGGGAAGAGGTGAATAGCCCCTCGCCCTGGGCCACCGCGTCTGCCAAGCGGTTCAATTCCTCCGCCGACGCGGAGAGATCCACTTCTTCGTATGCGGGATCACAGGCAAGTCTCACGCGGTCAGCACTCCTTCAAGATCGGCCCCCATAATGCCAGCCGGCTGCCAGACGCGATCTGGCACTTGGGATCTGCTCGTCTAGGTCTGCGGGGTGTCCGGCCGCCCGGCGCGCCGGGTTGGGAGCGTACTGCCGTGGCGTGGTTGTACGACCTGTGCCCGCCCGCCCATCGAGGTGAGGATGTGCTGCGCAAATCCCCGGTACTGCCGGCCCGGATGGCGCGCCGGCACGTGGCGGCGGCGTTGGCCGCCGCCCGGTACGGCTACGGCACGGCGCGCTTCGACCTCGCACGCGCCGACCTGTCGGGGCCCGTCCGAACACCCGGGGCAGGTGGCTCCCGACCGAAGACGCCCGCGTCCTCGACGTCCGACGTCCGCCGGTTCGGCGCGTCGACGATCGCGCCGGTCGGACCCGTCGCGTCGGCGATCACGTCGAACGTCGTCGCCTCGACACCGACGAACCCGGGCCCGCCGGCGCCGAGGAGTCACGACATGCCTGCGGAGGTCGGCGTCGACGTGCGCGCCCGGGCGCTCGGCCCCGATGCCGAAGGCCCACGCGGGTGGGGTCGACCCGCACCCGCTCGCCACCGCCGTCGCCTTCACGGCCGGTCGGCGACGCCGCCCGCGACCGCGGCGACGTGCGCCCGGGCCATCGGTATCAAGGCCAACCCGGGCGCGATCCGCGTCGCGCGGCGGATCGCCTTCTCGGCTTCGGCGAGATCACCGAGTTCCGCGAGACACACCGCGATCAGCACGTCCGCGTTCGCCCGCGTCCGCCGATCACCCAGCAGTGACGCCCGCCGGTGCCGGCGCAGGCGCGAGAGGGCCTGCTCGCTGCGCCCCTCCTGCACGTCCAGTGCCACCGTCACCGGACACGCGGGCGATCGCGTCGGGTCCGCGGCGGCGGCAGCGGCAGCGGTCCGAAGTAGCGGCGATGTCGCGGCCGCGGGGAACGCGCCCGCGAGGAACCCGACGGCCGCGTAGTCGGCGTGGGCGTGCTCGAGTTCGGATCGAAACGGATCCTCCGCCGCAGCCGTGTCCAACCAGCCGCGGACGACGTCGAGGGCAGCCGTGTACTCCCGCTGCCGCGCGTACAACATCGCCCGCCCGAGAACCCACCTGATCCGATCCTCCCGCTCCTGCGACAACCCGTCCATCAACCGGTGTGCCCAGCCGAATTCCCCCCGCGCCACCGCCCCGCAGAACGCCGCGGCCCACTCGTCGATCCCGTCCCGACCCCACCCGCCCGTGCCCATGGGGCGAGTATGCCGACCCCGGCCCCTCGCGAGGCGACCGTCCCAATCCGGCCGGCGCCCCGCCCGCTGGGCGATCGCGGTGCCGCGCCGGTGGATCGGCGGTGCCCGCCCGGCGTGCGCGAACGATGTCGAGGAGCCGGTCGCGATCCCCGTCCTCCGACCGGTTCGGCCTCACGGTCGATCCGCACGGCGAACATGCCTGGCTCGACACACCCGAGTACCGACTCGGCGGGCGGCGCCGATTCGCATGACTCTGCGGCGCTGTCCCCGAAGATCCCGGCGAGCCAGTCCACCGGCCCTGACCGGCCTCGACCCCGCCGACGGCGAAGCCCGGCAGCCCAACGGCGAATGGAGTGAAGGCAGTTACGGGGTGCCGCCAGGTACGCCGACCCCGGACCACCATCGACCCTGCGATCACGGACGGATGCATGACGTCTTCCATACCCGTGTCTGCGATGCGCGGTCACCGACGCGTGGTCTGGCCGCTGCGGGCATCTGGATCGCCTGTTGCCTGGTATCGGCCCCCTGGCAGTTCCTCTGCATGGGGCCGTTCGGCTTCGTCTCGGCCTGGAGCGGGATCCTCGCAGGCGTGACGGCCCTGGTACTGGCCCGGCACAGGGCCGCGCTCGGTATTCTGCTGATCAGCCTGAGTCTGTTCGTCCACGGTGTCGTCATCCTGGCGATCATCCTGTGGTATCGGGCGGACTTCTCCGATTCCGTCGTCGACGCCGTACTGACCGTCTTCGGTGCCTTCGCCCTCGGAGGCTGCCTGACCACGTTGCTTGCAGCAATGGTCCGACGTCGCTGAACCTGGTGCCCGATGCCCCGGTCCGTCCGCAGGCCGCGTGACCGACGAGGTTGCGGGCCGGGTGCCGGCGCGGTTCGTGGGTCGGCTACGAAAGCGGAGGCTTGGACTTTGACTCGATGCTCCACGCCGTGGAAAACCGGCACAGAATTCCTCACAACATCCGACGCGAATTCCTACCCACTCGACGTCGACGGTAGGTAGTTGGCCATCTCGATTCCCGGCCGGCCGGTCGAGCCGGACGATCACATGACCCGGGGTTGTCGAGGGATGTGTTGTTTGGTCGGGGTTGGGTGGTGTTGGTGGTGGGTCCGGTGATGCGTACGGGGGATTCCGGCATCGGCAACCCTCGGCCGCTTCACCGCCCCGCCCCTGCCGCACCTTTGCCTTCAGCGGGTGCGCCGTCACCGGTTCGGATCCCCACACGCCGCCCACCGCCGTGCCGTCAACCACGATCTCGGCCTCGGTTGCGGGCTGTCGTGGATCGGCATCGTTGGTGTGAATCACCAGGCAGAACGAGGCGTTTTTGGGGATTCACCGATGACGAGAGCCTGTTCCGGAACCTATGGTCCCTGCACGAGCTGCAACTGCGGCTCGCATGCTCACCCAGGGAGCCGTCCATGTCCGCCGCCGAGTCCAGCCAGGTTGCTTCGTCGGTCCTCGGCGAGGTCTTCCACGTCGCGTACGCGGTCGGCGACCTGACCGAGGCCGCCGATTCACTGATCGCACTCAACGGTGGAACCGTCACCGAGCCGGTTCCGATCGAGGCGTTGGTCGTGGCGCCCGCACTGTCTGTGGACCCCGTGCGTGTCGGCGGACGTCTGTGCTGGATGCCGGCCGCCGAGCCACCGGTCGAGCTCTGGGAGGGTGGCGCGGAGTCCCCCTGGTCCTGTCCGGCCGGCGGCATGCGGTTCCACCACATCGGCTACTACGTCGACGATCTGGACGCGGCTGCTCGCGGCCTCGAGGAGCAGGGGTTCACTCTCGACCTGACGCCGTACCACGACGGCGAGGGCATCCTCGGGTTTGCCTACTTCCGCAACCCGGGCGGCCTGCGCATCGAGATCCAGAACATCGACGACAAGCCGGCCATGGATGCCTGGCTTCGGGGCGAGCCGCTGCAGGTGCGCTGGTTCGCCGAGCTTCGGTAGGCCGGCCGGTGTACGCGGCGGACGTCGTGGTCTCGCGGCGGCCGGCCCATGCCGGCCGCCGCGACGCAGTTCCTGTCGCTTCCTACCGCGGCGGCACGGATGTGCCGCAATACGCTGGGGATCATGACGCCGGACCCCACCGCGATGAGCAGGCTGTGTGACGCGGTCGCCCTGCGGCTCGAACACGAGGATCCCGACCTGACGGCCCGGATCCGTGCCGAGTTGCCCTCGTACGAACACCTGCCGGAACTCGAACACCGGCGCACCGTGCACGACCTCACCCGCCGCATGCTGGTCAGCATCGCGTCCGGGCAGGGGCCGATAGCCGAGCATCTCCAGTTCACGCGGCGCTCCGCACTGCGGCGGACGCAGTTGGGCGTGTCCGCCTACGACGTGCTGGGTTCGTTCCACATCGTGCGTCGCGAGGTCTGGGCGGCCCTGCAGTCCACGCCCGAGGCCACCAACGACCTGCTGCTCCGGTTGGTCGAACCGCTCGGCAGGTGGACCGAGGCCATGAGCACGGCGGTCGTCGACGCGTTCGTCGCGGACGCGCCGGGCACGGCCGTACAGCACGCCGAACTGCGGCAGCGATTCCTGAACGAGCTGGGCGATCGTTCCCTCGGGGAGCAGGTCACCGAGAGCGCGCGTGCGCTGGCGTTCGACGTGGAGGGGCGGTTCCAGGCGTTCTGCGCGACCCGTGCGGCGTGGCCCCGACCGGAGGTGGAGAACCTGCAGCGCGCGACCCGGCGACTGTCCGGTGTCGTGCACTGCGGAGTGCGCGGCGACGTCATGATCGCCATCGCGCAGGACTGCGATCCGGTACTCGTGGTGCGCACCGTGCACGGGATCGCCGGCGACCGGTCCGCAGTGGGGGTCGGGTTGCCCCGTCGGGGCCTGGACGGCGCACATCTGAGCATCGTCGACGCCGAGCGCGCGTTGCGAACGGCGCAGCTGTGGAACGAGCCGTCGGTGCGTTTCGCGGATTCCTGGCTCGAGGCGACGCTGCTCGACAGTCGATCCCGGCTGACGCCGATCCTCGCCGACATCCAGCAGGCCCAGCGGGACCACCCCGACCTCGCCGCCGCCGTCCTGGCGTTCGCCGACTGCGGATTCTCCCTCTCCGACGCCGCCAGGCGGCTCAACGTGCACCCGAACACCATGGGCTACCGACTGACGCGATGGCACGAACTCACCGGCGCCGACCCTCGGACATTCGCCGGGCTGGCCCGGTCCGTGCTCGGATGCCGGTCGGCGCCACGGTAGAGGGCCGGCGGGAGCCAGGAGCGTCGAGGACATGTGAGCGCTTCCGGGGGCTTGTGTAAAGCACAGGAACCCGGCACTCAAGCTCATGTTTTCCCCAAAGACATGTTGGTTTGGTCGAACGTACCGTCGTGGCAGCAAGAAGAGGCGCCACCCACAGCGACGGCAACGACTCGACGAGGAGCCCCATGTCCGCCCAGGAGTATCTGAGCCTCGGCGATCCCACGATTCGCGCGGATCGCTTCGCCACCTACCGGCGGCTGCGCGACCACAACCCCGTCGCCCGGGTCGAGCCCGACGGCGCGAGAGTCGTTCTGACCCGCTACGCGGACGTCGAGCGGATCTTCAAGGATCCGTTGATGCGGGTGCAGCCGAAGGCCGGCGAGTACCCGGCCGACATCGGCACCGGCCCCGGCGCCACCTTCCACAAACTGTCCCTGCCGGACATGGACCCGCCGACGCACACGCGACTGCGCAAGCTCGTCTCGCCCGCGTTCGCGCCGCGGGCGCTGGCCCATATGCGGTCGTGGGTCGAGCGGATCATCACCGACAACATCGAGGCGCTCGCCGCCGTCGACGGCGAAGTCGACTTCGTCGAGCACTTCGGCACGCGTGTGCCCGCGGAGATCGCCTGTCGACTGCTGCACGCCCCCGCCGCCGACGCGGCGACGGTGCTGCGGCGGATGCCCGCGCTCAACGCCGTGTTGACCCACACGCCCATCACCCCGAGGCAGCTCGCCGCAGCCGACGAGGCCGCGCAGTTCTACTTCGACTACATCGGCGAGATCGTCGACTCGATGCGCGGAAACCTCGGCCCCGAGGACCCGGTCGGCGCACTGATGCTGGCCGAGGAGGAAGGCGGACGGCTCAGCCGGGACGAACTGATCGTCACGCTCGTCGGATTCTTCATCGCCAGTTACCACACCACGATGGTGGCGATGACCAACGCCGTCCACGCGCTGCTGTCCCACCCCGATCAGATGCGGCTGCTCGCCGCCGACCCGGACCTGGCGCCGGCGGCGTGGGAGGAGGTGCTGCGCTGGCAGTCGCCCGTGCACTTCATCTCCCGCTACGCCGGCTACGACTTCGAGCTCCACGGCGAGACCATCACCGAGGGCACCCAGCTCATGCTCGGGCTCGCGGCGGCCAATCGCGACGAGCGCCGCTTCACCGATCCGGACACCTTCGACATCCGGCGCACCGGCAACCGGCACCTGGCCTTCACTGCGGGCGGCCACTTCTGCATCGGCGCCCCGCTGTCGCGCCTCGAGGGCGACATCCTGCTGCGGCTCCTGCCCCAGCGGCTGCCCGCGATGACGCTCACCGATCCCAACCCCCCGTGGAACGACGAACTCGTGTTCGCCTCGATGACCGCGCTGAAGGTCGCACCGAAGGGGGTGTAGACGATGACCGAAGGAAGGTGGCCCGGCGGGCGCCGAGCCGCGGCCTGTGTCACGTTCGACCACCTCGGCGAGGCCGCCGAGATCGGCACGCAATCCTGGCCCGCCGACGTTCCGGTCGGCAGTCACCACAGTGTCTCCGTCGAGCTCCCGAACATTCTGGCGATGCTGCGCGATCGGCCGGTGCGATCGACGTTCTACGTCGAGGCGTGGAACATCGACGTCTACCCGGACGCCGTGCGGTGCATCGCGGACGCCGGACACGACGTGGGGTGGCACGGCTGGTTGCACGAACCGTGGTCCCGAACGGGCGAAGTCGCCCTGCGTACCGCCCTGGACCGCAGCTTCGACCGGTACGACCGGCTGGGAATCCGGCCCATCGCGGCCCGTCCTCCCGGTGGCCTGCTCGGCGACCACTCGCCGACGCTGCTGCGCGAGTACGGGTTCGAACTCGCCTCGTTGGCCGGCGACGTCCACGGCCTCCAAGATGGGCTGGCCCTGCTGCCCTACCCCTGGGCGGGTGTCGACGGCGCCTACTACATCGCCGGCTTCACCCGGCTGCGCACGGAGGAGCCGGGCGATCATCCGGTCGGGCCGGACGTCCTGCTGCGCGCGCACGAGCGATCGCTCGAGGAGGCCGTCGAAGCCGCCGGCTTCGCGTCGCACGTGTTCCACGTGTGTTGGCAGGACACCCCGGACAAGGTCGCCGCCATCGGCGCACTGATGGACCGACTCGACGCCGACGACCGCGTGTGGCACGCCCGGTCGACCGAGATCGCGCGGTGGATGCACGCGCACCCCGAACACTTCGCGGGGGCCGCGCACCTCGACGCGCCCCCCGCGTGGTGACCACGCCGTCCCCGTCAGACATCCCTCTTCTTGGAGGCGACATGCGTATCGTCAGCTTCGGCGGACCCGGCGGCGAACAGCCGGGGGTGCTGGTCGACGATCACACGATCCTGCCCCTTGCCCCGGTTCTCGCGCCGCTCGGGCTCCCCGCTACGGACACCACACACATCCTCGCGCTGTGGCCGACCATCCGGCCCCTCGTGGAAGCGGCACTGCACGACACGCACCGGCACATCGCCCGCGCGGGTGTGCGTCTGGGGCCGCCGGTTCCGCGCCCCGGCAAGGTGATCGCCGTCGGGTTCAACTACCCCCTGCACTCCAACGCCGTGCTCGGCGACGTCACCCCGCCCACCGAGCCCGTCATGTTCGTCAAGCTGCCGGGGAGCGTGTGCGGGCCGTACGACCCGCTGATCAAGCCACCCGAGACGAAGGCGCTCGACTACGAGCTCGAACTGGCCGTCGTGATCGGCCGGGCCGGGCGGCGGATCGCTCCCGACGACGCCCTCGACCACGTCGCCGGCTACATGATCGCCAACGACGTCACCGCGCGGGACGTGGCGCTGGGCGCCGGAATCCACTCGCCGTTGCAGATGCAACTCGTCCGCGGCAAGGGGTTCCCGTCGTTCTGCGCCACCGGACCCTGGCTGCTCATGCGCGACGAGCGCGACGAACGCCTCGACGCGATGCCGCTGAACCTGAAGCTCTCGGTCAACGGCCAGGCCCGCCAGGACGGTTGGAGCAGCGACATGCTCTTCGACATACCGGCCCTCATCGCGTCGATCAGCAGCACCACCGATCTGCTCCCCGGCGACGTGATCCTCACCGGCACCCCGAGCGGCTGCGGATTCGAACTCGACCCGCCGGCCTACCTCGTCGACGGCGACGAGATCCGCGGCACCATCACCGGACTCGGCGAACAACACCAGCGGGTCACGGACGAAGACACCACCAGCCGCGAAATCCCCGTCACCCCCACCACCGTTCGGACAGCGTCATGACGAAGATCGACTACATGCAACCGGACGGTACCCGTATCACCGTCGACGCGGCCCCCGGCGACACGGTCATGTCGGCCGCCATCGCCGCCGACGTGGACGGGATCGTCGGCGAATGCGGCGGCAACATGATGTGCGCGACCTGCCACGTCTACGTCGACGAGGCGGTGGCCGCGCGGCTCCCGGCCATGACCGACGACGAGGACCAGATGCTCGCCTGCACCGAGGCGCCGCGCACCGCCCACAGCCGACTGGGGTGCCAACTCCCCGCCGACGAACCGATGGTCGTGACCGTACCGGGGACCCCGACATGAAGCCCGACGCCACCGTCGTGATCGTCGGCGCGGGCCAAGGCGGCTTCCAGGTCGCGGCATCGCTGCGCGAACGCGGACACGCCGGTCCCGTCGTCCTCGTCGGTGACGAACCGGGCCTGCCCTACCAACGGCCGCCCCTGTCGAAGAACTTCCTGCTGCACGCCGAGACGCAGACCGAGTTGCGCCCCCGCTCGTTCTACGAGCGCCGCGACATCCAACTGCGCCACGCACGCGTCGACTCCATCGACCGGTTCGGCCGGCGGGTGCGGCTGGCCGACGGACACACCCTGGCCTACGACCACCTCGTCCTGGCCACGGGAGCGCGCAACCGCACCCCGCCCGTCGAGGGCATCACCCTCGACGGGGTCGTCCAGGTCCGCACCCGCGACGACGCGCAACGCCTGCGCGCCCGGCTGTCGGCCGCCACGCACCTGGCGATCGTCGGTGCCGGGTTCATCGGCATGGAAGTGGCAGCCGCCGGGGCGAAGAGGGGAATCGCGACCACCGTCGTCGAGGCGCTCCACCGCCCGATGGCCCGGTCGGTGTCCGTGGCGACCTCGACACACATCGCCGACCTGCACCGCGCGCAGGGCACCACGCTGCGCATGGGACGCACCGTCGTACGCCTGGACGGCGACGGCACCGGAGCCGTCACCGGCGTCCGTCTTCACGACGGCACGCTCGTGCCTGCGGACCTCGTGGTCGTCGGAGTCGGCGTGGCACCCGCCGTGGAACTCGCGACCGACGCCGGCATCGACGTCGGGGACGGCATCCGGGTCGACGCCCAGTTGAGCACCAGCGATCCGCACATCTCCGCCATCGGCGACTGCGCCGATTTCCCCAACACCCACACCGGAACCCGAACCCGACTCGAATCGATCCAGAACGCCGTCGACCAGGCCCGCTGCCTCGCCGCCCGCCTGACGGGTACGCCCGCCCCCTACACCGCCGTTCCCTGGTTCTGGACCGAACAGTTCTCCACGAAACTGCAGATCGCCGGCATCGGGCAGGGCCACGACGACAGCACCGTCCTCGGCGACCCGGCGACCGGATCGTTCTCCACCCTGTTGTTCAAGGACGATCTCCTCACGGCCGTCGAGTCGGTCAACACACCGGCGGACCACACCGCGGCTCGCCGCATCCTCGCCTCCGACCGGCCGTTGCACCGCGAGGAGACGGCCGCCGACGGATTCTCGCTCAACCAATGGGCCGGCCGACAGCGCCGCGCCCAGGACCGCACCGAGGCCGCGCACGACACGGTCGACGCCCGGGTCGGCCACACCGCCGACGCCCACTGAGCCAGACGGGCGGGCAAGTCGCCACGGCACACCCGCAACACCACGCACGCGCGCCCTGAACCGGCCCACGCGCAGGGAACCTCCACGTTCCTCGCCGGGCCCGTTCACGGGTCACACGTCCAACGAAAGCGAGCCTCCCGATGTCCGTGATATCCGCGAAGACCCTGCGCCGATCGATGCAGAGCTTCCTTCCTTCGCTCGCGCCGGTGCGCTTCGTGGCCGAGGACGGCACACCGGAGAAGCCACCGCCCGGCTACCACGCGCCGGACGACACGCTGCTGCGCGAGGCATACCGACGGATGGTGCTCGGGCGACGGTTCGACACCCAGGCGACGGCCCTGACCAAGCAGGGCCGGCTCGCCGTGTACCCCTCCAGCCGGGGCCAGGAGGCGTGCCAGATCGCCGCGGCGCTGGCGTTGCGCGAGGACGACTGGTTGTTCCCGACCTACCGCGACTCGATGGCCCTGGTGACGCGTGGCGTCGACCCCGTCGAGGTGCTGACGCTGTTGCGCGGGGACTGGCACTGCGGTTACGACCCGATGGCGACCCGGGTGGCGCCCCAGTGCACACCGCTGGCCACCCAGGTGCTGCACGCCGCGGGCATGGCCGAGGCGATGCGGCGCAAGGGCGAGGACGGCGTGGCCATGGCGTTGATCGGCGACGGCGGGACCAGCGAGGGCGACTTCCACGAAGCGCTCAACTTCGCCGCCGTGTTCGCGTCGCCGGTGGTGTTCTTCGTCCAGAACAACAAGTACGCCATCTCGGTGCCGCTGGCCCGGCAGAGCGCCGCTCCCGCGTTGGCGTACAAGGGCGTCGGATACGGCGTGCGGTCGGAACAGGTGGACGGCAACGACCTGGTGGCGGTGTTGTCCGTGTTGACCGCCGCCGTCGAGCACGCGCGCGCCGGCGGGGGCCCGTTCCTGGTGGAGGCACACACCTACCGGATGGACGCGCACACCAACGCCGACGACGCGACGCGCTATCGCGAGCCGGCCGAGGTGGAGCGGTGGCGGGCGGCGGATCCCCTTGCCCGGTTGCAGACGTACCTGCGGGCGCGCGCCGTGCTGACCGACGACGACATCGAGGCCGGCCGGTCGGATGCCGAGAGCCTCGCCGCAGCCCTGCGCGCGCGGATGAACACCGACCACGAGGGCGACCCACTGGAGCTGTTCGACCACGTCTTCGCCGAGCCCACCCCCCAGTTGCGCGAGCAACGCGCCCTGCTCGCCGCCGAGTTCACTGCCCAGGAGGACTGACATGGCGACCGTGACGATGGCGCAGGCGCTGAACACCGCGCTGCGCGACGCGTTGACCTCGGACGAACGAGTGCTGGTGTTCGGCGAGGACGTCGGCCCCCTGGGCGGCGTATTCCGCATCACCGACGGCCTGACCCGGGACTTCGGTGAACAACGCTGCTTCGACACCCCGCTCGCGGAGGCCGGCATCGTCGGCCTCGCCGTCGGGATGGCCATGGGCGGCTTCCGGCCCGTGGTGGAGATGCAGTTCGACGCCTTCGCCTACCCCGCGTTCGAACAGATCGCCTCGCACGTCGCGAAGTCGCGCAACCGGACCCGAGGGCGGGTGTCGCTGCCGATGGTGATCCGCATCCCGTACGCGGGCGGAATCGGCGGCGTCGAGCACCACTGCGACTCCAGCGAGGCGTACTACGCGCACACGCCCGGCCTGAAGGTGGTCACCCCCGCGACGGCCGAGGACGCCTACTGGCTGTTGCGCGACGCGATCGCCGACCCGGACCCCGTGGTCTTCCTGGAACCCAAGAAGCTGTACTGGTCGAAGCAGGACACCGACTTCGGCACGCGTCATGCGCAGCCGTTCGGTCGCGCGGTCGTGCGCCGCGAGGGAAGCGACGCGACGCTCGTGACCTACGGCCCCTCCGTACCGGTGGCGCTCGAGGCGGCCGAGATCGCGGCGCGCGAGGGACGCAGCCTGGAGGTCGTCGACCTGCGCACCCTGGTGCCGTTCGACGACGAGACGGTGGCCGCGTCCGTGCGACGCACGGGCCGCTGCGTCGTGATCCAGGAAGCCCAGGGATTCGCCGGTGTGGGCGCCGAGATCGCCGCCCGGGTGCAGGAGCGCTGCTTCCACTCGTTGGCCGCGCCGGTGTTGCGCGTCGCCGGGTTCGACATCCCCTACCCGCCGCCGAAGTTGGAGCACGCGCACCTGCCCGGCGTGGACCGCGTCCTGGACGCGGTGGACCGACTGCAATTCGACGACGCGCCCGACGTCCGGCACCTGATCGTGGGAGCGGCATGAGCACCGGCACGCTCGAAGCGCAGGTCTTCCTCCTGCCCGATCTGGGCGAGGGGCTGACCGAGGCGGAAATCGTGGAGTGGAAGGTCGCGGTCGGCGACGCGGTGGAGGTCGACGACATCGTGGTGGAGGTCGAGACCGCCAAGGCCGCCGTCGAAGTACCGGTTCCCTACGCCGGCACGGTCCTGCGCCTGCACGCCGACGCCGGCACGGCGCTCGCGGTGGGGCAACCGCTCATCTCGGTCGGCACGACGCCGACCGAGACGCGGGCGGAAGGCCCCACCGCCGCCGAGCGATACCGCGCGGAGGAGCAGGCCGGATCCGGGAACGTGCTGATCGGATACGGCACCGGCCACGCGCCGCCCTCCCGCAGGCGTCGCCGGCCCGCACCGACGCCGCCTCCCGCGCGCGGCGAGGCCGTGGAAGGTGTGGGCAGCGTGCCCTCACCCGAGGGGAGTCGGCCGGAGGTGGCGCTGGTGATATCCCCGTTGGTGCGCAGGCTGGCCCGCGACCACGATGTCGATGTCGCCCACCTGGCACCGCGCGGAACCGGCGGCGTGGTCCGGCGCCAAGATGTGGAACAGGCCATCGCCCGAGACGAGACGCCGGCGGCCACCCGCGCCGACGCGGTCGCCGGCGTTGCGGAGGAGCGGATCCCCCTGCGTGGCCTGCGTCGCGCGGTCGCGAGCAAACTCGCGCGCAGCCGTACCGAGATCCCCGACGCCACGACCTGGGTGGACGTGGACGCGACGGCACTGTTGGACGCCAAGAACGTGCTCCGGGCCGCCCACCCGGATCGACGCATCGGCCTCTTGCCGCTGCTCGCCCGCATCTGTGTCGCGGGGCTGCGGCGATACCCGGAACTGAACTCCACCGTCGACACCGAACGGGAGGAGATCGTCCGCTTCGCGCACGTGAACGTGGGCTTCGCCGCTCAGACCGAGCGCGGCCTGATGGTCCCCGTACTGCGCGACGCGCACACCCTGACGACGGCGCAGATCGCCGCCGAACTGGGCCGACTGACCGACCTGGCCCGCTCCGGCGGCCTTCCTCCCGAGGCGCTGACCGGTGGGACGTTCACCCTCAACAACTACGGCGTGTTCGGCGTGGACGGCTCCACCCCGATCATCAACCACCCCGAGGCCGCGCTGCTCGGGGTCGGCCGGATCGTCGACAAACCCTGGATCGTCGACGGCGAACTCGCCGTCCGCAAGGTCACCCAGCTCTCGCTGAGCTTCGACCACCGGGTCTGCGACGGCGGCGTGGCCGGCGGTTTCCTGCGCTATGTGGCCGACTGCGTCGAGCGTCCCGCGACGTTGCTGGCCGACATGTGAGCGACCCGAGGCCCGCCGCCTCGCCACACCCGGTGCCGGCGCCCGTGCCACGGCGCCGGGCCGGCGCCGCAATCCCGACATCCCCCACGAGGTGAGAACACATGGTGCACGACACCCCCAGCACGCCCGACTTCTTCGCCCGACACCGTGAACTGCTCGACCGAGCCGTGGCCGGCACCGCGAACCGCGAGTACTGGTCGCCCTATCCGGAATCGCCCAGCAACTCGGTGTACGGCGGAGAAGCCCCCAAACAGGGCGAAACCACCTTGCGGGAACAGCTCGGCAAGGCCTTCGTCCTCGAAGGTCACCCCCACAGCGGCACCGTGAACCCCGGTGAAGTCTCCCCGTACGGGCTCGCGTTGGACGTCGACTATCCGAGGCTCACGCCGGACGAGGCGATCGCGGCCACGACGGCCGGCATCGGCCCGTGGCGTGCCGCCGGCCCCGACACCCGCGCCGGGGTCGCCGCCGAGATCCTGGCCCGGATCAACGCCGCGAGCTTCGAGATCGCGCACGCGGTGCAGCACACCACGGGTCAGGCGTTCGTGATGGCCTTCCAGGCGGGCGGCCCGCACGCCCAGGAACGCGGCCTGGAGGCGGTGGCCTACGCGTGGGCCGAGCAAAAGCGCCACCCCGCCGCCGCGCGCTGGAGCAAGCCACAGCGCAAGGGCGAACCGCTCGCCCTGGACAAGAAGTTCACCCCCGTCGGGCGCGGCCCGGCACTGCTGATCGCCTGCAACACCTTCCCGACCTGGAACGGCTACCCGGGCCTGTTCGCGAGCCTGGTCACCGGCAACCCGGTGATCGTCAAGCCGCACCCCGGCGCCGTGCTGCCGCTCGCGATCTCCGTACGCATCGCCCGCGAGGTCCTGACCGAGGCGGGCTTCGACCCGAACCTGGTGCTCCTCGTGGCGGAAGGACCCGAGGACCGCATCGCGAGTGTCCTCGCGGTGCGTCCCGAGGTGCGGATCATCGACTTCACGGGCTCGACCGAGTTCGGCGACTGGCTGGAGGACAACGCCCGCCAAGCCGTCGTCTACACCGAGAAAGCCGGCCTGAACACGGTCGTGCTCGACTCCACCGACGACTACCAGGGCCTGCTGCGCAACCTGGCCTTCTCGCTGTCCCTGTACAGCGGGCAGATGTGCACCACCCCACAGAACCTGCTCATCCCTCGCGACGGCTTCACCACCGACCAGGGAGTGCGGTCTGCGGCGGAGTTCGCCGGCGACCTGGGCGGCGCGCTGGACAAGCTCCTCGGCGACCCCGCCCGCGCGGCCGCCACCCTGGGCGTGATTGTCAACGAGGGCGTGCACGAGCGTTTGGCGCAGGCGGCGAAGGTCGGCCGCACGGTGCGCCGGTCGACGTCGATCGAGGACCCCGATCACCCGGAGGCGGCGGTTCGGACACCCTTGGTCGCGCTGCTGGACGCCGAGGCCGATGACCAGACGTACACCCGCGAGTGGTTCGGCCCGGTGTCCTTCGTGATCGGGACCGACTCCACGGCACACAGCCTGCGGATCTTCCGCGACACCGTGCGCGAACACGGTGCGCTGACCGCCGCCGTCCACTCCACGTCCGAGGACGTGTTGGCCGAGGCCGAACTGGCCGCACTGGAGGCGGGCGTGCACCTGTCGGAGAACCTCACCGGCGGCGTCTTCGTCAACCAGTCGGCCGCGTTCAGCGACTTCCACGGCAGCGCCGCGAACCCGGCGGCCAGTGCCACGCTGTCCGATCCCGCGTTCGTCACCGGCCGCTTCGCCACGCTGCAATCGCGGCGGCCCGCCCGGCGCCCGGAGGTCGGCGATGTCTGAGGTCTATCTGATCGACGGGGCCCGCACCCCACAGGGCCGCTACGGCGGTGCCCTGGCGGGAGTCCGCCCCGACGACCTGGCCGCCCTCGTGGTCGCCGAGGCGGTGCGCCGAGCCGCGATCCCCGGCGACGCGGTCGACGAGGTGATCCTCGGCGCGGCCAACCAGGCCGGCGAGGACAACCGCGACGTGGCCCGCATGGCCGTGCTGCTCGCCGGACTTCCGCACACCGTGCCCGGCTACACGGTGAACCGACTGTGCGCGTCCGGCCTGACCGCCGTCGCCTCCGCTGCCCAGGCGATCCGCGCCGGCGAGGCCGACCTGGTCGTGGCCGGCGGCGTGGAATCGATGACCCGCGCGCCCTGGGTCATGGCCAAGCCCGGCACCCCCTGGGCCAAGCCCGGCGAGGTGCACGACACCGCGCTCGGCTGGCGCTTCACCAACCCGCGATTGGCCGCGGCCGACCGCGCCGTCCCGGCGGGCGCCGGCCCCGAGAGCGTCAAGACGACGCTGTCGATGGGCGAGACCGCCGAGGAGGTCGCCGCCCTCGACGGCATCACCCGCGCCGAGTCCGACGCCTACGCGCTGCGCAGCCACCGACGCGCGGTGGCGGCCCAGGACGCCGGCCACTTCGACCGGGAGATCGTGCCGGTGCCGGTCCGGGACGGCCGGCTCACCCGCGACGAGGGCCCACGCCGGGAAACGAGCCTGGACAAGCTCGGCACGCTGCGTGCCCTCTTCCGCCCCGACGGCATCGTCACCGCAGGATCCGCCTCCCCTCTGTCGGACGGGGCCGCCGCCCTCGTGGTGGCAAGCGAGGCGGCCGTGGCCCGCTACGGCCTGGCGCCCCGGGCCCGAGTGGTGACGTCCGCCTCGGCCGGGATACAGCCGAACCTGATGGGCCTGGGCCCGGTGCCCGCCACCGAGAAAGCCCTGGCCAAGGCCGAATGGCAGCGCGGCGACCTGGACGCCATCGAACTGAACGAGGCCTTCGCCGCCCAGGCGTTGGCGGTGATGCGCCGACTGAAGCTCGACGAGGACCGGGTCAACGCCGACGGCGGCGCCATCGCGTTGGGCCACCCGCTCGGCTGCTCCGGCGCCCGGATTCTGCTCACCCTCCTGGGCCGGCTCGAACGCGAGGACGCCCGCCGGGGATTGGCCACGCTGTGCGTGGGCGTCGGGCAGGGCGTCGCGATGCTGGTGGAGCGGGTATGAGCGGCTCCTGGCAGACGCTCCTGGTCGACGAGCGCACCGACCGGGTGGTGGTCACCCTGCACCGACCCGAGGCCCGCAACGCGATCAGCGCCCGGATGATCGACGAACTGCACGACGTGTGCGCCCGGTTGGAGCGCGACCCGCGGCTGCTGTTGCTGACCGGCCACGCCGGGGTCTTCGCGGGCGGCGCCGACATCGCCGAGCTGCTGCACCGCGGCCGCGACGAGGCGCTCCAGGGCATCAACAGCCGGCTGTTCGAGCGAGTTCACCGGCTGCCGATGCCCACGGTGGCCGCCGTCGACGGCTGGGCCCTGGGCGGCGGAGCCGAGTTGGCCTACGCGTGCGACATCCGGATCGCCGGCCCCGACGCGGTCTTCGGCAACCCCGAGCCCGCCCTGGGCATCCTGGCCGCGGCCGGCGCCTGTTGGCGGCTGCCGGAACTGGTCGGCGCATCCCTCGCCAAGCAGGTGCTCCTGGCGGGCCGCACCCTCGACGCCCCGGCGGCCCTCGCGGCGGGGCTGGTCATCGACGTCGTGCCGGCCCCCGTCCTCCTCGACCGTGCCCACGCGTTGCTGGACCGGATGGCACGGTCCTCGGCCACCGCCCTGCGCCTGACCAAACTCGTCGTCGACGCGCCGGGCGCCCATCCGCCGGCCAACGACCTCGCCCAGGCCGTGCTGTTCGAGGGCTCGGACAAAAAGGAACGTATGACCCGGTTCCTGGCGAAAAAGGAGAGCACGCCATGAGCACCACACCCGCCGTCGTCGGCGTGATCGGCGGCGGCCGAATGGGCGCCGGCATCGCCCAATCCTTCGCCGCCGTCGGAGCGTCCGTCACCGTCGTCGAAAGCGACGAACGCGCAGCGGCAGCAGCACTCGAGCGCATCGCCGCCGGACTCACCCGCGCCGCCGAACACGGCAACCTTCACGAGCCCTTCGACCGAGTACTCGACCGGGTCACCACCACGGACTCCGTGGCCGCTCTACCCGCCGACGCCGACCTCGTGGTCGAGGCCGTCTCCGAGGACGCCACCCTCAAGGCCCGACTGCTCGCCGCAGCCGAACGCGTCGTCGGCGAACAAACCATCCTGGCCAGCAACACCAGCTCCCTGTCGATCGCCGAACTCGGCGCGGCCCTGACCCACCCGAGCCGGTTCCTCGGCATGCACTTCTTCAACCCCGTCCCCGCCTCCGCCCTGATCGAACTCGTCGTCGCACCCACCACCAGCCACCAGACCTTGCGGACCGTATCGGCCTGGACCCATGCCCTGGGAAAACGGGACGTGATCGTCAAGGACTCCCCGGGCTTCGCCAGCAGCCGCCTCGGCGTGGCACTGGGCCTGGAGGCGATCCGCATGGTGGCGGAAGGGGTCGCCGACCCGCAGGCCATCGACGACGCGATGACCCTCGGCTACAAGCACCCGATGGGCCCGCTGCGCCTGACCGACCTCGTCGGTCTCGACGTACGTCTGGCCATCGCCGACCACCTGCACGCCACCCTCGGCGAGCGCTTCGCTGCTCCCCGACTCCTGCGCGACAAGGTCGCGCGCGGCGAACTGGGCCGCAAGAGCGGAAAGGGCTTCTACTCATGGAAATAGACGACGACCATGGGATCGACACCGAACCGGCACCCGGCGTCGACTACTCCCTGACCGACGGCGTGGCCGTCGTCCTCCTGCGCGGCTCCGCACCGGGCAACGCGCTCGACGCGGCCCTCAGGAGCGAACTCCTCGCCGCCGTAAGCCGGGTGCGCAGCGACGGGAACGACGTCCGCGCGGTCCTGCTCGCCGCGCGAGGCACGTCCTTCTGCGTCGGCCAAGACCTCAAGGAACACGCCCGCGACCTGGCGGCCGACCCGGAGTCGGCGTTCGCCAAGGTGCGGACCGACTACAACCCGCTCGTCGAAGCCCTGTACGCCCTGCCCATGCCGGTGGTCGCCGCCGTCGAGGGCGCCTGCGTGGGGGCCGGGTTGGCCCTGGCGCTGTGTGCCGACGTGCGGGTCGTGGCCGAGGGCGCCCGCTTCGCCACCGCCTTCACCGGGATCGGGCTCGCGGCGGACAGCGGGCTGAGTGCGACGCTGACCAGGGCACTGGGCTCCTCACGCGCGGCGGGACTGTTCCTGCTCGGAGACCGCTTCGACGCCCGGGACGCGCTGCGCTGGGGCCTTGCTCACCGGGTCACCACGGACGGGGCCGCCACCGCGGCAGGGCTTGCCCTCGCCCACTGCCTCGCAGCGGGGCCCACAGCCGCCTACCGCGAGGTCAAGGCCCTGCTGCGGCACACGGACGACGCCGCTTCGAGCACGGTCCTCGAACGCGAAGCCGCCGCCCAGGAGCGGCTCGGCGCCACAAGGGACCACCAAGCCGCGGTGCGGGCGTTTTCGGCCCGGGACAAGCCCACGTTCCACGGTTGTTGAGCCGCTACCCAGCCGGTGCCACGGGCCGCTCCGAGCCATCGAACACCCCATCAGGAAGGAACTTCGGGATCATGACCACACCGGAGACCACATCTTTCGAAGACAGTGGCTTCGAACTGCGATTGCAGGAGCAGTTCGACGACACGATCGCCCGCGACCAGCGGATCGAACCGCGTGACTGGATGCCGGACGGCTACCGCAGGACGCTGATCCGCCAGATCGCCCAGCACGCCCACTCCGAGATCATCGGCATGCAGCCGGAGGGGGACTGGATCACCCGGGCGCCCTCGCTGCGCCGCAAGGCGATCCTGTTCGCCAAGGTGCAGGACGAGGCCGGCCACGGGCTCTACCTCTACTCGGCGTCCGAGACGCTGGGCGCGGACCGCGCCGACCTGACGCAGCGCCTGATCGAGGGCCGACAGAAGTACTCGTCGATCTTCAACTACCCCACCCCCACCTTCGCCGACGTCGGGGTGATCGCCTGGCTTGTCGACGGCGCGGCCATCTGCAACCAAGTCCCGCTCTGCCGCAGCTCGTTCGGACCGTACGCACGTGCCATGGTCCGGGTGTGCAAGGAGGAGTCCTTCCACCAGCGGCAGGGCTACGAACTCCTGTCGACGATGATGCGCGGCACCGACGGCCAGCGTGTGGCCGTGCAGGACGCGGTCGACCGGTGGTGGTGGCCGTCCCTGATGATGTTCGGCCCGCCCGACGGTGACTCGCCCAACTCCGAGCAGTCGATGGCCTGGAAGATCAAGCGACACACCAACGACGAGCTGCGGCAGCGCTTCGTGGATATGACCGTTCCGCAGGCGGCCAAGCTCGGCGTCACGTTGCCCGACCCGGAACTGCGCTGGAACACGGACCGCGGTCGGCACGACTTCGGCACCCCGGACTGGTCCGAGCTGCACCGAGTGATCGCCGGCGACGGGCCGTGCAACACCGAACGCGTCGCGCGTCGCCGCGCGGCCCACGAGGACGGCGCCTGGGTGCGCGAGGCGGCAAGCGCGCACGCGGCCAAGCAGGCCGCCCGCGCCCGGGAAGGAGCAGCGGCATGACCGACGACACACAGCAGACGAGGGCTGGGTGGCCGCTGTACGAGGTCTTCGTCCGCGGCAAGCGCGGGCTCAACCACGTCCACGTCGGCTCCCTGCACGCCGCGGACGCGCGCATGGCCCTCACCCACGCCCGCGACCTGTACACCCGGCGCAACGAGGGCGTGAGCATCTGGGTCGTGCCCTCGGACCGGATCACCGCCTCCACGCCGGACGAGCGGGACCCCTTCTTCGCGCCCAGCGGCGACAAGGTCTACCGCCACCCCACGTTCTACGACATCCCCACCGACGTCCCCCACATCTGACAGCCAGGAGCAGGTCATGAACGACGACCACGTCTACCTGTCCCTGAGCGAGGGACACCCCGAAGGCGACGGCCAATGGGCCTTCGGCACCGGCTTCGAGGACCCCCTGCACGGCGCCGACACCACCGTGCCGGACGGGATCGACGCCGAGGAACTGGCCTCCTGCTGCCTGATGTTGGCCGACGACGCCCTGATCGCGGCCCAACGACTGGCCCAATGGTGCATGTGCGCGCCGGAGTTGGAGGAGGAGGTCGCACTGGCCAACATCGGCCTGGACCTGCTCGGCCAGGCCCGGCTGCTCTACGCCCGGGTCGGCCGGGTCGACGGCACCGGCCGGGGCGAGGACGCGTACGCCTACTTCCGCGACGCGGCGCGGTTTCGCAACGTGCGGCTCGTCGAACTGCCCAACGGCGACTTCGCGTTCTCGATCGCTCGGCTACTGGTCTTCTCCGCATGGCGGCTGGCGCTGTTCGAGCGGCTGACCGACGCGGCGGATCCGATCCTCGCCGCCATCGCGACCAAGGCGATCAAGGAGCTCGAGTACCACCGGCTGTACGCCGCGCAGTGGGTCCTGCGCCTGGGCGACGGCACGACGCAGTCACGGCAGCGGATGCAACGCGCACTGGACGAGATCGCACCCCATCTCGCGGAACTCTTCACACCACACGCGAGCCTGCCCGTGGACCCCACCTCGGTACGCGAGGAGACGACCGCGGTGGTGGATCGGGTCCTCGACGCGGCCGGCCTGGTGCTCGCGCAGACCGCATCGGCCGCCGGAAGGGGCCGCGACGGACTCCACACCGAGCACTTGGCCGTGCTGTTGGCCGAGTTGCAGAGCGTGGCCCGGGCCGACCCGCAGGCGACCTGGTGAACGCGACCCGCCTCGACGCCCGGCACGCCCGGCGCATCGCCGAACAAGCGCCGGACCCGGAACTGCCCATGCTCACCCTCGCCGACCTGGGCGTGTTGCGCGACGTCGAGGTCGACGCCCACGGCACGGTGACCGCGACCCTCACGCCCACCTACTCGGGCTGCCCGGCCATGGCCGAGATGCGCGCCGACGTGGCCCGCCGCCTGTACGCGGCCGGCTTTCCCGAGGTCCGGATCCGCACCCGCCTGGACCCGCCCTGGACCACCGACCGGATCACACCCCAGGGACGACGCCTCCTCGCCGAACACGGCATCACCCCACCCGCACCCGCACCCCGGCGCGCTCCCGGACCGGTGCCGCTGCTCCTGTCCACCGCCCCACCCACCGTGCGGTGCCCACAGTGCGCATCGATCGACACCGAGGAGACCTCCCGCTTCTCCGGCACCGCCTGCAAGGCCCTGTGGCGCTGCCGCACCTGCCGCGAACCCTTCGAGTACCTCAAGGAGATCTGATGGCCCCGCCCACCGCACCCGCCGCCCGGCCGCCCCGTGCGCGCCGCCGCCCGGCGTTCCATCCCCTGCGGGTCGCCGCCGTCGAACCGCTGTGCGCGGACGCCGCAGCCATCACCTTCGAGATCCCCGAACACCTCGCGGCCGAATACGCCTTCACCCCCGGGCAGTCGCTGACCCTGCGCCGGACGATCGACGGCCGCGACGAGCGCCGCTCCTACTCGATCTGCGCCGCAGCCGGCTCCCAACCCCGGATCGGCGTGCGCGTGGTGCCGGGCGGGCTGTTCTCCTCCTGGCTGGTCGACGAACTGCGCCCCGGCGACACCGTCGAGGTGACGGGTCCCACCGGGACCTTCACACCGGACCTGACCGAGCCCGGCCGGCACGTCCTGATCGCAGCCGGCTCGGGCATCACCCCGATGCTCTCGATCGCCGCGTCCGTCCTGGCCGCGGACCCGGCGTCGCGGGTAAGCCTGTTCTACGGCAACCGGCGCAGCGACAGCGTGATGTTCGCCGACGAACTCGCCGATCTCAAGAACGTCCACCCCGCCCGCCTCCAACTCGTCCACGTCCTCTCCCGTGAGCCCCGCGAGGCCCGACTGCTCTCCGGGCGGCTCGACCCCGAACGGCTCCATGCCCTCCTCACCGCCCTGGTCGCGGTGCCCGACGCCGACCACTGGTGGCTGTGCGGTCCGCACGGCATGGTCGAGGACGCCCGACGGGTCCTCGCGGACCTCCACGTCCGAGCCGATCGGATCCACCGGGAACTGTTCCACGCCGAAGGCGACACTCCACGGACCGTCCAGCACCCCGACGCCGCCCCGACCGGCCCGGTCAGTCGAGCGACCCTCACGCTCGACGGCCGGACCACATCGGTCCCTCTCCCGCGTGATCGGTCCATCCTGGACGGCGCCCAACTCGTGCGCTCCGACCTGCCGTTCGCCTGCAAGGGCGGCGTCTGCGGCACCTGCCGGGCCCTGGTGAGCGGCGGCGAGGTCGAGATGCGGCGCAACTTCGCCCTGGAGCCGGCCGAGGTCGACGCCGGCTACGTGTTGACCTGCCAGACCTACCCCGTCTCCGAAGTACTCGCCGTCGACTACGACAACTGAGGACGAACACGCCCGAGCGGACCCGATGTCGTCGCCGAGCGTCGTACCCCGCCGTTTCGTCGACCGCCGCACGTCACCACGCCAGGAGGACCACCTGTGACCACGCAGCCCATCACCGGCCCCACCCCCGCCGCCGCGCTCCACGACGACGCCGAGCGGATGAGCCGCGAAGAGATCGCGGCGCTGCAACTGACCCGGCTGCGCGCGACGCTGCGCCACGCGTACGCCCACGTCCCCTTCTACCGGCGCCGGTTCGACGCGGCCGGCGTCGCCCCCGACGACTGCCGTACCCTCGCGGACCTGGCCAGGTTCCCGTTCACCACGAAGGCCGACCTGCGCGAGAACTACCCGTACGGCATGTTCGCCGTGCCGCAGGCCGACGTCCGCCGCATCCACGTCTCCAGCGGCACCACCGGCCTGCCCACAGTCGTCGGATACACCGAGCGCGACCTGCACACCTGGGCGAGCCTGGTCGCGCGCTGCATCCGCGGGGCCGGGGGCAGACCGGGGCACAAGGTCCACGTCGCCTTCGGCTACGGCCTGTTCACCGGCGGGCTCGGCGTGCACTACGGCGCGGAACACCTCGGCTGCACCGTCGTCCCCGCCTCCGGCGGCATGACTGCTCGCCAGGTCCGACTGATTCAGGACCTGCGCCCGGAGATCGTCATGGTGACCCCCTCCTACATGCTCACCCTGCTGGACGAGTTCGACCGCCAAGGCGTCGACGCGGCCGCCTCCTCGCTGCGGGTGGGCATCTTCGGCGCGGAGCCGTGGGGCGAGGGCATGCGTCGCGAGATCGAGGAACGCGCCGGGATCGACGCGGTGGACATCTACGGACTGTCCGAACTCATGGGCCCGGGCGTCGCCGGCGAGAGCGCCACGACCAAGGACGGCCTGCACATCTGGGAAGACCACTTCCGTCCCGAGATCGTCGACCCGCTCGGCGAACGGAACCTGCCCGACGGCACCACCGGCGAACTGGTCCTCACCTCCCTGACCAAGGAGGCCGTGCCGATCATCCGCTACCGCACCCGCGACCTGACCCGACTGCTCCCCGGCACCGCCTGGCCGGGCATGCGCCGGATGGAGCGGGTGACCGGGCGCAGCGACGACATGATCATCCTGCGCGGCGTCAACGTCTTCCCCACCCAGATCGAGGAACTCGTCCTGCAAACACCCGGCCTGTCCCCGCACTTCCAACTCGTCCTGGGCCGCCGGGACCGGATGGATCACCTGGTCGTGCGCGTCGAGGCGCGCCCCGACCTGCCGACGGACGCCCGCGCCGCCGCGTCCGCTCGGCTGGCCCGGGCCGTCAAGGACGGAGTCGGCGTCACCGTCGAGGTCACCGCGGTCGACCCCGACACCCTGGAGCGCTCCATCGGAAAACTCCGCCGCGTGGTCGACACCCGCGAGCACTGACCGACGTGTGGGGGAGCATTGTGGTGGTGGGGTGGGTTGGTGGCGGGTCCGGGGTTTGGTGTGTTGGTTGGGAATCCTGTGGTGGGGCCTGGTCCACAGGAGGTCGTCGGGCGCGACCGCCAGGCGGGGAAGTTCGAGGTGGTCGGCAATATATTCCAGAACCCGGGTGTGCCCGTAGGCGTGAGCCGGCCCGTGGGGTGTGTCCCGCGAACACGGTGGGGGAGCGTGGTCAACGCGCGGGCGAGGGCGACGGTTTCGGGACGGGTGACCACCACGCGGGCCGGGAGTACCACCGAGACGCCGCCGCCGGTCGCGGTCAGGGCGGGGTTTTCCCGCAGTGAGCCGGCCCAACCGCCCCCGCCGGCGCCGCGCCGAGTGGTGTCCGCGGTCGTTGCCGGCGGGTGGTGACAGCCCGGCCCGGGCGTACGCGGCTGTGTCGTCACGGTGTCGTGTCAGGCGCCGGTGGACCCGGTGCGCGAGGCCGATCTCCGGTAGCCCACCCGTGTCGAGGGGGCCCGGCAACCGGACCTCGCTCACCCACCCAATACCGGTGGCGGGGACACCACATGCGGTCCGCGGGCGGACACGTCCACGCCACATCGCCGACCCCGCAGATTCGACGGCGTACGCACACCGGGCAGGCCCGGACGCCTTGCTCGTCGGCATCAAGGACACGTATCCGCCCGCCCGCCGCCCCCGGCGCCGCCACGTCCTCCTCACCGGTGCCGGTCGTGCCCATCCTGTCGTCGGCGCCGGTCGTGTCCACCCTGTGGGGTGACCGGGTCGGGCCGGGACCGGGCGCGGTGATCGGACGAGGCAGGGGCCTGTGCCGGGTGGTCGTGGGGGATCCGGGTGAACGCGGTCGGACGCCCTCGCGCCTCGGTGTCGAGGCGAACCTCGATGCGGGGCGCCGCCGGTCCCGGTCCCGTCCGCCATCCCGGCCGGTCGAGTTCGATACCGATGCCGCCGGCAACTGCGCCACCCCCAGGCGGTAGGCGCCCGCGAGGCGCCCCAGGTACGAGGCGGTCGACTCGAACGCCACGGGCGCGACCCCCAGGACACCCCAGGACGGGACCCGCGGGTATCGCCACGTCGGGCCCGGGCCGAGGCGCTCCCCACCGCTCCCGTCGCCCTCGCGTCCCCTCCCGGCGCGCGCCTTCCCGCTCCCGCGCGCCTTTCCGTTCGCGTTCACCGGACGCGTCGAGCCGCCACGCCGGCGGGCGGTGTGCGCGCCCGAGCGGGGTCGCGGGGCCGGTGGTGTTCCTCGGCGAGGTGATCGAGCCGCACGGCGTCCAAAGAGGCCTCGGTGATGCGTTCGGTGCCGTCGAGGATCGCGCCGATCGCGGCCCGGCGGATCAGCCGGGCCAGGCTCCCGATCCGCCCGGCGGTGCGGGCGCGGGGGATACGACACCAACCGGGGCAGCGTCCCCGCCCGATGCGCCCGCAGATCCAAAGCGCTCTCCATCGCGGCGACCAGGTCCGGGAACGGCTCCGCCCCACCCACACGCGCGGGGAACGCCCCACACTCGACCGGACAGGCCCGCCCGGCGAGTTGCGCCCCACGCACACCCGCGAACAACGGCGTGCCGGCCACGTCGATGCCCGCGTACACGAACGTCGCCCCGATGCGCTCGGTCAGGTCCTTCAACAGGTCCGCGGTCTCCGCGCCGGCAGTGGTACGCGGGCCCCGCCGGCGGATCTCGTCGATCATCACCAACCGCACCCCCGCCTCGCCATGGACGTGGCAGACGGCGTCGACGATCCGCGCCTGGATCATCCGGTCGGTGATCGGCACACCGAGGTAGCGGGCGAACTCCGCCGCCGGGGTCTTCGCGGTCGCCGCGGGCGGCACGAGGACGTACGCGACCGGCACCCGTTCCGAGATCCCCGTCCGGCCGCGTGCGGCATGGGCGAGGTGGCAAGCCCGTCCGACCTGCAGCAGCGTCGTGGTCTTTCCCGCAGCAGCGGGCCCGGTGACGATCAGCCCGGGGCGTGCGGTGACGTCCTGGTGCCGGCCCAGGATCATCAGGGTGCGCACACTTTTCGCGAGCGCGTCGATGGTGGGGGCGCGCACGGTGACGAACCGGGAGGGGTAGGCGAGGCGTTCCTCGAGGCCACGCGGTTCGGCGCCGGGCGGGAGAGGAGCGGGAACAGGCGCGGCGACGAAGTCCCGCCCGCCCTCCCAGGTGGTCAACGACCGTTGCCCTGCCTCGTCACCCCCTCCGCCGCAGGACACGCGGCCCCGCTCTCGGCGCCGGACCCACGTGCCGCCCTCGCCGCCCCCGCCACGGGCGGCGATGCACAACGGCCCGCGCCGGCCGGGGTGTTCACCACAACTCTGCCTCGGCCTGCGTGTCATACAACCCGAACCCGGCCCTCGGCGCGGCCGACGAGGGCCGGCTCCGCCCGTCCTCCTCCTCGCCCTCACCTGCGCTCTCGGCGTCGGGATCCGTGGGGGCGAGAGCGTCGAGGCTGTCGCCCCACCCCCCCCGTCCGGAACAGGACCTGCCCCCGAGGCCTGCGCAGTCTCGACCGGCCCCGATACCGGCGCCCGGGCCACCGCCCGACGCAGCCCCGGCCGGTACCCCCGCGCCCTTCCCGTGCACGTCGTCCGACCGGCGAGGCACCGGCGGCCCGGTGGGGCCGGCCCCGGGAGCACGGCCGCGGTGTCGGGAGCGGTAACAGGGCCCCTGCGGCCCCTTTTCCTCGGCAGCGTTCCGGCGGTGTTCCGCATGCGGCGCATGAGCTGGTCGAGAGCCTCGGCGGGTTCCGCCTCGTGCCGCTCCCGATCCCTGTGCCCGTCGACACCCGCCCTCACCCGGCGCCAGATGTGGTCGTCGAACGGCCGATGGACATGATCACGGTGGATCCACGGGATCTCCGTCAGCTGTGTCGTCTCAGCGGGGTTGTGCGGATGTGGTCCTCTGACCTGGGGTGCGGCACGGATTGAGAATGTTGATTCGTGTTTCGTGGCCTGGGGTTTCGGTGTGTGGTGTCGGGTGTGTCTTTCGGTGGGACGTCGGTTGACCTGCGGTGCTGCAGGGTTTGAGACGGCCGGGCAACGCGGTTGAGAATTCCCTTTGGCGTTCCTTCCGTTGGGCGCATGTGCGAATCGGGTCCGGGTCTTCGACGCGCTCGGCTGCGAGACCTCGTCGTTCTCCGTCGGGGACGCCATCGAGTGTCTGCTCGTGGACGAGGCGGGCCACGTCCGGGTCGGGCACTTCGGCGAGAACCCGGCCGGAGTCCGCCGCCGGAGTGCCGCGGGTCGGCTCGCCCGGACGTCGGACGGTGCCCGCCTCCCCGGTCTGTTCGACTGCTACGCCCTGAACGTGTCGGGCATCGCCGCCCGGGCGTGCCCGTGCACGGACTTTCCGCTCGTAGGGTTACGCTCCGACCGCCCGGACCGGTCGGTGACGGTGCGGGCGAGCCGTGTACGGGGCGCCAAGGCGAGGAGCGGGACCGACTCGCCCACGGAGAGCTCACCGAAACATCGGTCGAGCCGACGGACGTCGGCCTGCTCACCCTGTCCGACGGCTCCGCCCCCGGCCGCCGGCGGGTTGTCGGCCGGGGAAGCAGGATCTACGTCCGGGCCGGACCGTTCACCGCGTGGGGCGTGTTCGACTTCGACAACTGATGCGCGCTGTGGGCTGTCGCCGGGCGTCGATCCCCGGCGTCGTCGACCGCCGAGATCGTCGGTCGCTGTTCGTCCGTCGGGTCGTCGGACCAACCTGTCGGTGCACATCCGGGAGCCCGAAGCCTGGCCCCGATCGAAGCGGCCCCGCGTCCTCGACCTCCGACACCGCCGCCTTCTTGCGTTCGCCCCTTCGGCCCGGCGCCGGTCGGGAGAGGCGTCGGCCGCACGCGCGCGGTCGACACCTTCCGGGTTTCCGTCGCGGGGGCACAGCCCGCACAGCCCGCCGCGAGGCGGAATGTGTGGACCCCCGGGAAGGACACCCCGCCCACCCTGCCGGCAACCACCCACCCACCGCACGCACTTCACGCGAACGAGACCCGGCCGTCACATCGCCGCCCGACCCCACCACGCCCACGGCCTCGACCCTGACTCGCCAGGACGTCGAGGCACCCGCGCCCGCGACGGGCCACCGCTGCGCCGATCACGGGCTCGGGCCGAGGTCCTTTCGTCCCACGGTCCGCGATGGCTTTCCCCGAGTCGGGTCACGCCGGCCGCGGCCGACCGCACGGGTCGCGGCAGTCGAGGCGAAGACCCGCGCGGCGTTCGCGGACGCGTGCCGCCTCCCGGCCGGCGTTGCCGTTTGCCCGTCCCCGGACGCCCGACCCGGTGGCCCCGCCCCGACGCACGTACCTCGCCGTGCGTTACGCGGGCGGATGAATCGCGACGGCGGCTTCGGTCGGGAAGTCGATTTCGTCTTCGTCGAGGCGCAGTTCGTCCAGGGACAGGAGGTGGTGCAGGTGATGTACTCCCGCGTTCGTGCCGACCGCGGCCCGGGCGGCCCGGACCGCCACCGCGGCGGTGGCCCGGGATTGGGAGCGTCCGGAGGCCCACGCGGTCACGGAGCCCCCGACCTCGGCGGCGCCCCCGGTCCCGATCCCCGTCCGGTGCCCGGTTCGGCGTGCCACGCCCGTTCGACGACTCCGGGCGACGACCGTCCAGCGGTCGCTCCCCGGCAGGTGCAGGCCCCGTGGCGCCCGTGATCCGCCGGGGATGCGGGTGAGTGTGGCGAGGGCGAGGGTGGCGAGCCGTGAATCCAGGCCGAAGTACGTTCGCACCGGCACGCCGAACTCGCGGGTCAGCGTGTGCTGATCGGAGAAGTCGGCACGGTACAGGCGACGCCGGGTTCCGCCCGGAAGGTCGATCACCGCGGGGCGGCTGTAGTTGCGGACCGGCGGGCCGTCCTCCGCGTCGGGGAAGGTGCGGCCGAGCAGTCCGTAGCTCCACTCCGTGGCGGCGGCGCCGTGGCGTTCGCCCGCGCCGAGCACGATCGCCACGTCGACGGGTCGGCCGGGCGCGGCGTCGAGGACCGCCGCGGCGAGGAGGGTGGTGAGGCCGGGGGCGAGCCCGATCCCGACGAGCAGCGGGGCGGCGGGGGAGAGCGCTTCGAGGCGGGCGACGTACGGCGTCGTCGCGGTCACGTCCACGAAGGCCGTGCCTCGGGAACACGCCGCCTCGGCCAGTGCGGGGTCCTCCGCGCCCGCGGCGTTGACCACCACGTCGACGCCGGCGAGCGCGTCGAGGTAGGTGCCGCCCGCCCCGTCGCCGAGGTCGACGACCCGGTCCGCCCGGCGCGGGTCGCGCCCGGCCGCGTACGCGGCGTCGCCACCCGCTCGCAACGCGTCCACGACATGGCGCCCGACCGCCCCGTAGCCGCCGAGCACGAGCACCTTCATCATACGAACTCCCCTTTCCGAAGGCCCGGTTGCGCTGTCGCCGAGCGGGCCGGCCGATGCCTGGCGGATCCTGCGGTCCCTAGTCGTGCCGCTCGTCGACGATTTCCGCTTCCTCCGCGACCACGTTCGTCGTGAGCGCGAACGCGGCACGGACCTCGGGGATGGTGTCGGCGACGGCGAACGCCGCGAGGGCGGCGTCGCGCGACGCCCACACCCACATGTCGACCCACGTGCCGTCGGCGAGGCGCGTGAGCCGCGTTTCGCCGAGGCCCGGGCAGGTGGCGCGGACGACGGACAACATTTCCGCGCGGCGCGACAGCATCGCGTCGGCGTCCTGTGCGGCGGTGGTGAAGCGGACGGTGCGCAGCATGGCGGCCATGAGCGGCGACCTCACTCTCTCGGTACGGAACTCTCCGTGAGCGAACTCTCTGAAGCTAAAATCTAGAGCTCGACTCTAGTGATATCTCTAGAGCTACACTCCAGTCATGTCCCAGGTCAAGAAGGAAGCGCCGGACGCGGCGGAACGCGGCACCGCGGAGGACGGCACGGCGAAAGACCGCACGGAAGCCGGCCTCGACGGCGGCGTGGACGGGCGCGCGCCGATTACCGGGCCCCCGCCGTCCCGTCCGCGCGGTGGCAAGCGGGCCGAGAAGGCACGGCAGACCCGCCGAAGGATCGTCGAGGCGGCTCGCGAGCAGTTCCTCGCCCGGGGCTACGGAGCCACGACGCTCCAGGAGATCGCCGCGGGCGCGGGCGTCGCCGTGCAGACCGTCTATTTCGTGTTCGGCAACAAGCGCGCGCTGCTCAAGGAACTGGTCGATGTCACCATCGCGGGCGATGACGAGCCGGTCGCGACCATGGACCGCGCGTGGTTTCGCGACGCACTGGCCGTGCCGACCGCGGCCGACCACCTGCGCGCCCACGTCGCGGGGACCGGCGTCGTCCTACACCGGGTGGCCGCGATCAGCGCCATGCTCGCCGCGGCGGCCGCCGCCGACCCGGACGTCTCGACACTGTGGCCGACGCGCGAGGACCCGCGCTACACCGTCCAGCACACCGCCGCGGCCTCACTGGTGACGAAGCCGGGCGCCCGCCCCGGCATCACCGCCGACGAGGCCGCCGATCTGCTGTACGGACTCCTCAGCACCGAGCTCTACTTGCTCTTCGTCCGGGAACGCGGCTGGACCCCGGACCGCTGGGAGGCATGGGCGTACACAACCCTGCACGACCGGCTGTGCGAGCCGGGGGAGCGACGCGGCGGCTGAACGACGGCCCACACGACGGGAGTTGCCTGAGTCGTGCCTGCGCGTGGCGTGACGGCGGCCCTGCCGTCACATCCGCAAGGCCGCGGCCACGTCGCCGTCGGTACCCGTGTCGGTTCCGCAGTTCTCCGGACCATCGAGTGCGGGGTACGCCGGCAACAGCCCCTGTCCGTCCATGTTGTCGGTACCGTCGACGAACATGACGTGGTGCCACTGCCTCCCGATCCGCACCCGGTCCGTCTCCCTCCGCGATCCCGGGCCCTACGCCCACCGTCCGCAGCTCCTCGAAGAGGAGCTGTTCCGGTGGGGACATTTGAGTACCTTGCCTGCGGGGCGGGGTGTCCCGCTCCCGGCTCGGGCCGCACGATCCCGCCGCGGAGCGGCAGTTCCGCCGCCGCCTGCGGAATGCGGGCGACCGGCCCGCGTTCACGGTGCCCCTGTCCGACGGCCTGCGCCTGCACGTGGTCTACGAGAACGCCGACGAGGACACGAGCGTGGAATACGTGGCCCACCACCCCGCATGGGAGGAGGCCGAGGCCCTGGCCCGCGACGCCGGACACTGGCGAGGTCCGGGCCTGTCCTGGTCCGAGCTGACCCAGGCGACCGACAACGCGCTGCCGGGCGGAACGACCACCGACCCCGACACCCGGCTGCTCCTCCTGTTGCCCGCACTGGGCGATGCCGACCTGCCATCGGGGGCGGGCGCACGGCTCGCCGCGGTCCTGCGCGACCGCCTCGGCGCCGCGCAGCCCGGTCGGCTCGCCGCCTGCATGCTCCGCCGCCAAGGAATGGGAGGCCCTGCCCGTTGGAGCGCCGGCGCGGACGGTGTTCGGGTCAACGATGGCCGCTACTCCTTGAGGGGCCTCGCGTTTTTCGGACAGGGACCGGCTGTCGGTTCATGCGGCCGGTCGCAACTCTTCGAACTCGGCGCGTACTTCGCGTGGCGGGCGGTCTCCCACGGCCGAGTGAAGGCGTTTGCGTTTGTACCGGAATTCCATGTACCGGGTGATATCCCGTCGGGCTGTGTCGCGAGTCGGGTTGACTCACGGGTGAGACCCGCTCGTTCTTCGATACCCCGAAGAAGGATTCGGCCACGGCGTCGGCGTGTCCTGGTCCGGGTCGACGGGCCACGACGGCGTGCGGGCCGCTCCACCTCGGACGCGCCCGCCACCTCACCCACAACCACCACGTCCCGACGGCCACGCAGCAGCGGAATGTCACTCGCCGTGGATACCGTCACCGGCGTTCGAGCCGACGGCGGCCCGGGTATCGGGCGCCGGGAATCAAGGGGGCCAAGCGTGTCGGACGGTGCGTCGGAAAACGGGGTCGGGCCCGGGTCGACCGTCGAACTGCTCGTGGCTGTCGGGCGTACGGACTATCTCGGCGCCGCCCTCGATCGTGAGACCCAGCGGTTCCTCGGGCTGTCGGCGAGCGGTGTTCCGCCGCTCAGCCTGGTGGACGCGATCATCGCCGCCCACTGGACGCCGGGCCTCAAGGTCCTCGTACACAACGAGCAGGCCCTCGACGGTGTCCCGGGTCTGCGCGATCGGCTCACCACCACCGGGGATCCGCGGCTCGCACTCGCCGTACTCCAGGGGAGGACGTGGACCAAGCGCGATCACCGACAGGTGCTGGCCGGTGCGGACCCGCGGCCGCAGTGGCGGGACCTGTGGGCCTCGGTGCGCCGATGGCTGATCGACGGCGACGCCGGTCCCGCCCTCGCCGCGGCCGCGGTGTGTCCGTTTCCCGACGTGCCCACCCATCTGCTGTCGGAACCGGAGGTCCGGCTGAGCCGGGCCGAACTGCTTCGCGCGTTGTCGTCCCTGCGTACGCACGGTGGTGAAGACGCGCTGCGTCGGGTGTTCGACGCCCCGCGGGTGGGTCTGTTTCCCGACGTCCGGGAACTGCTCGAAGCGGCCGTCGGCGCGGGTGTCGACGTGCTGCGGGCCGCGGTGGTCGAAGCCGAGGGCACGGTAGGTCTCGTCGAGGAACTGCGCCACGCGGACACCTACTCCGAAGCCGCGGACAGTCTCGTCCGGCGCGCCGACGTCGACGCGCCCACCCTCCTGACGGCGCACGAGCAGGCACCCTTCGGGCCGCACACGGCCCAGGCACTGGCGGAACGCCCGGACTGCCCACCGGAATTGCTGATCGCGCTGTGTCGGACCCACCCTCGCCCCGACCAGCTCCTGAGGTCCTCCGTCACCACGCCACCCGTCACGATACTCGGCGAACTCGCGCCGCAACGCGTCACGGCGAAGGTGCTGGAGGTCCTGGTGGAGCGTTGCGCGGACGGCGGCCCGATCGGCGAATACCTGTTCACCCATGCCCGCCCGGCCAAGGCCGTGCCGGCACTCGCGCACAAAGTCGACCCCTTTGCGCCCGGGCCCGTATGGGAGGGATTCCACGTCCGCCTCGCCGAAGTCGTCCGCGCCGGACTGGGAGCCGACGCGGCGGCATGGCGCGCGGTGGCCGAACTGCTGCACCGATTCCGAGGCACCGTGACCGAACTGGTGGACAAAGGGGTCCGTCAGGCGACCACGAACGCCGTCGCCTCCACCCCGTGGCCCGCCGCGGCGGACGCACCCGGCCATACCGAGCCACCACGCCTGGACGTGCGCCGCCGGGCGTTCATCTCGCTTGCCGACGCCGCCGCCGATCGGACCATGGACGCGCTGACACCGCACATGGACGACCGGACCGCGTACGACGTCATCGTGCACGGCCGATGGCGCCCCGCCCGCCTGGCGGAACTGATCGCCGGCGCCCCGAGCCGTGAACTCGCCCTCACCGCCCGCCACCCCCGCCTGCCCGCCGACGCGGTGGCCCCCCTCGCGGCACTGGACGACCCGGAGATGAACGCCGGGCTCGTCTACCAGGTCCACGCCAACGGCCGCCTGCTCCACGACATCGTCCAAGGCATCCCGCGACGACCTCACCCCGACGGCACCCGCCTCGCGCTCTCCCCGGCACTGCGCGCCGAACTCCTCCCCGAGGACGGCAGGTACCTCCCACGGCAGTGGCTGACCCCGTTCGTCGGCTCCGGAGACCCGGAACTCCTCGCCGCCGCACTCGGCGTCGTACAAATAAGCAGCCGGCATCTGCAACTGAAGATGGTATTGGGCCGGTGGGAACGCGCGGGTCGTGACGCGGTCGAGGTTCCCCACAGGTTCTCCGACACCACCAAGACCCTGATCGCCAAGCTTCGCGCCGATCCCGATCAGCGAGCCGCGCTGGAAACCCTGCGCGAACACGTCCACGACGCCGAGTCCGCCGAAAGCCTCGCCAAACGTCTGCGCACCACGACCACGCGTTCCCTGCCCCAACTCTGTACGGAACATCTTGAGGTACACGTGTCCGTACTTCGTCCGCACCCGCAGTATGGCCACCTCGTCCAAGACATGTTCGGCGTATTCGTACAATACCAGGGCGAGTTGTCGTCGGTCGGTGTCGTCGAACCCGGTCATCGCCCCACGGTACCGGCGCCGCCGGGCGGGTCGCGGTTCCCGAGTGACGGCGAGAACGAGGCCACAGCGGTGCGAGTGGCGGAACTCGACGGCACGCTCGCACAACGCCGGCCCGGACAACCGACTCGTGGGCCCGGACGAGACACCCGAAAAGGAGGAGCCCGGCCATCGGCCGGGCTCCTCGACACTGGTAGCGGGGGCAGGATTCGAACCATGCGACCTCTGGGTTATGAGCCCAGCGAGCTACCGAGCTGCTCCACCCCGCGTCGGTACGACCAGCCTACGGATTCCGAGCGGTGAGCGCGTCCCCTTTTTCTCCGTGCCATCACTCCCGGATGGGCTCACCACCCGTGTCCGATCCCCGAACGTGCGGATCGCCGGCCCGAGTTGGCCATCGGGCGGCGGATGCGCGTCGTCGCACCACGGTGCCCGGACGCACGACGGCCCTGCCCTGCCTGCCTCCGGCGCGTCTTTCGCTCGTGGTCGAGGCGGGCTATTCGCCTCTGGGTGCGGCCCGGCCCGGGGAGTGCCCGGACCGGGCCGCGTGGCGCGTGGGGGAAGACGGGCTACTGGAAGATGCCGACCCAGTAGTCCAGGTTCGAATTGTGCAGTTTGGAGAAGCTCAGCAGCGGCGAATTCGAATTGGCCACGGTGCACGACTGCGGCGCCGTCTGGCCGGGAATTGTCGTCCCGGTGTCCACGGTTCCGATGATCACGCCATTCTGGTCGATGACCGGTCCGCCGGAGTCGCCGGAGCACACCATTGCACCGTTCCCGACATACCAGGAATGCGTGAGGTCGGCGGTTTTCGTGATGGTGAAATCGCCCTGTCGGAGGTATCGAGTGTTCCCGGCGGTGTCGTTGTATCCGTATCCGTTGACCCGGACACCCGTTCCGGTCGGATACGCCGAGGTGGTGTTGTACGGAAACGCCAGGGATCCCGAGACATGATCGGTGAGTTGCAGGATGACGGTGTCCGTGCGATCGGTGTCGACGTAGACCGTCGTCATCTGATTGACGCCGTAATGCGAGCCGTAACCGCCGGTGCTGCTGCCGTTGTACACGTGGACCTGGTTGACGGCGGTGACCAGGTTGCCGGCGTCGTCCTCGAAGCAGTGGCGGGCGGTGAGGACGAGCTTGCTGTTTCGGTCTCCCGGGGTCCGGCTGATCAGGGCGCCGGAACACGACCCGGCCGGATAGTCGACGTTGATCGACACCATGCCGCCCGCTTCGGTCTCCCAGTCGAGCGCCCGCCCGCCCGTGACGGCGGAGGCCGGCGCCGGGACGCCGATGAGCACGATCGCCGCGGAGAGCACGGCGGACATCATCAGGGTGATCGTTTTTCTCCGGCTCGGTCGCCTGATCATATCTCTCCTCTGATTTTGCGCCGGAATCGACGCGGCTCCAACTCTTCAAGGCGACACCGGGGCCGGAGAAGGCGACTTCGAGCCATGTTCCCGCCCTCGGGTATCAACCGGAAAAGCGGAATCCGATATTTCTTTTGCGGTCCCGTAAATCGAAAGCGGCGGGGACGGATGTTCCCCCCGTTGGGAGAATCTGTGGGGCGGAGGACGAAGTCGCCTGTCGGTGGCCGTTCGTGTCGTTGCTGATCGGTGTCCTTTCGAGGGCCACCCCGGCGGGTGGGGCCTGGAATGCCCGGCCGATCGGCGGGTCTTGGCGTCGTTGAGCCGAACCGGGTTCGCAGGCGTGGCGGTTCCTACAGTGCCTCTCGGGTGTGTCGTCTCAGCGGGGTTGTGCGGATGTGGTCCTCTGACCTGGGGTGCGGCACGGATTGAGAATATTGATTCGTGTTTCGTGGCCTGGGGTTTCGGTGTGTGGTGTCGGGTGTGTCTTTCGGTGGGACGTCGGTTGACCTGCGGTGCTGCAGGGTTTGAGACGGCCGGGCAACGCGGTTGAGAATTCCCTAGCACCGGCCGCTGCATCGTGCCGTGGGGCGTGTGCCCCGACCACGGCGCCACCCTGCGCTCCAACGCGATCCGCAGCAGCTGGTGCACGGACCTCACGTGTCTGAACGCCTGGAGCTACGACCGGCTGGCCGCCCCGTGCCCGGAGGTGGCCACGCACACCGTCCGGGCCGATGACGGCAGCACCGAGTACGGCGTCTGCGACGGCCACGCCATCGGGGCCCGTCTCCAAATCGTCGGCGGCCGGGTTCTGCCCGGCGCTCCGAACCACCGCCCGACCGCCTGATCCACCGGGCCCGCGCCCGGTGCCGCCGGCCGTGGTCGGCTCGTCGGGCTCCTGGTCCTCGATGTACCTCCCTCCCCCTTCAGAGTGCGCCTGGGCGCCCTTTTGCTTCAAGGGTCGCGAAGAGGCTCCTGAGCTGCGCCTTTCATTCCTCTCGCCGAGGGTCGCGGTTGAGTGACGTCCACGCCGGCGAAGCGTTGATCCGGGCATGGACGAGCAGGCAGACCCGGTGACGACCGCGACACGGGCGGAGCTTCGCGTGCGGGGGCGCCACGCACGCCGGTACCTCGTCCGGGGCTGGACGCGATCCGGGCGGACGACGGTACGGGAGGACCCGAGCAGCCTGGTGTCCATGGTGGAGTTGGCGGCGCTCGTGCGGGCGCTGGAGGTGGTGGAGACGGCATCGGCGGTGCCGGACGGGCTGACCGGGCAGGCCGCTCTCGGGTGGCGGGCGGGGACGACCGCCGCGCTGACGGCCCTGCGGACGGCGGTCGAGTACCAGGCCGCACTGCTGCCCCCGCCGCCCCGGCCCCGCCGCGACCCGGCATCTCCGGGGGAGCAGCCGGGGGAGCAGGCCGGCATCGATTGGTGCCAGGGGTAGGGGTTGTTCGCCGGTCGCGGACGGACGTCGGTGTCGTGCCGACCCGCGCCGCCCGCGGCCGGCTCGGTGGTCGAAGCATGACGACCCAGGCTGAAGAGCCGTTCGTTAACGGCACCCCCACGTGCGCGGCCGGGCGCGAGGGCTGATCTGTGCCCAGGCGCCTACCGGGTGGCGGGCAGCTCGCGCCCGATGTCGACGAGGAACGCCGTCGGCACGTCGGCCCGCATCCACTCCTGCCCGTGGGCGGAGACCATGTGGTCGCGGCCGTGCAGCAGCGGGCCGACGTGCTGCGCCATCACGTCCGCTGCCGGGGACGACATCGCGTGGATCGGCGAGGCGGCGGACTTCGAGTTCGGCCACTGCGTCACCTTCGGCAGGGGCCGCGCATGCGTGGAACTCCTCGCCCGGATGGGGACCGACCCACGGACCACCGTCCCGATGGGCCTCGTCGACGCCGACGAGACGCATGCCGACACCGAGGTACGAACAATCCGGGCCGGCACCGGGGCACCACCGGTCCGAGACGGACCCGGACCGGCTCGAGCCGGCCATGATTCGCACGGGGCTCCTCATGCCGGACAGGCGCGGTTCCCACGAGGTCGGACTCGACGCCGACGACCCCCGCAAGCGCGCCCTTCGCACGGGCGAGACCGAGTACGGCCTCGAACTCCCCAGCCGACTCCTCCCCGCGACGGACACCTCACCGCAGCCGGCCCGCACCAGGACCGCCCCGACACCTGAGACCACGCGAACCACCCGACGCCACCGGTGACCGCCACCGACGCGCTTTCCCTCACACCGGCACGACCGACCGCCGCTGCGCCGCCCCGCCCGCCTAGGTGGTTCACGCAGGCGCGGGCGGCTACATCTCCCAGCGTCGGTCGGGCCGCTGCGCCCAGGCCCATTGCCGGCCGGGTTCGACGGTGATCCCGAAGTCGTAGCCGTGCACTTGGTGTTCGTCCTGCCATTGCAGGGCGGCGTCGACCTCGTCCCACAGCCTGCGCGGCCCGCCCTGGACGGCCTTGCCGATCCCGGGCCGGTCGTCGACCACCGCCCAGGAACGTCCTGTGTCCCACAGCTGCCACACGGTCCCGCCTCCGAGTGTGCGAAGCCGCACGTCGGGGAGTCTCAACGCGACGGCGTGGGTGAAGTTCCCGTCCCCGTACAGCGACTCCAACACCCACCCCACCTCCGCCTCCTCCGTGGCGGGCTCGGCCTCGCGCACCGCCTCGAAGGCCGCCCCGCCCCCGTTGCGTTCGCCGCGCAACTCCATGAACGCCACGCTGCGCACGAACTTTCCCGACGCGGTGCGGCCGTCGTCGTCGACGACCAGGCGCAGGAGCGCGCCCGCGCCGAAGCCGGGCGACCACGGCGCGACGATCACCGCGCCGGGGCGGGCCTGTTCGATCCACGCGTAGGGCACGCGGTGGGTGAACGCTGCGGTGGCGTGCACCCGATCGAATACCCCGGCGTGGGCCGCGCCGAGGGTGCCGTCGCCGGCGAGCACGGTCGGGGACAGGCCGAGTCGGGTGTGTGCGGCGCGGGCCGCGGCTGCGAGGGTGGGGTCGATCTCGACTGAGACCACGTTCTCGCCGCCCAGGTGCCAGGCGAGGAGGGCTGCGGTCCAGCCGGGTCCGGTGCCGATCTCCAGGATCCGTTGGCCGGGGCGTACGTCGAGTTCGGTGAGGAAGGAGGCGACGGCGCGGTAGTCGCTGAGCGAGCTGCTCGCCAGGTCGCCGATCGTGTCGCTGGTGCCGTCGTCGACCTGGGTGACCACAGGTCCCGGCCGCACCACGACCTCCTCCCACGTGGTGGGGTCGGTGTGTCGGTCCACCGCGGTGTACCGGCCCGAGACGGGGTCGGCGTGCCAGATCACGTCGGGCGCGAACGCGGCGCGCGGCACGGCGAGCATGGCCTCGCGTATCCACGGGGTGGGGAAGGCGCCCTCGGCGTCGAGGGCGCCCACGATCGCGGCGTCGTCGTGCACTACGGCTTGTCCTTCTTGCGGCGTCCCGGGCCCGGGTCACCGATGCCGGGCAGGGCGCCGTCCTGCTTCTGCTTGGGGTCGGGCTGGGGCGGATCCGGCTGGGGCGCCGGCGGTTTGCTGTGATCACCCACGACGGGGCCTCCACACGTCCTCGGAAGCGAGATGACGTTCCGAGCATGACGCGACACGACGAGCAACTGCAAGACCGCGAGCCGGTGTCCCGACGCATCCGTGCTCGATCCGCCCGTCCGATACACGGACCGCCTCGGTGACCCGACGGCGGTCGTCATGTCATGGCCTCACAAAGGCCGAGCGGGAACTGAACAAGCTGGACGCGGCTCGTCGGGCGGGCCTGGAGCGGGGCATGGCGGCGGTGGCCCGGGATCCGTACGGGCGCGGTACCTCGGCCGCGCGGCCCGGTTACGAGGACTGCCGGGACACGGCCGTGGGCGACGTCATGGTGCGCTACGAGATCTCGAAAGGCCTCCTCCTGGTGACCGTCGTCCGGATGGTTCCGCTCTGACTTCGCCGGGGGCGGGGTTGCGGACACCTGTTCGGGTTCCCGCCTGTCCCGCGCCGAGCATCACCGACGGGTGAGCGTATGTATACAACTGCTTCGTGCGTCACCGGGTGTATCGGATCGGCGAGGCGCAGCACGAGCCCGCGTCGGTTCCCACCGTCGGACGGAACGACCGTCGGAGTTGAGTGGTTTTCCCACATGAAATTCCTTACGGGATATGTGGTGAGGAATTCTGTGCGGATGTCGTCCCGGTGGGATGTTCACGCCCGCCTGCCCGACCGACTCGGTCAGATCTGCGAGGCCAGATTCGTCCCTTTCAGGTTCGCCCCTTTCAGGTTCGCCCCGTTGAGGTTCGCCCCGTCCAGGTTCGCCCCGGTCAGGTTCGCGCGGGTCAGGCCCGCGTCGCTCAAGCCCGCGTCGGTCAGGCCCGCCCCGTTCAGGTGCGCGCCGTCCAGGTGCGCGTGGGTCAGATGCGCGTCGGTCAGGTTCACGCCGTTCAGATATGCGTCGTTCAGGTGCGCGCCGGTCAGAAACGCGCCCATCAGGCTCGCGCCGTTCAGGTACGCGCCGTTCAGGTGCGCGTTGTGCAGGTGCGCGTCGCGCAGGTTCGCGCTGGTCAGGGTCGCGCCGTTCAGGTGCGCGTCGCGCAGGTTCGCGCCGCGCAGGCTCGCGCCGTTCAGGTGCGCGTCGCGCAGGTTCGCGCCGTTCAGGTGCGCGTCGCGCAGGTTCGCGCCGCGCAGGCTCGCGCCGCGCAGATTGGCGCCGCTCAGGTGAAGGCAGGACAGATCGACCAGGGCGCCGGTGGGCTTGAGGAGTCCGAGGGTGGTCAGGGCCGTCTGCACGTCCGGGTCGGGATGGTCGGGCAGACCCTTCGTCCCGGCGGCGGGGGCGCGGTCGCGGAGGAACGCGACGAGGATGCGCGTGATGTGGTCCTTCTGTTCCGGGGCGTCCTGGACGATCTGCTCCAACGCGAAGATCCCGCCCGACCGCACGTACGGCAGATCGGACCCCAGACGCTCCAGCGCCTTGGTGAACCGCTCGGTCACCTGACCACGACGATTGAGCCGGAAGTTGCGGGCCGTGTACAACAACGCGAACCCCGCACCCAGGGCGGCCAACCCCTGGATCGTCGCCAACCGGAACTGCCCCTCGGCCTGCGCACGCGTCGCCGGGTCCAGCCGGTCCCACCCCGGCCGCGACATCGGCACCAGCGCGTGCACCACCGCCGCCCCCCACACCACGGCCACCACCACAACCGCCACCGCGCCGACCGCAGCCCACACCCGCCAACCCCACCCAGGACGCCTCATCCCCACATGGAACAGCGCGGCCGAACCGCCCCGCACGCAAAACAGGGGACCGCCCCGATTCCGAGGGGACTCCCCAGCAACACGCCCGAAACCGAGGCCCGCGTCCGGTCCGATCCCCGACGGACCGATTACCCGTCGCCTGCCCCGTCGCCTGGGGCGTCGTCCTTGGAAACGACGGGGCCCACGACGGCATCCGGGCCGGTCGGGGGCCGATGTGCACCCCCGAAAATGCGCAGCCTGTATAGGGGAATGTGTACGTGAACACCCCTATCCACCCCCGGCCGGCCCCGACGCGGCCCGCTGCTCACGTTGCCGGGCATTCGCCAGCGCCACCCCCAACTTCACCGCATGCTCGGCACCGCGCACCGCGACGCTCTCGACGTGTTTGCGCGGCACGGTCAAGTGCCCCTCCCTCTCCCGGTACGCCGCTGCCGCGGTCAGGGTCAGCGTCCACCGGTCCGGCGCCGCCCTCCGCTGCTCCGGTACCTCGGCCACCGCGACGCCCACCCCGGCCAACGCCTCCCGCTGCGCCGGCGTCGGCCCGGCCCCGGGCCGCTGCTGCCGTTCCAGCCAGGTGCCGACGTCCTCGCCGGACCCCTATGGCCCCGGCGTGCCGGGCCCGGGATGGCACGTCGGGGTCGGCGCGCGGGTTGGGCAGCCCGAGTCCTGCGTTCGTTCCCTCGTGCGGATTGCGGTTTCTCGAAGGGCGGGTCCGGTGGGCGTGTGCCGGTTACGCTCCGGACACGGTGCGTTCGCCCGAGCGTCGTGAACGAGCGGGGAGTGGGTGGTGGCGGTGGGGACTTCGGTGGACGGGGGCGACCTGCGCGCGATGTTGGCCCGGCGCAGCGGCCTGGACGAGGGCTCGCTCTGGTATCCCGTGCATGAGGTGCCGCGCGCGTTCGGACTGTCCTGGCCGCTGACCGCCGGCCGGGCCGAGGACGTCCTGTCCGACCTGCTCGACGGCCTGCGACGCACGCTCCCGCCGCCGGACGAGCCGTCGGGTGCCCGCGGCCGCCGGTACGTGTACCTGTCCGAGATCACCGACCGGTACGCGCGGTGCGACACCCGTCGTATCCTCGAACGGATCCACCACGCCGGGATCACTCCGGCGCGCCCGGACGGGCGGGACTACGACCCGCGTTCGGAACGCGGGTGGGGCGCCCGCCCCTCCACGGCGGCCGACCTCGGCGGCACGCCGTCGTGGGCGTGGTGGCGGGCCGTGCGCGAGGCGGGGGCGCGGCCGTCGTACCGGATGCCCGATCCGTACGTCGGCGAGGGCCCACCGCCCGTCGACCGCGCGCTGGACCTGCGTGACTCCACCGGGGACGACCTGGCCTACCGCGCCGCGCTGCTCGCGGCCGTATACGAAGACCCCCGGCAACTCGACTGCTGGGCGCACCTCGGCGGCGACGCGTTCGACCGCGCCGACGCCGACGAGGCCGCGTTGTCCGAGGCCCTGGGGTTTTACCAGACCGCCGTGGCCGTCGCCGAGTTGTCCCTGCCGCCGGCGTTCGCCGGGGTTCTGGCCTGGGGCGAGTTGGACAACCGGCCGTTGCATCGGGCACTGCACGGCCTCGGGTCGACGTGGTGGAGGCTCGGCGACACGAAGAGGGCGGCGACGGTGTTCGGGAACAGTCTCTGGACCAACCCCGCCGACAATCAGGGCATCCGCTACCTCGTCGGCCCGGCACGGGCGGGCACCGCGTGCCCTCGGTCCTTCGGGTCGTGAGCACGGCGACATCGCCCGGAAGACCCCGGCCACCGTCGGCGCGGCAGGTGCGCGGGAGCACTCCGGCGGCGGCTTGTTTCCCGCGTCGGCCGGGACCGCCGGTGTTGCCTTCCTCGGGCGCCGCCACTCGGCCGAGGAACCGCCCGCCGGCGTGACGCGGCATTCCCGACCGGGGACGAACGATCGACCACGCCGTCTCGTGCGACACGGCGGGCCGCCTACGCGGACGGGCAGGTCCGTTCGAACGCGCTCCGATATGCGCGGGCCCGGCCGCGGGCCGGCGTGCGCCGGGCGCCGGTAGGGTTCGGACGTGACTCGACTTCGTGGGGTCGCCCTCACCGCCGTGGCCGCCCTGTTCGTCCTGGCGGGGTGCTCCGACGACGAGCGGCGAAGCCCCGACCCCGACGCTCCCGTCTACCGGTCCAACATCTACTACTACGACGGCCCCTCACCCGGCTTCGCGCCACCGCCTTCGTCGGCACGACCATGACGACCGCCGACCCGCAAACCGCCCGGCGCGAAGCCGCGGCGTCACCGCGGGATTTCGAGGCCCCGGCCGTCATCCTCGGGGTGACCTTGTGACGAGGGATCCCACCGGCTACGCCACCCAGTCCGGCGGACGCCGGAGCTCGGCGGAACCGGTCGGGAACCCGGGGTGCCCGCCCGTTGGGATGGCCGATGATTCCCGTGTGAGCACATGGCCTCGTGCCGGGCGGCACGGCGCCGTTGATTACGCCCGGACCATGTCTCGATCGGTGTGACGTCGACGTTCGGGCCGGCACCCCCCCCGGACGGGCTGTCAACGGTCCACCGGGACCGGGAGACCTCGTGAATACGGGGGACGGTGCCGTGTGCCCGCTGTGGTTCATCCGTCGAGGAGGGCCAGAAGCCGTTCCGCCTGGCGTTCGAGCGACCCGGCGGGGTTTCGGGCGTGTGCCGGTTTCCCCGGAAGCAGCATGCGCGTCCACAGGTAGGCGAGCAGGGGTCGCAGGCGGCGCACGCCTTCGCGTTCGGTCGGGTGGAGGTCGAGGCGGCTCAGCAGGTGGTCGGCGTCGAAGGCGTCGGTGTCGACCCAGGTGGAGGGGTGTTCGAGGAGTTCGGCGAGTTCGAAGGCTCGGGTGCTGCGGCCGGAGTCCTCGAAGTCGACGATGTGGACGCGCCCGTTTCCGGTGTCGAGGAGGCCCCCGACCGGAAAACCCCGCTGGCCGGGATGTGTGACTCCGCCCGCTGCCTGCAGGCCACCCACCACCCCGGTCACCGGCCCGTCTGGGCCTCCGCCGCCGACAACTACCGGATCTTCATCGGCAAGATCGGCCGAGGTCAGAAGGCAGAACGAAACCGTCTCGATGCTGAAATCCAGCGAGCGGACAGAGTCGTCGCGGAGATCGACACGGCCACAAGGGCGGAGGCGACAAGCTGATGGGGCAGATCACCGACACCAACCGGGCCCGCAACGAACAAGCGATCCGGGCGGCCATGGACCGGCTCCTGAAAGGCGAACTCCCGCCCGGCGGCCGCTGCGACCTCAAGACCCTCGCCGCCGAGGCCGGGGTCACCCGCACCGGCTTCTACGCGAAGAAGGACCGCGACGGCACCATCCGCCCCGGCCCCTACCAGCACCTCGCCGACGAGTTCAGCAGACGCCTGAAAGCCCTCCACGAGGGTGGGCGTCTCACGGACCCCCGCGACGCCCAGATCGAACGGCTGAGGTCCGCCAATCAGGGCCTACGGAATCGCCTCGCCGGACAGGACACGACGATCGAGGAGCTGACCGACTTCAAGCAACGGGCTCTGTCTCAACTCGCAGCCCAGCACGAGGAGATCCTCCGGCTCCGTCAAAAGCCGGGCCCGGTCCAACTGCGGGCCGTCTCTCAGCAACGGCCGGAAAACACCATCGGGACTTGCCACTGAAGCCCAGGGATGCATGCCACCGAGTCGGCCACCGCCGCGAAACGACAGCGGCCGACACGCAGGGAACTGCTAGTTGAGCGGACTGATGATGGTCTGCGGGACCAGGTTGCCGTCGGGGTACCGGAACTCGATCAGGGGCGCGAATCCCCGGGTCGCGATACGGCCAGGTCTTCGCCGACCCGACCCGGGGCTTCAAGGTCCTGCGCAAGGAGGTCAGGCTGCTCGACCCGATGACCGACGAGGAGATCGCCCACGCCGAACAGACCGCCACCACCCCGGTCGCCCGTCTCGCGGTCGTCCTGGCCGCCGCCCACGCCGCCCGCGAGGAAGCGATGCGCGGGCTGCTGCTCGAACACCTGGACTTTGCCGCCGGAACCGTCACCCTCGACGGCCACCCTCAGCGCATGGGGACCCTTACCCGCACCGCTATGCGGGCCTGGCTCGCCGAGCGGAAGGCCCGCCGGCCGCACACGCTCAACCGCCACGTGCTGGTCTCCCAGCAGACCGCCGGCACCACACGCCCGGTCAGCAACTACTTCCTCAAACGGCAGCTCACCCTCCACGGGGTCAGCCTCGCCCGCATCCGCGCTGACAGAGTGCTGGGCGAGGCCCTCGCCACTGGTGCGGACCCCCTCCACCTGACCGTGCTCTTCGACCTCTCCCCGGCCACCGCCGTCAAGTACGCCGAGCTCGCCCGCCGACTCCTCCACGGCTCCTTCGACCAGCAACCGAACCCAGGGCATTAGCCCTGATTCCAAGCCAGATGTCGTGCGCAGAGTTGTGTGTCAGTACAGACGTCCCCGGCGCGGGATTGCGTCGGCGCCGAGTACGGGCGGATCGCGAAGGCGGAACTCTTGCTGCGGGTCGCCGACCCGGTCAGGCCGCCGGGTTCTATGAGGATGAGGACGGAGCGCAGGTCACACGCAGACGAAACCTCAGTTGATCTTGAGCAATTCCACATCGAAGATCAGCGTCGCGTTGGGCGGGACGGCACCACCCGCGCCCCGCGCCCCGTAGCCGTAATCGGGCGAGATGGTCAGCTTTGACCGCTCACCCAGCTGCATTTGGGCCACTCCCACGTCCCAGCCCCTGATCACTTCCCCCTGTCCCAGCGTGAACACGAACGGCGAATTCCTGTCGCGGGAAGAGTCGAACTTCGCGCCGTTCGTCAAAGTGCCGGTGTAGTGCACCGTGACCTTGTCCCCCGACTTGGGGCACACTCCATCCCCGGGCTGCATGATCTCGATCTGGACGCCCATGAAAACCTGCCTTCACTCGATGATCTAAAATCTTCGCTGATGCTAGGGCCTCTCGCGTGGCGGTCGAGGCGGGAACGCCTTGACTCTCAGAAATGACCATCTCTGCGAGTTCGCACCGCACCCCGAAGCCAGTCCGCCGGGTCTCCGTCGACGGCGGCATCGCCCCCGCCCCCGCCAGCTGGCAGCAGGCCCTCGAAGAGCTCGCACTCAATACTCCCCGAGCCGCCTGTACCTACTGACACGGACTCTGCGCCTCCGCTGTCATAACCCTGCGCATCCCACTGACATCAACCCTGCGCACGACACTTCGACCAGCAACCGAACCCAGGGCACCAGCCCTGATTCCAAGCCAGCAACCTTCTTGAGTTCCCGCTGAAGCATCCTCAGCGATTCTGAACTCAAGAAGGTTGGATGATCAAGGTATCCGGATGATCACACAGCATGGGGCCGGATCCGGACAACTTTCAAGCCCACCAGGGCCATTCCCGCACCGTCCGGGATGCCTAAGCCCTCACTCCTGCGGGTGAATCCTCCCAGCCACTTCACGCGACACAAGGTCCATGCGCAGACCGACAACCCGCGCTGCCCCACCTCTCAGATATGGGACACGACCTGCACGGGACACAGTCAGTGCGGAGACAAGACGGGTCCGGGCCGGAACAGGGAGATGTCGGCGATGACGTCCCGGACTCCGCGCGGTTGCAGGCGACCCAGCAGGTCTTGTCGGCCGGGGCTCTCGAGTTGGAACATGCCGATGGTGTCGGATGCCTGGATCATCCGGAACGCGAAGAAGTCGTCCAGGGGCACCCGGGAGCCGTCGTCGAGGTCGACGTGTTCGCCGGTGGCGCGTTCGATCTCGGCGACGGCGTGCGCCATCGCGGACTGCATCCGTACCCCCAGCACGTCGAGCTTGATCAGGCCGAGGGCTGCGGCGTCCTCCTTCGCGGCCTGGACCATCGGGGAGCCGCCGCCGGGGGGTGGGCTGTACCGGCAGTCGGTCCGACAGCGTGCCGTCGGTGATGATCACTCCGCACGGGTGCATCGCCATCCCGCGCGGCAATGCGTCCAATCGCTCGGCGAGTTCGAACAGCGGCCCGAACCGTGCCGCCTCCGCCGCGAGCGGGCGCAGCTCCGGCAGGTCGGCGAGCGCCGCGGTGATCTCGCCGGTCCGGATGTGGGGGAACGACTTCGCGATCCGGTCGACGTCCGGCGCGGCCAGGCCCAGCGCGAGGCCGACGTCGCGCAGCGCGTGCCGGGCCCGGTAGGTCTCCGGCATCGACGTCACCGCCACCCGCTCGCTCCCGAACCGCTCGAAGATCCTGCGGTAGACGTCCGATCGCCGGGCGGACTCCACGTCGATGTCGATGTCCGGCAGCGAGGAACGCCGCTCGGACATGAACCGCTCGAACAGCAGATCGTGGTCCAGCGGGTTCGCGGTGGCGATGTCCAGCGCGTGGCACACCATCGACCCCGCCCCCGACCCCCGGGCCGCCACCCGGATCCCCATCTCCCGAACATCCGCCACCACCAGCCCGACCGTGAGGAAGTAGGTGTCGAACCCCAGCCGCGCGATCACCTCCGACTCCCGCGCGAGACGCCTCTGCGCGGCCTCGTCGCGGTCGAGGCCGCGCCGGGCCATCCCGGCCTCGCACCGCTCGCGCAGCACCCGCGCCGCCGTGGCGGCCTCGGCGCCGACGAGGGCGGGTTCGGGGAAGTGCGCGGTGCCCAGGCCCAGGTCCCGCACCGGGTCCAGGCGGCACTCGTCGGCCGTGCGGGCGGTGTTCGCGAGCAGTTCCCGGGCGCGGTCGGGGCCGGCTCCCGAGGCGTCCGCGATTCGTGCCGCGATCGCCGCCATCGCCCCGGGGTCCTTCAACCACCGCTCGTCCGGGTCGAGGTACGCCGGGTGGCGGAAGCGGATCGGGCGCAACAGCCGGGCCGCGTCCAGCACGTCCGCGACCTTGTGCTGGTCGGGGTCGGCGTAGCGCACCGCGTTGGTCAGGACCGCCGGCACACCGGTCGCGTCCGCGAGCTGCACGGTACGCGCGGCCAGACGCGGCGAACCCGGCCCGGTCCCGGACAACCCGTAATGGAGGCACTCCAGATGAAGGGTTCCACGAGATTCTCCATACGGGGGAGCGGGCAGAGGAGTGGCGGCGGCCCGGCTCCGGAAAACCGGGCCGGGTCGTGCTCGTCGCGATCCTCACCCCGGTGGCCGTACCGGGCTTCGGCCCACCGATGCCGTGGGCGTGCCACCACCCTGTGCCCCGCACAGGTGCCGACGGCGTCACAGACACCGCATCGACATCGTACCGACGAGGGACCCGCCCGGGCGCCCGGTCCTGTAGTCGCGAGCAGCGCCTCACCGTCGTCCACGGTGCACTACGCGTACGACACCGCGCTTCAACACCCGGGTGCCGTCCAGCGGTGCACCGGGAACTACACCGACGCCATCCAGCTCTCTCGGAACGGGTGGGCCATCCACCGTGACATCGGCGACCGGCGCGGCGAAGCGAACAACCTCAACGAACCGGCAAACAGCCTGACGCTTGTCGAAGCCCACGACCAGGCAGTCGACCTCCTGGCCGAAGCCCACCGCATCCAGGAGAACATCGCAGATCGATACGTCGAGGCAACCACCCCGCAACAGCTGGGCACAATCCGTCGGCTGACCGGAAACCCCCCCGGGGGGCGAAAGACGCCCTGACGCAGGCACTGTCCATACTTCCGAGGGCTCCGCCGGAGCTTCCCCGTTGCCGCTCGTGTCGGCCGCATCGCGACCCCCCCGACCCGTCGGTCACGGCACGATCTCTCCACGCCCGCATGCGACTTCGGCGAGTGCCCCGCCCGGGAATGGGCGAGTCCCCTCGCCGTGGGCGGGTGTTTCGCACGACGATGGGCCTCGACGATCGGGGGCGTGGTGTCGGTACCGGGTACGGGTGCGGGTCGGGTTGTGGCGGGTCGGTACGAGTTGGTGGTGTTGCTCGGGCGTGGGGGCATGGGCCAGGTGTGGGCGGCCCGGGATCTGACGCTGCGGCGCGAGGTGGCGGTGAAGGTGTTGCCCGAGCCCGAGGATCCGGACGACACGGCGGCGGCCGAGCTGGCGGCGGCGAGGTTCGCTCGCGAGGCGACGGCGGCGGCGTTCAACCATCCGAACGTGGTGACGGTGCACGATTTCGGGGTCGAGCCGGGAGGCCGGCCGTATCTGGTCATGGAACGGTTGCACGGACACGACCTGGCGGCGGTCCTGCGAACGCGATTGCCCACCCTCGCCGAGGTCGTGGAGTGGACGAGTCGGGTGTGCGCCGCGTTGGAGGCCGCGCACGCCGACGGGATGGTCCACCGGACCTCAAGCCCGCGAATCTGTTCCTGACCGACGACGGCCGGATCAAGGTGCTCGACTTCGGGGTCGCCCGTCACCTCGCCGCCGTCGGCGCCCTCACCGGTACCGGCGACGGGCAGGTCGGCACGCTCGCGTACCTCCCCCCGGAACGGTGGCGCGGCCACACCGGCGACCGGCGCGCCGACCTGTACTCGCTGGGCTGCGTCCTGTACGCGCTCCTGACCGGCGGACCGCCGTTCGGGACCCGTCTGGAGCAGGTCGCCATGATGTATGCCCACCTCGACCGCGTCCCCATCGCCCCCTCACGCCACCGCCCCGACGTCCCCGCCCACCTGGACCGCCTCGTCCTGGACCTCCTGGCCAAAGACCCCGACCACAGACCCGCCCACGCCGGCGCCGTACGAACCCGACTCACGTCCCCACACCGACCCGCCGCAACCACCGTGCTCCGAACACCCGCGACGGCGACCACACCACCGGACCCCGCAACGGAAACCACGCCCCTCGCCGACGAGTCGGCCCTGCGCCCCGCCCCCGCCCCCGCAGCCGGAGGCGAGGACGCGGCCCGGAGCCTCGCCGCACCGCCCGAGAAGACCGGGCGGCAAGCAGAGGCCGAACAGATATACCGCCACGCCCTCCACGCCGGCGACCCGGACGGAAACGCCGCCCACGACCTCGGCCGGCTCCTCGAAAGGACGGGGCGGAAGGCCGAGGCCGAACGGATGTATCGCCGCGCTCTGGAGGCCGGCCATCCTCGGGCGGTGCGCAATCTCGGCCTGCTGCTGGAGGCATCCGACCGGAGCGGCGAAGCCGAACGGATGTACCGCCGCGCCCTCGAGCGGGCGACCCGGAAGGGTACGCCGCCCACGGTCTCGGCGTGCTGCTCGACGAGGCGGGGAACACCGCCGAGGCCCGGGAGATGTACCGCCGAGCTCTCGACGCCGACCACCCGTGGGCCGCAGCGAACCTCGGCCTCCTGCTCCAGGAGACGGGCAACACCATCGAGGCCGAGCGCGTATATCGCCGCGCGCTCGAGGCCGGTGACCCGGACGGGTACGCCGCCAACAACCTCGGCCTCCTGCTCCAGGAAGCCGGAAACGCCACCGAAGCCGAGGAAATGTATCGTCGCGCGCTCGAAGCCGGTGACCCGGACGGATACGCCGCCGACAACCTCGGCCTCCTGCTGGAGGACTCGGGGCGCGAGGCGGAAGCGGAACGGATGTATCGCCGGGCAATCGACGCGAACAACCCGCGTGCGGTGGACGACCTCGTCAGCCTGCTCGAGCGCATCGGGCGGGCGGGGGAAGCCGGGACCATCCGCCGGCTGTGACGAGGAACAGAATCGGTTCTGACGCATAGTCGTCGGGGCCGTAGCGGACCCCGAACGGCCCGCCCTCGCCCCACGCGTCATAGCAGCCACGAGTTTTCCACAAATCCGCAGACCAGGACGCGCCGGGACCGCTCGAACGCCCGGGTGACACCGTGCTCGAAATCCGTCCGCGAGCGCGGGAGGCGGATCCCCGGCCACAGCTGCGCCCACAACGCGGTGCGCAGCTTCGGCATCGTCGGCCGGGACCCAAACGTCAACCACACCGCGTTCCGCCCGCGTTCGCCCTCCAATGCCGCCGCCACCGCGGTGGTCTTGCCCACCTGCCAGCGGCCAAGCGACCGAACAGCGCCACTCTCGGCAGGAGTCCGTGTCACCGCAGCGCTTCGTCGGCCGGACGGCCGCGCGGTGCAGGACGCCGGCGACGACCTGGACCCGTCCGAGACCGAGTTCGCCCGCCGATGGTTCGATGTATTCGACCTGCCCGTGGGGGTCACCGCCGAGACGTCCGCACGTCCTGGCGACCGGGGAAGGGGCGGCAGTCGGGCGGGGCCCGACAAGATCACCGACAGCATCGACAATCCGAGCCGGAACCCGGGTCCTGACGTCGGTTGTTCACGGGTTCGACCGAACGCCGGGGCAGATACGGCGGCTCGCCTGTTGTCGTCCCGGTCCGTCAGCCGCCGTGGGTGCGGGGCGTCGGGGGTGTGCCGCGGGCGGGCCACACGTGTCGGAGGTGGCCGGTGAGCGTGTCGACGACGGCGTCGCGGCCGTCGCGGCAGGGGAGGGTGAAGTCGACGTCGGCATGGCCGTTCTCGACTCCGTCCTCGGTGTTGAAGGCGATGCTTGTGACGTGTGGGGGGAGCAGTGGGAGGAACCAGGTGGTCAACACCTCGGCGGCGGCGTGCACGTCGCAGATGCCGATGCTCAGGGACGACGGATGCGGGGTGTAGGAGCCTTGGAACAGCCAGGGCCCGATGGGGAACCACAGGTCGAGGAGGGGCTCGCCGCGAAAGCCCTCACCGCGCATCCAATGGGCGTCGGGCCGATGTTCGAGGGAGGCGACGATCTCCTCGACGGTGACGCCCCACGGCTGGTCCGCGGCCGGGGCGAAGTACCAGGGCGTGGCGTAGCCGGCGGGGTCCGTCGTCACGAGGTCGCCCTGCTGGTGTCGGTCGGAGCTTCGAAACCCCTTGGCGGTGCGGTCCCGCGCCGGGCGCCGGCTCCGGGGATACGGCGCCCGGCAGCCGTCATCCCGTGCCGGGGAAACCGATGTGGCGAAGCCGCGGAAGAGGGCGTCGTGGCAGTGGACGTCGGGCGGGATGCCCGCGGTGTCGGGGCCTGGGGCGCGATGCCCGTCGTCGACGGAGCATCCCGCCACCATGAACACGGCGGCCGCCGGCGCGGGCGACCCTACGCGGGTACGTCACGTTCCGACGGTACAACTGTTCTCCACTTTTTCGGTGTCTCATGAGATGTCGAAAGGCCCGCATGCGTGCAATGATCCCGTGCTCGGCGGGTGCGAGCAGGGGATCGGACCGGAACAGTGGCGAGACAGTTCTCAGGTGTTGAGCGAGCCGGAAAGGTTCACCCTTGTGGGCGAGCCAAGGGATGCTCAGCAGGGGCCCATTGTCTCGGGCGGTCGGCCGCCGAGGGCGATCACCGAGCCACCGCGGTCGGTGAGTTCCTCGCGCAGGGCCGTGTTGTCGTGGTGGATCGCGGCGATGACGGTGGCGGCGGCGTCGAGCCGCTGCTGCAGTTCGGTCCGCTCGCGTTTGACTTCGCTCAACACCCGTCGCAGTGACTGTAGTTCGTCGTCGCATCGGGCCTCTCCGGGGGTGCGGGCGCCGGTGGCGGCGGTGCGCTCGTTCCATTCGGCGAGGGCGGCGGTGGCCCGGTTCATCGTGGCCCCGACCTCGCCGACGACGCCCGCGCGTGGCTTGCCACCGGCCCGGGGGCGACGCACGTGGACATCACCGGCGACGGGGAGGCCGGCCGTCGGGTCCACGCCGTCCTGCGCGCGGCCGGCCTCGTGGCCGAGGACGCCGAGCCCGATTTCGTCCCGTTCCCCGACGACCCGGCCGTGGTCACCATGTCGGTGCTCTGCCACTGTGACGGAGCGGCCGGCTGACCGGCGGGCACCCACGCGGACGACGCGAGACCGGGCCCGGGCGGTCGGGCCGCCCGGCCGGGTCTGTGCCGCATGGGTCGTCCGGTCGCGGGCCGTTGGTTTCGTGTCCGGGCCCCGCCGGCAGTATGCGCCTGGTGGATCTCTCCGAGGGTTTGACGGACTGGCTCGACCACGACAGCGCCCTGTTCGCGGTGGGGCGGGCGCTCGGGTTCTTCGGACCGCCGGATGATCCCTCCCACCACCGGTTGATGTTCAGGACGGACAACCCGTTGTGCTCGGCGCTGGTCGACATCTTGCGCCGGCTGGTGGACATCGGGGCGGTGCAGGAGCGGGAAGGCATTGCCGACACTGAGTTCCGCTGGTCGCCGGAAGGCGCGGCGCGCGTCGAGGACCTTGACCGCCTGTGGGAGGACGACAGCCGGACCTGAACGCCGCGGCGACGCGGGGTGGTCGCCCGGCGGTCACCGCGCCGACGCCCGTCCCGGCCGCTGGCGCGACGCGTCGGTGGGGCGCGGTGGCGCAGAGCGCGCCCGCCGACGCCGTCGAGCATGCCGTCGACGGGCGGAGGAGTTCGGGCTTTCCGGAGGATCTCGACGGTCCTCGGGTCCGGTGCGATCGGCCCTTTTGTCCGATGCCCGGGGCGAGTTCCTCGTCCCGGGCGGGGGCCTGTGGCGAGGAGCGGCCCGCGTTCGGCGGCGAACCGCGGGGAGGGGTCGCGAAGGATGGGATGGTCGGTGGTCTCGGCTGCGCCGTGGTCGTGGCTTCCGGCAGCGCGGGCGGACGGTCGGGTGTGGTGCCGATCCACGGATTCAGGTCCAAACCGGAAACCTGGAAGCAACTGCGGGAGCGGATCGAGCAGGACCGGTCGCTGGACTTCGTGCGGGTGCTTCCGGAGATCGACACCGTGGTCGACAGCCTCAAGGAGTACCTGCGCACCGAAGGCGAGCCGTTCGAGAACCTGGTGCTGGTCACGCACAGCATGGGCGGCCCGGTTGCGCAGCGGTATTTGGCGCGGATGCTCGACGAGGGCCACGGCCGGGAACCGGACCGGATCCGACGGGTGGTGATGCTGGCCTGCCCCAACGACGGCTCCGAACTGGCGCGGTCACTGCGCCGGGAAATCTTCGGCCGCGTCGGCAGGAACCCGCAGGAGAGGCAACTCCGGCCGCTGAACCACCAGGTCGCCAAGACCCGCCGGACCATCGTGAACCAGGTGCTGCGCGCATCCGAGGTCATTGAACGGACCTGTCCCATCCCGTTCTCCGTCTACGCCGGCGAAAGCGACGGCGTCGTCCCGGTGGCGTCCGCCAAATCCTTCTTCCCCGACGCCGCCGCCCTGCCCGGCGACCACTTCGGCATCCTCAAGGCCGCCCGCCCAGAGAACCGCACCTTCGTCACCCTGCGCCGTCTCCTGCAGGAGACCGCCCCCGCAAGCGCCACCTCCCCGCCGACGGACACAGGCCCAACCACTTCGCCCCCGACCTCGTCGCCCGATCCCCCGCCACCCGTGGTTCTGCCGCGCGCCCTCGAACTTCGTCGCCCGAAACGACGAACTCGCGACCGACTTGATCACTTCCTCGACCCCGACCACCCGCCGGCCGCCTCAGCCCCGGACACGAGCGTGGTGACCGGGATGCCCGGTGTCGGCAAGACCGCCCTCGTGCAGCGTGCCGGGAACCACGCCGCCGGACAAGGTCGGTTCCCCGGTGGCGTCGTGTGGCGTCAACGACGCGTGCCCCACCCGGCACCGACCGCACGTTGCGGCTCGCGCTCCCGCCCGTGCGAAGCGTCGGGGGCGCGAGCGAGGGCGACTACTTCCGGTGACCGGTGGCGTAGCGGGCAAGCATTGTCTCCACGGCCTCGTCGACGGCATGGTCGGTCTCGTCGGCGGCCGGGTTCCAGTCGGTGAGCAGCATCCGGGGCCACAGGACGAAGTTGGCGATCATGCCGAGGAACTGGTTGGCGGCGCTTTCTGCGTCGGGCACGCGCGCGGTGCCGGCCTCGTGCTCGGCTTGCAGGTAGAGCCGTACGGAGTCGAAATAGGGCAGCTTGCCCAACTGGAACTGCATCCTGCCCAGTTCGGGCAGGCGCGGCAGTTCGGCGATGACGATCCTGAACAGGGCCGTCATCCCGGGCCGGCCGACCAGTTTTGCGTAGCGGCGGCCGATGGCCATCAGGCCCGCACGCAGGTCGCCGGCCGGGGGCGGGATCGGAGCGTGACCGGACCCCTGCTTCCACGACTCGCTCACGATGGCCTCGAACAGGGCCGCCTTCGTGGGGAACTGTTTGAACAGCGTGGACTTCGACACCCCGGCCGCCTCGGCAATCCGGGCCAGTGACGTCCCTGCGTAGCCGTGGTCGAGGAACAGGGCGGTGGCGGACGAGGTGATCGCCTCCCGCTTCTGCTGGGCCAGCCGTCGGTGGTGGTCGGAGAGTCCTTCTGCCATGGAGACAGTATGCCCGCCATTGCGAGGCGAGTCACTTGACTCGCCTCTGGGGACGGACCTACGGTGAAAGAGGCGAGTCGATCGACTCGCCTCCCGCGTCGGGCAGTGAGCCCCGCAGCGTTCCCCCCTTCCCATCCGAGGAGCAGTTCCATGGACAGCAAGAAGATCGCGCTGGTGACCGGTGCCAACCGGGGGCTGGGCCGCAGCACGGCGCTGGCCCTGGCGCAGCGGGGCATCAAGGTCATCGTCACCTACCGGGGTGATGAGGTCGGGGCGCAGGAGACGGTCGAGGCGGTACGGGCGGCCGGGTCCGATGCCCTCGCGCTGCGCCTGGACATCGCCGATGTCGCCTCGTTCCCGCCCTTCGCGGCCGAGCTCGGTGAGCACCTGCAGCTCTGGGACGCCACGCGGCTGGACATCCTGGTCAACAACGCCGGTGTGGGGATCTTCAGCCCCCTGGAGCAGGTCGGTGTCGCGGACTTCGACGCGATGATGGACACCAACGTACGTGGGACGTTCTTCCTCATCCAGGCACTGTTGCCGCTGATGGCCGACCCCGCCGGCGTCATCAACGTCTCCAGCTCCCTGACCCGCCACACCAGCCCGGCCACCGCCGTCTACTCGGCGTCCAAGGCTGCCGTCGAAGTGCTCAGCCGCACCCTGGCCCTGGAACTGGGCCCGCGCGGCATCCGGGTCAACTCCATCGCCCCGGGACCGACCGCCACCGACTTCAACGGCGGTGCCATGCGCGATGACAGCGACATGCGAGCGGGGCTGGCGGCGCAGACCGCCCTGGGCCGCGTCGGCGAGCCCGCCGAGATCGGCGACGCCATCGCCACGCTCGCCTCCGACGGACTGCGCTGGGTCACCGCCCAGCGCATCGAGGTCTCCGGCGGCGCCCTGCTCTAGTACTCCAGCAGCGGTTCGATATATCCGCAGGTCAGTGGCCATTTCGGGCGCGTTTCTTGTCTATCCGGGATGTCTGGGTGGACGCTGAGTATCGGCGGATTCTGCGTTGGTGGTGGCAGCGGCGGGCGACGGCTTGGCGGCGTCTGCGCCAGGTGGACCAGTGGAGGATGTGTCGGGGCAGGCGGTGTGTCGGGGGTGGGTTCAAAGTTGCCAGGAGTCGCCGGATCTCCGCCACGGTGAACGGGACAACATCGGGTTGGATGGGGTCGGCTCCCCCCTTTCCGCCGCGTCGGCCGCGAGGGCGGCGAGGAACGCGTGGGCGAGCATCGACAACGTGACGTGCCGGTACCAGCCCGGGTGGCGGCGGACCTCGTACTCGTCGAGGCCGCACTCGTTCTTCGCGGCCCGGAAAGCCTCCTCGATCGCCCAACGGGTGCCCGCGACGCGAACGAGTTCCACGAGCGGCGTGTCCTCGGGGCCGGCGGCGAGGAAGTACGCGATCTCCGTGGGGTCGGTCAGGCTCCGCCGAGCCAACACCCAACGCCCACGGTCGAGTTCGGCATCGTCGAAGTGGGGGATCACCGGCTGCCTCGCGCACGCCCAGTCGTACATTCGCGGGCCCTTCGCGCCGTCGCCGCACGACAGACGCTCCCACGCCTCGGCGGGCGCGTGGCCGATCAGCGCGTCGATCCGCCACATCCCGGTCGTCGAGGTGACGTTCTGCGATTTCGGCACCGCCACGACGTAACCGACGCGATGCTCCTCACACGAACTGGGGTGCCCTTGATCTTCCGGACAGTCACCCACGTAGGGTTATAGGGAACCGGAAAGAGAAAGCACGTGCCATCCAGATATACACAGCAGTTCAAGGACGAGGCCGTTCGCATGGTGTTGGACGGTCCTCGACCGGTCACCCATGTCGCACGCGAGTTGGGAATCCGCGACACCACGCTCGGGACCTGGGTTGCCCGGTATCGCAGATCGACGGCGGAACCCGAATCGGAG
>NZ_JBMHHY010000041.1:0-74526 GCF_049739465.1 Embleya sp. AB8
AAGCGGCCGACCGCCCCCGACCACGAATCGGGGAAGCCGACCAGGGCAGTAACGGCCACGTAGTGGACGGGCAACAACGGATGCGAAGCACCAAGCAAAACCCGGCCCCGGAGGGGACGAGCAACGACGAGACGCGGGCAGCCGCCACGACCCGGCCCCGCCGAACGGACCCAGGGCCAACCCCACACCAGCCCAACACCACGACGCCAAGCAGCCAACCGCCCCCGACCACGAATCACCCAAGCCGAACGGACCCAGCCGACCCAGTCAGCCCACCCACCTATCCCGCCCGGCCCACCCAGTCCGGCCCACCCAGTCCAGCCCGCCCGGCCCAACCTCCCCGCCCTCCCCGCCCGCCCCCCTTACCCCAACTCGTGGAACGCCCCCGCCACCCCCGCCCAGCGTTCCACCGCGTCCGGGTTCTCGCGCCAGGTGCTTACTGCGGAGTAGGCCACGACTCGGGTTGCGACGCCTCGGTAGCGGGTCATCAGGGCCTGGGCCAGGCCGTCCCACGGGGCGCTCACCGTGAGGGTGTCGAGGATCTCGTCGGTGATCGCGGCGGCCATGCCGGGGCGGTCCTTGGCGGCGAAGAGGCGGTGCAGGCGGGGTTGCAGGTCGTCCCAGCCGTGGGTCTCGAAGACCTTGGCGTAGCCCGGCGTCGAGCCGTAGAAGGCCAACCGCAGGCGCAACCTGTCCCGTTCGGCCTCGATCTCCTCGTCGGTGTCGCCGGTCGCCGTCATCACCGGGCACACCAGCGCGAAGTCCTCGCCCGCGCCGCCGGCGGCCAGTTGGGGGCGGACCACCTCCTCGACGTAGCGCACGCTGTGCAGCGGGTGCACGTGCAGCCCGTCGGCGACCTCGCCGATCATCCGCAACATCCACGGGTTGACCCCGGCCAGGTAGATCGGCGGGTCCGGGATCGAGCCGCCCGGCGTCCACTCGGGCGTCATCAGGGTGAACCGGTAGAAGTCCCCCTTGAACCGCAGCCGTTCCTCACCCCGAAACGCCGCCCAGATCGCCCGCAACGCGCCGACGTACTCGCGCAGTCGCGGCCCCGGCTGGTCGAACTCGGCCGAGTAGCGCCGCTCGATGTGCGGGCGTACCTGGGTGCCGAGTCCCAGTACGAACCGGCCACCGGTGGCCTCGGCCAACTCCCACGCCGCCGACGCGGTGACCATCGGACTGCGGGCGAACGCGACCGCGATGCCGGTGCCGACGGTCAGGCTCTCGGTGGCCAGGGCCGCCGCGGTGGCGGCGGTGTACGCGGTTCGGCCGCCTTCGGTGAGCCATAGCCCGTCGAAGCCGGCCCGCTCGGTGGCGGCGGCGGCACGTTGCATACCGCGCAGGGTGAGGCCGGCTGCCATGACATCGAGCTGAGGGGGCGTCACTTGTTCTCCCGTACAGAGGATTCCGCGGATTCCGCTTCGAGTACACGGTCCCACGCGCCGGTGACCGTGCCGGTCCAGCGCGGCGCGCGCCGTTCCGACCAGGCGCGCGGACCCTCGCGCGCGTCGTCGGTACCCATCAGGACACGGTGGTAGGCGGTTTCCAGTCGTTCGACCTCATCCGGACCGGCGTCCGCCCACAGGAGGCGTTTGGTCAGCGCGGCGGACACCGGGTGCACGTTGGTGGCGATGTCGTGGGCGATCTCGAGTGCGGCGGGAAGTACCTCCGCCGCGGGCAGCGCGCGCGAAGCCAGCCCGAGGGCAAGTGCCTCGCTGCCGCGGAACGTACGCCCGGTCAACAGGATGTCGGCGGCCACCGCCCGGGAGGCCGCGGTCGGCACCGTCCAGTGTGACTGGGCGTCAGGCACCATGCCGCGGCGTACCTGCGGGATCGCGAGCTTGGCGTCCTCGGCCACGATCCGGATGTCGCACTGCATCGCCAAGGTGAACCCGATGCCGATCGCGTGCCCGTTCACCGCCGCGATCACCGGCTTGCGCACGGCCCAGGCGGGCGGCCGCACCGGTGACGCGCTGAACCCCCGCGCCCCACCGCCGGCTCCGGCTCCGGCTGCCCGCACCCCCGGCCCCGGCCCCGGCCCCGGCCCCGCGAACGTGTCCGCAGCCGGCGACATGTCGGCCCCGGCACAAAACGCCCGCCCCGCACCGGTCAGCACCACCACCCGCACCGCATCATCCGCATCGCAACGGGCGTACGCCTCCCCCAGGGCGACACCCATCCCCCTGGAGAACACATTCAGCCGCTCCGGCCGATCGAGCGTGACAACGGCGACACCGTCGTGAATGGCGAACTGGATCACCCTGGGACGGTAGGCCGAATCCTTGACCAGATCAAGGGATCCGCGGGATCAGGTCGGCACGCCTACCTACCCAGAGGCCGCTCGGGGTACCTCAGGGGACGTCGTCGCGCCCGTACACCAGGTGCTCGTAATACGCCGTCACCAACGGCGCGGCGCAGCCGACCACATCGATCCCGCGCAGCGCGTCCTGCTCCCGGATCGCCCGCCGACAGACGGCGAGGGCGGTGGCCTCGGCGGCGGCGAGCGAGTCCGCCGTGACGAACAGACCCAGCACCGGGAGCGGTTTCGCGTCGGGATGGAAGGCCACGTGCTCGATTCCCTCCCCGGGACGGGCCGAGGACAACACGAGCGTGCCGGTGTCGTCATGAAGCGCCCGGCCTGCGCGCGGGCGCAGCCGCGCGTGGATGAGATACATCCTTCGAGCGTGCGGCCGGCGTGTTCGTCTTCGGGTGCGACCGACATGGACGGTTTGTGCCATGGCCGAAAGCGGACACGTGACGAAAGAGATCGAAAGGAAAGCTATCAACGCGATGGTTTGTCTTGGCAGAATCGTTCCGAGCGGGTGGGGACCTGCCGTACAGGAGGGGCGTCGATGCTGGACCAACTCGGCCTGGATGCGGATTGCGAGCACATCTACCGGTCGATGCTCGTGGCTCCGGAGGAGGGCGTCACCGACCTCGCGCGGCGCACGGGGATGTCCGAGCCGCAGGTACGGGCGGCCCTCGATCGGCTCAGCGAACTGGCCCTGCTGCGGCCCTGGCACGAGCGTCCCGGCCAGCTGCGGGCGATCAGCCCGGACCTGGGCATGGAGGTCCTGCTCGCCCGACAGCAGGCCGAACTGGCCTCCCAGCAACAGCGCGTGGCGGAGTCCCGGGCCGCGGCGGCGCAGCTGATCGCCCAGTACGCCGACCTTCGCCCCGCCGACCGAACCCCCGACGTGGAACAACTCCTCGGGCTCGATCGCATCCGCGACCGGATCGCCGAACTGACGCGCGAGATCGACGCGGAGGTGATGTCCTTCTCGCCGGACGGGGCGCAGACCATGGAGAACATGGAGGCGTCCAAGCCACTGGACGCCGAGGTGTTGGCGCGCGGCGTACGAATGCGAAGCCTGTACCTCGACAGCGTCCGCAACAGTCCGCCGAGCATCGCGTACGCGAACTGGCTGGCCGGTCAGGGCGGGCAGGTCCGTACGGTGCCGTCACTGCCGGTCCGGATGATCATCATCGACCGCCGGGTCGCGCTCGTACCGGTGGACGGCGACGACACCGCCCGCGGTGCGCTCGTCCTGCACGGCCACGGCACGATCACCGCGCTGTGCGCCCTCTTCGAGACCCTGTGGACGACGGCGACTCCGCTCGGCGAGGTCCAGGTCCGCGACGTGCGCGGGCTGACCGCCCAGGAAGCCGAAGCACTCAGGTTGCTGGGCAAGGGCCTCACCGACGAGGCGATCGCGAAACGACTCGGCGTGTCGCCGCGCACGGCCCGCCGGATCGCCGCCGATCTGATGGAACTCCTGGGCGCCCGCAGCCGGTTCCAGGCCGGCGTGTACGCCGCACAGCGCGGTTGGTGTGACCCGCAGGAGCGGGGCGGATCCTGACCGCTCCGGACTTCCGGACTTCCGGACTTCCAGGACCTCCGGGACCCCCGGACCTCCGGGACCCCCGGACCTCCGGGGCCGGGCAAGGCGTCGTCGAGACGGAATCGGCGGCGCCTTTCGCATGTCCCCGACCGTGCGCTCAACCGGCGTGGACGGCTTGTGCCAAGGCCGTTTCCGGCCCCGGCGGATTGCTGACAGGGCCGACGTCCGGCGGCGAAGCTGTTGATCGCCGGCCGGGAGACCGCCGGTGGCAAACCTCCACCGGCGCGGCACCGCGGACCGCTTCCGGATCGGTTTTGCCTCCTTCCCATCGCTGCCAAGGGGCTTTGCCATGCGCCGAAACACGATCACCAAGGCCACCGCGGTCCTCGGCCTCGCCGTTGCCGCCCTCACCATCACCACGACGGCCCACGCGGACACCGAGGTACTCCCGAACACGCCGCCCGTTGCTTCGGCCCCGACCGCTCCGGTCGCCGTGGCTCCGCTGAACCTCGGCTGGCAGTAGGCCGGTTGTGGTCGCGGATTTCGCAACACGAGTACGGGCGCGGGCCGGCGTCGGTATCGCGGGCCCGAGTCCTGCGGCTGCCGGCTTCCCCGGCTGCCGACAGCTCGCAACTCGGCGACAAGGGCGAGGACAACGACCAGACCCGAACCCTCAGGGCCACCGCCCGATCGTGGCCGCCTACCGAGCCCCGAAGAACCCCCGAGCCGACCGCACGTGCGCGACACCGCCGTGGCCGAGCCCGTCGTCCCGGAAATCGATCCCGCGCGTCTGGACGCCCACGCCCACGCCCACGGAGATCACCCGCCGCGACGGCTGACGTCGGCGGCATCGCACCGATCATGGGCATCCGACCCGTGTTCACACTGAGTGCAAGTTCGGTCCACTCGGGGTGTGTTCACCGGGTTAGAGTGATCGGGTGACGTCGACGCCCGATCGCGTACCGCAGCGGATCAGTGAAGCCGACCGCGACGAAGCCGTGCAGCGCCTACAGGAGGCCTTCGCCGACGGCCATCTCGCGCGAGAGGAAATGGACGAGCACCTCGAAGTGGCGCTCACCGCCACCACGCCCGGCGAACTGGTGCCCGTCCTCTCCTCGTTGCCGGAAAAGGACACCGGGCCGGCCGTCAAGATCTCGGTCATGGCCGGGCGCATCAAGCGGCGCGGTCCGTGGCGCGTGCCTCGGGTCCTGACGATCGAATCGCCCTTCGGGCGCGTGGACCTCGACCTTTCCCAGGCGATCATCGAGTATCCGTCGATCGACATCGAGTTGCGGCTGAACACCGGCAGAGCCCGGATCACGCTGCCGCGCGATGCGGTCGTCGAGTTCGAGGACCTGGAGACCGTCTGGAAGCAGCCGTCCCACAAACCTCCCCGCACGGCCCGCAAGAACGGACCGCGCGTGCGCATCACCGGGTCGATGCAGTTCGGACGGTTGAAGATCCGGTACAAGCGGGCCCGGTACAAGAGGCGGTGAAGTCCCGTCCTCCGCCGACCGACTGGAACATCTCGCAGGGCAACGGCCGCCTCGCCACCGGCCGCGACGTCGCCCTCGCCGCGGACCCCGCCCTCCTCGGCATCCTCACCCGCGAGCCGGACAACGGCTCTACGTGGCGCGGGTATTGGCCGGGACGCACCCCCGCCGCTACCTCGTGGCGGGCTCCGAGGTGGCCGGGTTGCGGTCGTAGGTGAGGAAGGCCGCGCCGCCTTTGAGGGTGGTGTGTTCGGTGAGTTCCCAGGTCGTGGGGGCGAAGCCGGCGGTGCGGCCGAAGAGGGGGATGCCGGTGCCGATGGTGAGCGGGCTGAGTTTGACGATCATGCGGTCGATCTCGGGGTGCAGGGCGCCGGCCAGCTCGCCGCCGCCGACGAGCCAGATGTCCTTGCCGCTGTCGGCGCGCTTCAGTTCCCGTACCTTCGCCACCGGGTCGCCGGCGACGAGTTCGACGTCGGGGTCCGGGCTCTCGGTCAGCGTTCGGGCGAAGACCAGGTGCCTGAGGTGGGCGAAGGCATTGGTCACCCCGACCGCGAGGCCGATCTCGTAGCTCTTGCGGCCCTCGACGACGGTGTCGAAGCGGGTGCCCTCGGCGGTGATGCCGAGTGCGGCCCGGGCCGGGGTGGGCAGGGTCTCGGGATACTCCTCGACGAGGTGCCGGATGTAGTCCTCGGACGGGGACCAGAAGCCGCCGGGACCGGTGGGGTCGGAGCCGTCGGGACCGGCGATGAAACCGTCCAGCGTGGCGGCGACGAAGTAGACGAGCTTGCGCAACAGGGGTCCTTTGCCGATCGGTGGATGGTGGTGGGGGTGGTGGGGTGTCACTTGGCAACGGGGCGGAACGGGGCGACGAGGCGCTGCACTGCCCCGGTGACCAGTTCGTCGCGCTCGGCGTCCGTGAAGACGTCCGGCAGGGTGAGCTGTTCGACGATCAGCCAGTTCATCGCGAGGTACATCAGCCGGACGGCGGTCGCACCGCCGGGCAGGCCCGCGGCCTCGTGCCGGGTGACGTTCTCGTCGATGTCGGCGCGGACCCGCTCGGTGAGCAACGTACGCAACTCCGGCCGCCTGGTGGCCTCCAACCGCAGTTCGAGCAGCGCCAGATGCCCGGAGGGGAAAGCAGCGATCCGGCCGACGCTCTCCCGCAACATCGCGCCGTACGACTCGGCGTCCCGCGCCCGGTCGAACATCTCGGCGAGCGCGTCCTCGTCCGGCCTGAGCCGCTCGTAGACGCGGACGCCCGCCTGGACGAGCAGATCGTCGCGGTTGCGGAAGTAGTTGGACGCGGTACCGATGGGCACCGCCGCCTCCTTGTCGACGGCGCGCTGGGTCAGCCCGCGCGCGCCCTCACGGGCGAGCACCTCGATGGCACCGTCGAGCAACGCGGCCCGACGGGCCGGATTCTGACGCATGTCTCGTACTCCCTCCTCGCGGTACTCGCCGCTCTCGCGGTACTCGCCGCTCTCGCGGTACTCGCCGCTCTCGCGCTCCTCGCGGCTCTCGCCCCGAAGTGCTGCAAGTAGAGCACTACAGGTGAAGTACGTCAAGTGAAGTACGTCAAGTAAAGTGGTTTGATCGGCGCAGACCCGGCCGGCCACGCTTCGCCGATTGCGCGGACGCGGGCACCGCCGCCCCGGGGCCACCGCCCCCGGCGCCACCACCGCACGGGTCGACGGCATCCCGCGCTTCAAGGCACCGCGCGCCGCAATTCACCGAGAACGTCAAATTGCCAGGGCCCCTTACAAGAAGAGGCCCTGGCAATTTGGGATATGACGAATAGTCAGGAGGCTTGGGCTCAGACGGCTGTATCCTCCACGACGGCCGGAATCTCGCCCTGGGCCATTTCCTCGACGAATCGCTGAAGCAGCGTGGCGAACGTCTCGCGGTCCTCGTCGCTCCAGCGATCCAGCATCTCGCTCATCCGGCGATCCATCACGTCGTTGAGCCGACGCCGGACCGAGTCGCCGCGCGGCGTCAGCGAGACGAGGCTGACCCGGCCGTCGTCGGGGCTGGGCGAGCGCCGTACATAGCCGTCCCGCTCCAACTGACCCACCTGGCGCGCGGTGGCGCCGGGGTCCATGTTCGTCATCCGGGCCAACTCCCCCATGGGGAGCGGGCCTTGCTTCTCGATGCGGCGCAGCAGCACATAGGCGGGCTGCGAGATGGTCGCGCCCGCCGCGGCGGCCTGGCCCGCGTACACTCGGCGGCTGGCGTGGCGCCGAAGCAGGGCCTCCAGCGCCCGCTGGATCGCTTCGACGTTTTCGGTGGAGTTCACCCGACCATGATAGCAGTCCTTGACTGCGTCAATTTAATACTGTGCGATAACGTGCATAACTCCGGCCGGATTCCGGGTCCGTCGAGCGATTCCGCGAATGTGCCGCATTGTGCGCGCCGGGCGCCTCGACGGATCTTCCGGAGGCGGAATTTCCGCGCCTGATCCGCGCGGTGGGCCGGGCCACGGCGGGCTCGGCATAAGCGGTCGCCTCGGTCCCGACGGAGGAAACGAGACCGAGACGACCTGCCCATGGACTATGTCAGTCGTCAGACGATCAGACAATGGCAACCGGATTGATGGGGCTGCCTGTTGCGCCGGTGACCGAAAGCGGCGATACACACGGCAGGCACGAATAGGTAGCCGCCCGCGCCATCGTCTCGCCGAGCTCGGTCAACCACAGGTGTTCGAGCAACGAGACACCCGATTCGACCGGCAACGCGATGTGTACCGACCGGACGACCCCAGGCTCCGCACCTCGCTCCGGGCGGTCTCAGAACGCGATGACCCCGCGCGCGATCCGCCCGTGGTGCATGTCGTCGAGGACGTCGTGGAAGCCGTCGGCCGGGTAGACCTTGGACACCAGTGCGTCGAGGTCGAACTTGCCCTGGCGGTACAGCTCGACGATCGCCCGGATGTCCTCGTGCGGCCGCACGCCGCCGGCCCGCGTACCCAGTATGCCGCGGTCGCACTGGAGCAGGTTGGCGATCCGGATCGTGGCGGTCGCGGTCTGCGAGGGTTGGCCGACGGCGATCAGCGTGCCGCCCCAGTCCAGCGCCTCCAGGGCGTTCTCCAGTACGGCCGGGATGCCGGTGCACTCGAAGATCCAGTCCACGCCGCCCGCGCCGAACACGCCGACCTTGACCTCGTCGCTGTACGGGAACAGGGTGCGGATCTCGTCCGCGACGTCGACGTCCTTCCCCGACTTGACGAAGTCGGTCGCGCCGAACTTGCCGGCCAACTCGAACTTGCCGGGCACCGTGTCTATGCCGACCACCCGGCCGGCGCCCTTGAGCCGCAGCGCCTGGACGGCGGACAGACCGACCCCGCCGAGGCCGATCACCGCGGCGGTCTGGCCGGGCCGCACGTCGGCCCGGTTCAGCACCGCGCCTGCGCCGGTGACCACGCCGCACGGGACCAGGCACGCGGAGGTCAGCGGCACGTCCTTGGGGATGGACACGCACTGGATCTCCTTGACCAGGGTCAACTCGGCGAACGTGGACGCGCCGGCGAAGTTCCACACCGGCTCGGCGCCGATCGCGAACGGCGTGTCCCGATTGCCCAGCGTCTGGCGACAGCGGTTGGGGTGACCGGTCTGGCAGTGCCGACACATCCCACACGCGGCGATCGTGGTGATCACCACGTGGTCGCCGGGCGCGACGGTGGCGACGCCCGCGCCGACCTTCTCCACGATGCCGGCGCCCTCGTGCCCGAGCACGGACGGCGTCGGCCACTCGATCACGCCCCCCAGCACGCTGACGTCGCTGTGGCAGACCCCGGTCGCGACGATCCGTACCAGGACCTCACCGGCCTCGGGGTCACGTACGGTGACGTCGTCCCGGATCTCGGCGCCCGTGGCGGTGTGCAGGATCGCGCGCATGTACCGTCTCCTCGTTCCGAGCGGACGGCCCGCCGCGAGGTGTCTTCGCCGCGCCCCGGACCGGCCCACCCCAAGCCGAACACTCACATCCTTGGTCACTACAACCGAAGTCGATTATTCACCGGTCGACGAAGAGGTCAAGGCATACCGGGACCGGGATCTGACGGACCGTCGGGTAACGTCCGAAACACATCCGGAGGGTGACCCTCCACCTACTTCGCCGGGCGAAGGTGGCGCCGCGGTCAGTCCACCATCCGGCTGCGCCGTTCCAGCAGGGTTACGTCGCGCCATTGGCCGTGGTGGCGGGCTATACGTTCGCGGGTGCCGATGGTGCGGAAGCCGAGGGTCGTGTGCAGGGACAGGCTCGCGGTGTTCTCCGGGAAGATGCCGGCCTGGATGGTCCAGATGCCGGCTGCCTCCGTCGAGGTGATCTGGGCCTCGAGCAGGGCGCGGCCCACGCCTCGGCCAAAGGCGGCGGGGTGGACGTAGACCGAGGTTTCCACCACACCCGCATAGACCGGGCGCTTGGATGTCGGGCTCGCCGCCACCCAGCCGAGCACCACACCCGTGGTCTCGTCGAGTGCGACGAAGCGGTGGGCAGGGAGCTTGCCGGCGTCGAAGACGGACCAGTCGGGCGCACATTCCTCGAACGTGGCATCCCCGGTGTCGATGCCGAGTCCGTAGATCTCGAGCACCTGGTCCGCATGGTCGGCGAACATCGGCATGATCTTCGTCATGCCCCCATCCTCGCCCGAGTCGACCTGCGCCCCGGCACCCCACCCCGGTATGACTCGCCGGATGGGGAAACGGCATCGCCGACCCGGACGGCTTCGCCGCGATGGGCATGGTCGAGGTGATGGTCCACATGCACGACCTGGCCGCCGGACTGCACCTGGCCTACGAACCCGACCCGGAGGTCTGCACCCGAGTCCCGACCCGGATGTTCCCCGCCGCCCCCACCGGCTTCGCCCCCTGGCCGACCCTCCTGTGGAGCACCGGCCGCACCGAACTCCCCAGCCACGCCCGCCACATCGGCAAATGGCGCGGGCAGGGCACCCCGAACGCATAGGGAGCGGGACGGTGAGGGCATCCGGCACGGCGGCGGCTACCGCCAGGCCCGAACGAGGTCTTCCGGACCCCACCGCGCCGCCAACGGCAGATCGTCCCGGACGCCGCAGCGGGAGACCGCCACCAGTGGTGTGCTCGGCTCGGCGCCGGGGACCGCGAGCATGTCGCGGGCCAGCGCGTCGTAGTCATGTCGGCCGAACGGCTGGGACTCCAGCCACTTGACCGAGCCGACGAAGTGCACGACACCCGCCACGGGGTCGCGGTCCGCGCCCACCAGGTCGATCTCGGGGTTGTTCTGCCGGTTCCACCAACCCCCCACCGCCTCGGTATCGATCCACCGCTCATCGGGCAGCAGACGCAGCAGCGACTCACGGATGACCGGCTCGACGGCGCGGCCCCGCCAACTCGTCCAGGAACGTTCGATCCGTTCCAGGGCGACATCGCCGCGACCTCGCTCGATGAGCGGGATCCCGCGCTGCAGGAAGGCCAGCCAGAACCGCAGATACGGATCCGCGACGCGGTAGCGCTTGTTCTTGGTGTCCGCCTTGGTCGACAGCGGCAGGTCGGCCGCCAGCACGCGCTTGGCGAGCAGCGTATTCAGCAGCGGGGACAGCGTGCCGGCGGGCAGTGCGCCCGCCCCACCGGCCTGCGCTGCGATCGTGGAGAACGTACGTTCGCCGCTGCCCACGGCTTCCAGTACCGCCCGCGAGCGGGACGCCTCGGGGAACTCGCCGAGCAACGACAGCTCACCCGCCACCAACAGTGGCGACAGCGGATTGGCCACCGCCTCGCGCAGGAAGTCCACTCGGCTCATGCCCTGCCGCCACGACTGGACGATCTCCGGGAATCCGCCGGTGATCAGCTGCGCGTCCACCGCATCCGCCGCGTCGAGACCGGTCATCGCCTGTACATCGGCCAGGTGCAGCGGCCGTACGGTCATCTTCGCCGCCCGGCCGAAGAACGGACGGCCGTACGACTGCAACGCCTCCATCACCGACATGTCACTGCCGACCAGGACGAGCAGAACCGGCTTGGCGGACAGATGACGGTCCCAGACCGTCTGTAATGCCCCTTCGAATTCCCCGTCCTGTTCGACCAGCCACGGCACCTCGTCGATCACCGCGATACTCGGAGCATCGGCCGGCACCGCAACCGCAAGCGAACGCAGCGCCTGGTTCCAGTCGGCAACCCGGAGCCCGGCCACCAGCTCCGCCCCGGACAGCGCGGAAGACCCGAGCGTCGCGGCGAAGTCCGCCCGCTCGGCCACCGCATTGCGGCCCCGGGTCGCCTGAAAGACCACGTAGGGCGTCCCGGACCGGTCGCAGAATTCCTGCACCAGGCGAGACTTCCCCACCCGGCGCCTCCCGGTCACGATCACGGCCTGCCCGCGGGTGGCACCCGTGCCGTCCGCCACCAGGCGCAGTTGCCGGTCCAACTGCTCCAGGTCGGCCGACCTGCCTGTGAAGTCCATCGGCAGCTCCACTTCCCGCGCTCGTGAAAACATGGATTCGATCCTACTAAGATTCAATCTTAGTTAGATTGGATCTTACTTTACTCGAATGCCGCCTCGCTTCCCAGCCTGCCGTAGGTTCGCGTGTCGAGCCGTCTGCGGGGCGTCCCCGCGCAGTGGTGGCAGCCGGTCGGTTGTCGGACGCGGTATCTACGTTGAAGTCCAACGGACATCGCGACCGAAGGGGTGGACCATGGGATTCAACGGGGACATCGTCGTATTACGCGCGGACTCGCCGCTCGCGGACCTGGCGCCCTTCGTCGGCGGGGACGGGCATCCGGTATACGGCGAGTGGGCGTATCTCGACGGGTGGCGTGCGGTGCATGTGCGGCACTTCGAGGATCCGTACGCCTTCCAGGGGCCGTGGTTGACCGACCTCGCCGCTCGGACCGGCTCCCCCGTGTTGGTCTGCGGGGTGTTCGAGAGCGATGTCGCGCATGTCCAGGGGCTGAGCGGGACGGACGACTTCTGGGAGGGCTGGCTCGACCCCGGCTCGGCCGCGTCGCAGCTTGCCCACGATCGGTGGGAAAGGGCGTACGGGCGCGGCGACTTCGGCCGCTTCCGGGACGAGGCCGCGGCGTGGCTGGAGGAGGATCGGCCGCGTGTGGCCGCGGCGGCGGTGCGGTGGGCGGCGGCGGCCGGCTACGACGTGCGGCCCGAGCCGATCCTGGAACTGCTCGGCCTCAAGCGGGATCCGTTTGTGCAACATTTGTTCTTTGATCTGCTCGGGCTCCTCGGGCTCCGGGAGTTCAAGGGGCCCGAGGGGCTCGAGGGGCTCAAGGAACCCGACGTGGAGGCGTCGGGGGCTTGAGGTCGACCCGCTGGACCCGCTCCACCTCGGTGTCCTCCGGGCGGATCGGGCGGCCGTCCGCGGCGCGTACCTCCAGGGGGCGCAGCGGGCGGCCCTCGCGGCAGTCGAGCAGTCTGGACTGGGGTTCGTCCGGGTCGAAGTAGTGCGCCTCGCCCCACTGCCGCAGCGCGACGATCACGGTGAACAGGTCGCGCCCCTTCGCGGTCAGTACGTATTCGTTGTACGCGCTCCCGTCCGACGCGGGCACCGTCTCCAGGATGCCGCCGGCCACCAGCGCGCGCAGTCGTGTGGTCAGGATGTTCTTGGCCACGCCCAGGCTGCGCTGGAACTCGCCGAACCGCCGACTGCCGTCGAACGCATCGCGCACGATCAGCAGCGACCACCAGTCGCCGATGGCGTCCACCGACCGCGCCACCGGACACGAACTCTCGTCGAACCGCGTCCGCTGCACCATGACTCGCCTTCCGCTCGAACTCTCGAACTCTCGAACTCTCGACCACGAAGCCGCGAGGCCGCGAGGCCGCGAACCCGCGAACCCGCGAACCCGCGAACCCGCGAACCTTGCGGTTGCAACATGCTACCAAATTCGCTTACCGTCATCTGGTGGCAAATTGCAACCAGATCTCTCGACCGCTCATCCTCCTCTTCGCGATCGCCGCCGGCGTCGCCGTCGCCAACGTCTACCTCGCCCAGCCCCTCCTGGTGACCATGGGCCACGACCTCGGCCTCGCCGCCGGCACGGTCGGTCTGGTCGTCACGCTCACCCAGGTCGGCTACGGATTCGGCCTGTTCCTGCTCGTCCCGCTCGGCGACCTGATCGATCGGCGGCGCCTGATCGTCGGCCAATTCGCCCTGCTCGCCGCCGCGTTGACCGCCGTCGGACTGGCCGGTCAAGCCGCCCTGCTGTTCGTCGCGATGATCGCCGTCGGCCTCCTGGCCGTGGTCACCCAGGCGGTCGTCGCCTACGCCGCCTCGCTCGCCGCCCCGGCGCAGCGTGGGCGGGTGGTCGGCGCGGTCACCAGCGGCGTGGTGATCGGCATCCTGCTCGCCCGCACCGTCTCCGGCACGCTGGCCGATCTGGCGGGCTGGCGGTGGGTATACCTGTGCTCCGCCGCGCTGGCTCTGCTCCTGGCCGTGACCTTGCATCGCGTACTCCCGCGCCCGCCCGCCGCCGGCACTCCTGCGCTCCCCTACCGCAAGCTCGTCGCCTCGACACTGGCCCTGTTCGTCGAGGAACGCCTCTTCCGGATCCGGGCCGGCTTCGCGCTGCTGATCTTCGCGTCCTTCAGCACGCTGTGGAGCAGCATGGCGCTGCCGCTGAGCGAGCCGCCGTTGTCCCTGTCGCATACCGCGATCGGCGCGTTCGGCCTGGCCGGTGCCGCCGGTGCACTGGGCGCGATCCCGGCCGGTCGGCTCAGCGATCGGGGTCACGCACACCGGCTCACCGGCATCGCGCTGGTCGTGCTGACCTTGTCCTGGCTGCCGCTGGCCTTCACCCGTCAATCGCTGTGGGCGCTGGTCCTGGGCACGATCCTGCTCGACATGGCCGTCCAGGCGGTACACGTCACCAATCAGACGTTGATCTATCCGCTCCGCCCGGACGCGGGCAGTCGGCTGATCGGCGGCTACATGATCTGCTACTCGATCGGCAGCGCGACCGGCGCGATCGCCTCGACCGCGCTGTACGCGGCGGCCGGTTGGTACGCGGTATGCCTGCTCGGCGCGGGCTTCGCCGTCCTCGCGCTGTTCCTATGGGTACTCGACCCCACCCGGAGGCCGCAGCCGCAGCCGCAGGCGCAGTCTCAGTCGCACTCGCCTTCGCACCCGCAAGCCGTCGTCCCGACCGTCACACCGTGAGCAGCACGTTGACGACCACCACGAGCGCGAGCAGCCATGGCAACCACGACCACGACGAACGCTCCACCGATCGGCGTCCGGACCTTCCTCGGCTCATCTGCGACTCCCTTCACTTCCGTTCCGTTCACTTCCGTGTACACGCCGACCGCCTCGTCCTACGCCGGGTCGTCGACCTGCACAAACGTAGAATCCGGAGGCGGCCCGTGGGCAGCCCGCCCACGCCCGTTCCGATGGTGGTGCGCGTACCACCATCGGAACACCCACGCCCCGGCTGCCGGTCGGACGAGGCGACGGCGACCATGGCAACGGCAACGATGAACCGGCCCCGGAAGGAGGTGCCCCGTGTCCCCGCCCCCTCCTGCTCCACCCTCCACCGCGTTCCACCGACTCCCCGCCCGCCTCCATGGCGAACTCCAGGCCCTCCCCACCCGACTACGCCGACTCGCGCAGGCCGCCGGCACCGGGCTGGTTGCCCTGCTCGCCCTGCCCGTGCTCGTCCTGGTCGCCGCGCTTTGCCTCGTGGGCATCGGCATCCCCCTGCTGTTCCCGGCGCTGCGTGGGGTGCGCGCGCTGGCCGGGATCGAGCGTCGGCGGGTCGGCGCGGTCCTCGGCGGCCCGCCCGTGCCGGAGCGCTATCGCCCGCTCGACGGGTCCGGGCCCGCCCGCGCGCGGATCGCCCTCACCGACCGGGCCGGCCTGCGCGATCTGTGCTGGCTGCCGGTACACGCGCTGACCGGGCTCGGCGCCGGCGCGCTCGGCCTGGGCCTGACCCTGGCCGCGGTCAATGAACTCACCATGCCGCTGTGGTGGTGGGCCATTCCGGGCCAGCCGCCCTCCGGCGTCGGCTTCGCCGTCGACTCGTGGCCCAGGGCGGCGGCGATGCTCCCGATCGGCGTGCTGGTCGCCGCGCTCGCCGCCACCCTGGTACCGGTCCTGCTCGACGGCCAGGCGCGGCTGACCCGCCCGCTGCTCACTCCACCCGCGGGTCGGTCGGTCGCCGAGCGGCTGGCCGAGGTGACCGCGAGCCGGGCCGCCGCGCTGGACGCGCACGCCGCCGAACTGCGGCGGATCGAGCGGGACTTGCACGACGGTACGCAAAACCGCCTGCTCGCCGTGGTGATGCATCTGGGGCTGATCGAGCGGAGCCTGGAACGCGATCCGGCGCAGGCCCTCCCGCTGGTGTTGCGCGCCCGGCGGGCCGCGACCGACGCGCTGGACGAGTTGCGCGAGGCAGTCCGCGGCATCTATCCGCCGATCCTGGACGAACGCGGCCTGGACGGCGCCGCCGCCGCGCTGGCCGCGCGCTGCCCGGTGCCCTGCGTCGTGGACACCGCCGGATTGGGCCGGGCGCCGGCCGCCGTGGAGACCGCCGCGTACTTCATCGTCGCCGAGGCGTTGAACAATGTGGCCAAGCACAGCGGCGCCGAACACGTCACGGTCCGGCTGGCACACAGGGAGGACACGCTGGTGATCGAGGTCGAGGACGACGGGCGCGGCGGCGCGGACGAACACGCGGGCGGTGGCGGCCTGCTGGGCATCCGGCGGCGCGCGGCGGCGCTGGACGGCGTGGTGACGATGACCAGCCCGGCGGGCGGGCCGACCCGGCTGCGGGCGGAGTTGCCGTGCGGGTGGTGATCGCCGAGGACGACGCGCTGCTGCGCGAGGGGCTCACGCTGATCCTGGCCGGCGAGGGTTTCGAGGTGGCCGAGGCGGTGGACAACGGTACGGACTTCCTGGCCGCCGTGGCCAGGCATGCCCCCGACGTCACGATCGTCGACGTCCGGCTGCCACCGGACTTCCGGGACGAGGGGTTGCGCGCCGCGATCGAGGCCCGGCGGCGCCGACCGGGGTTGCCCGTACTGGTGTTGTCGGCCTATGTCGAGGACCGCTACGCGGCCGAGTTGCTCGCCGACGGGCGCGGGGCCACCGGCTATCTGCTCAAGCAACGGGTGGGCGACGTGGGCGAGTTCGCCGACGCGCTGCGCCGGGTGGCGGCGGGCGGCACGGTGATGGATCCGGAGGTGGTGGCCCAACTCCTGGTCCGCCGCCGCTCCGACGATCCGCTGCGCGAACTCACCCCGCGCGAACGTGAGGTGCTCGGGCTGATGGCGGAGGGTCGGTCGAATCTCGACATCGGCCGGCTCCTGGTGATCACCGAGGGCGCGGTCAACAAGCACATCCGCAACATCTTCGCCAAGCTCGGTCTGGCCCCCGACGACACGGGACACCGGCGGGTGCTCGCGGTACTCGCGTACCTGAACGGCTGACCACCGGGACGTCGTGGGCAAGTGCCGCCGGCCGGGCGGGTGATCGCCCGGCCGGCAGCACCCGCCCGCTACGCGTCGAAGGCGTCCCGGCGGGTGCGCGGGCGCTTGCGTGCGGCCGGGATCGGCTGCGGTGCGGCGCCCTCGACCACCGTGTTGCTCAGCGTGCCGATCCCCTCGACCGTGAGCACGACCGTGTCACCGGGTTGCAGCGACGGCAACTCCCGGCCCCGGCCCCACAGTTCGCCCAGGCAACCACCGTTGCCGCAGGTGCCGGTGCCCAATACGTCGCCCGGGCGGATCCAGGTGCCGCGCGACGCGTAGGCGACCAGTTCGGCGGGCGGCCAGCCCATGTTGACCAGCGAGTCCCGGCCGACCTCGACTCCGTTGACCGACGCGCGCAGCGCCACGTCCAGGAAGCCGTCCGCGTCCCGATACCGGTCGAACTCGTCGGCCGTCACCAGCCACGGGCCGAGCGTGGTCGCGCTGTCCTTGCCCTTGCACGGGCCCAGGCCGACTCGCATCTCGCGGGCCTGGAGGTCGCGCGCGGACCAGTCGTTGAAGATCGTGTAGCCGATGATGTGCTCGGCCGCCTGCTCCACCGTCAGGTCCTTGCCCGCGCGGCCGACCACGATGCCGACCTCCAACTCGAAGTCGAGTACGGCCGACCCCGGCGGCATCGGTACCGGGTCGCCGGCGCCGATGATCGCGTAGGGGTTGGTGAAGTAGAAGGTGGGCAGCTCGTACCACTCCGACACCACGGTCGCGTCCGGTCCCTGGACGGTTTTCATGGCCCCCTCGACGTGCTCCTCGAACGCGATGAAGTCGCGTACGGTGGGCGGCTGGAGCGGCGGCAGGAGCCGTACGTCGGCAACCGGCACCGCGGGCTCCGCCAACGCCCGCTCACCCGCCGCGCGCAGTGCCTCGGCGCCGCGCTCGATCAGGCCGAGCAACGTCTCGCCCACCGGCAGCGGATGTACGACGGTGTCGCCGGCGGCGGCCACCACTCCGCAACGGGTCGAACCGGCCAGCTCAAAGGTGGCGAACTTCATGCCGAGCACTCCTTGTTCCGGAACCGCCAAATGATCATGGCCAAATGATCACACCGACGACCGGAACGGGTGCGGCCGGCCTAACCGGTGGGCGAGTCGGCGGCGACGGGCAGCAGCTTCGCGCCGGTCTTCGCCCGCACCTCGTCCGCACCGACCCCCGGGGCCGTCTCGACCAGGACCAGGCCGCGGTCCGTCACGTCGAGCACCGCCAGATCGGTGATGATCCGCTGGACGCAGCGCTTGCCGGTGAGCGGCAGCGAGCACTCGTCGACGATCTTGAACTCGCCCGTCCGGGTCACGTGTTCCATCAGTACGAGCACCCGACGGGCGCCGTGTACGAGGTCCATCGCGCCGCCCATGCCCTTGATCATCTTGCCGGGCACGGTCCAGTTGGCCAGGTCGCCGGCCGCACTCACCTGCATCGCGCCCAGGATCGCGGTGTCGATGTGGCCGCCTCGGATCATCCCGAAGGACAGCGCCGAGTCGAAGAAGGAGGCGCCCGGCAGCACCGTGACGGTCTCCTTGCCGGCGTTGATCAGATCGGCGTCCACCTCGGCCTCGGTGGGATACGGTCCCACCCCCAGCAGCCCGTTCTCCGACTGGAGCACCACGTGCACCCCGGCCGGGACGTGGTTCGGCACCAGGGTGGGCAGCCCGATCCCGAGGTTCACGTAGGAGCCGTCGATCAGCTCGGCCGCCGCCCGCGCGGCCATCTCGTCCCTGCTCCAGGCCATCAGTCGTGCACCGTCCCGCGCGCCGAGGGCACGCTGATCGTGGTCTTCTCGATCTGCTTCTCGGCCACCTGGGCCGCGGTCAGCGCCACCACGCGCTGCACGAACACCCCGGGCAAATGCACGGCGTCCGGGTCGAGTTCACCCGGTTCGACCAGTTCCTCGACCTCGGCCACGGTGATCCGGCCGGCCATCGCCACGAGCGGGTTGAAGTTGCGCGCCGACTTGTCGAAGACCAGATTCCCGTGCCGATCGCCGCGGGCGGCCCGAACCAGCGCGAAGTCGGTGGTGATCGATTCCTCCAGGAGGTATTCGACCCCGCCGAAGGTACGCACCTCCTTCTTCGGCGATGCCACCACCACGTTGCCCGCCGCGTCGTAGCGCCACGGCAATCCACCGTCGGCCACCTGCGTACCGACCCCGGCCGGGGTGAAGAACGCCGGTATGCCACACCCGCCGGCCCGCAGCCGCTCGGCCAACGTCCCCTGAGGAGTCAGCTCGAGCTCGATCTCCCCCGACAAGTATTGCCGGGCGAACTCCTTGTTCTCCCCCACGTAGCTGCCGGTGGCGCGGGAGATCCGGCCGGCATGCAGCAGGATCCCCAGCCCCCACCGATCCACCCCGCAGTTGTTCGACACGACCCGCAAATCGCCGGCCCCCTGCGCGTACAACGCCTGGATCAACACGGCCGGAATCCCACAGAGCCCGAACCCCCCGACCGCGATCGAGGCCCCATCCGGAATATCGGCCACCGCGGCCCCGGCCGCCCCCACCACCTTGTCCATCCCGCCTCCACTCCCAACCACCAACCCACCGTCCCCCGAAGCTACGCACCCACCCCCACGCCCGACCGGCCACCTTCCACCCACCGGAAGCCCCAAAAACGCCAAAGCGCCGGCCGGACTGCAAACGCAGCCCAACCGGCGCACAAAGCCGAGCAACCCGACCGGCCTCAAGCCGCAGCCGGCCGAGCCAATCAGCCTGACCGCAACCAACCGCCAAGCCCAGCCGATCAGCGCGACCGCAGCAAAAATCCAGCCCGGCCGGCGTTTGAGGCCAAGTAGCCCGGCCGGCGCTTGAGGCCACCTCGGCCGGAGGCCGGGTCAAACCAGCCCACTCGGGCGCGCTTGAGGCCACCTCGGCCGAAGGCCGGGTCAACCAGCCCGGCCGGCGTTTGAGGCCAAAACCAGCCCGGCCGGCGATTGAGGCCACCCCACCCGCGACATCACGCGTAGCAGCTGAGCGGCTTCCCGTCGTTGAACGTCACCATGTCCCCGAGCGCAGCGTAAACGTCGATCGCGCCGGCCCGCTCCACCCCCGCCAACTCCGCGTACGCGCGATGCAGGTTGCCCACGATCCGCTCCGAGTCGGACAGCGCCGCGTACTCGCCGAGGTCCGTCTCCCGCGCCAGGCTCAGCGGGTCCAGGCCCGCCTCGTGCCCCTTGCGAGCCGTCTCGAGGAGGAAGTTGGTGTACCCGATCGCGTAGTCGATCTGCTCCGGCCCGCACACCTCGCCGTGCCCGGGAACGAGCGTCGTGGCGCCCAACTCCTTGATCCGCTCCAGCACTTCCAGGTAGCCGCTCGGCGAGCCCATCAGCAGGAACGGCGTACCGCCGTTGAAGATCAGGTCGCCCGTGTACAGGACGCCCTGTTCCTCCAGCCACACCACCGAGTCGTTCGAGGTGTGCGCCGGCCCGAAGTGCCGTACCTGCGCCCGCAGCTCGCCCGCGTACACGGTGACGCTGTCGGTGAAGGTCAGGAACGGCGGCACCGCGCGGACGCCACCCCACCCGACGCCCGGCCAGATCGACTCGACCTCCATTATCCCGAGGTTGAGTATCTCGGTGCGGGTGTTCTCGTGCGCGACGATCGTGGCCGAGTCGAACAGGTAGTTCCCGTTCGTGTGGTCACCGTGATGGTGCGTGTTGATCAGTGTGCGCACCGGTGCGTCGGTGTGCTTGGCGATGGTTTCCTGGAACGTCCGGGTGCGGGCCTCGGTGGCGCAACCGTCGATCGCGACGACGCCTTCCGGACCGACCAGGAAGCCGGTGTTGTTGATCCACCAGGTGCCGTCCGGCTGGATGTACGCGTAGGCGCCGTCGGCCACCTCCTGGACGCGAGGCGGGTCCATCCGGCCGTGATCGTGCTGCGACGTGCTCATCGATACTCCCGATCGACTGGGGGTGTGCGTTGACGTGCTTACACCGCCGACCACCCTCGGCGCAGCCTGACGACCCGTCAGTTGCCGCTTCCGTGGCGGCTTGCCCGGGATGTCCCGGGCCGGTTGGGCGCTTTGGGGGTCAGTTCACCGGGCGGCCGGTGAACGCCGCCAACCGGTCCGCGGCCGGCGCGTCGGCGGCGACCGGCTGCTCCGGGCCGAACGCCCGCCCGGGCCCGCGCGCCGCGTCCGGGAGGGTCTCGCGCATCCCGTCGAGCAGCGTCTCGGCGAGTTCGGGGTCCAGGTCGGTCGGCTCGCCCAGCGCCCGGGCCAGGTCCCACGCGTGCACGAAGATGTCGCCGGTGGCCAGTCCGAGCAGGAAACCGCCGGTCCGCTCGCCGAACGGGGTCTTGATCGAGGCGGCCACCCGCTCGGGGGTGAAGGTGGCGAGGATCGTCTCCACCACCGCCTCGAAGTCCTCCCGGGGGTCCTCGGAGACCGGCTCGCTCGGCCCGGTCAGCGCCGCGGCCAGGCCGCGTTGCGCACCGGTGATGTGCGCGAGCAGGCCGCGTACGTCCCACTGGTCGCACGGACAGGACAGCGCCAACTGCTCCTCGCCGACCTCGGCGAGCAGCGGGCGAAAGGCCTCGACGGCGCGCCGGTACTGGGCTATCTGGTCCACGGAGGGCTCCTCGGGATGGTGACGCCGCGCCGACGCGGCGTGCTTCCGGGTGACGAACGACGGGCGCCGTCAGGCTATGCCCGGGCGCGGGCCGGCGATACGGTCGGTTGGGGAATGGGGTCGGCTGCCCCGATGTTGTTCGACTCCGGTGCGTCCGCCGCCGTGACCATGGGAGCTGGAGAGCAAGTGAAGGTCGAGATTTACAGCGATATCGCGTGCCCGTGGTGCTATGTCGGCAAGCGGCGCTTCGAGCGCGCGCTCGCGGCGTTCCCCGGTGCCGAGGACATCGAGGTCACGTACCGCCCCTTCGAACTGGACCCGAGCACGCCGCAGCAGCCCGCGCCGCTGCGCGAGCGACTCGCCGCCAAGTTCGGCGCGGCCGAGCTGGAGGGGATGAACGCGCGGCTGGTCGAGGTGGGCGCCGGCGAGGGCATCACGTTCGACCTCGACAACGCGCTGTCCGCGAACACGCTGACCGCACACCGGGTGTTGTGGCTCGCGCTGACCGAATACGGCCCGGCGGCGCAGGCCGCGCTCAAGGATCGCCTCCTCGCGGCGTACTTCACCGAGGGGGAGAATGTCGCCGACCACGCCCGGCTGACCGAGTTCGCGGTCGAGGCCGGTCTGGACCGGGATCGGGTGGTCGCCTTCCTCGCCTCCGCCGAGGGCGTCGAGGAGGTCCGGCGCGAGATCGCCGGGGCCCGGGAGATCGGCGTCACGGCGGTGCCGACGTTCGTGTTCGAGGGCAAGTGGGCCGTGCAGGGTGCCCAGGAGGCGTCCACGTTCCTGCAGGTGTTGGCACAGGTCCGGGACCAGGTACGGGAGCAGCACACCGCGTCGTCCGCGCCGACCGCGGCGGCCGGTGACGACGACGCGTGCGCCGACGGTTCCTGCGCGGTGTGAGCGCGCCCGGGGAAGCCACCGGGCAGCTGTCCGCCGAGCGGCTGCGCCGGGCGCGCTACGCGGCGCTGTTCGTCTTCTTCGCGTTCAGCGCGGCGGTCGCCGACTTCCTCGCCCGGATCCCGCAGTTCAAGGAGGATCTCGACCTCGACGACGCGCAGTTGGGGCTGGCCCTGCTCGGCTCGCCGGTGGGTGCGCTGGTGGCGGTCCAGCTCGCCGGGACCGCCGCCGGACGGTGGGGCAGCAAGCGGGTCGCGCGGGTGTCGGTGACCGGCGGGTGTCTGGCGCTGTTCCTGCCCGCGTTCGCCTGGGATCTGCCCTCGCTCGCGGTGGGGTTGTTGGTGCTGGGCGCGCTGATGGGTTTCACCGACGTCGCGGCGAACGCACAGGGGGTGGCGATCGAGCAGCAGTTGCGCCGACCGATCATGAACAGCCTGCACGGCGGCTACAGCCTCGGCGGGCTGTTCGGCGCGTTGGTCGGCTCCGGTGCGGCGGCGCTCGGCGTCACACCCCGGGTGCATCTGTCGGTGATGGCGGGGGTGCTCGCGGTCGCGGTGTGGGCGGGCTCGCGGGCGCTGCTGGGCGCCGCGGACGATCCGCACGTGCGCGAACCGGTGTCGGCGGCCGATCCGGATCGAGCGGCGGCGCCGGCCGAGGGTGGTCTGGTCCGGCTGCTCGCGGGTTATCGCGCGGTGGTGTTGCTCGCGCTGATCGGGCTGTGCTCGTTCGTCGGCGAGGGGGCGGTCGCCGACTGGAGCGGGGTGCATCTGCGCGAGACGTTGGACAGTTCGGCGGGCGTCGCCGGGTTGGGCTTCGCGGGCATGTCGGTGGCCATGTCGGTGGGCCGGTTCGCGGGTGATCGGGTCGTCGAACGGTTCGGGCCGGTCCGGGTGTTGCGGGTGGGCGCGCTGATCGCCGCGCTGGGCATGACCCTCGCGCTGGTCACCCCGTGGCCGGCGGTGTCGGTGCTCGGCTTCACGCTGTTCGGCGTCGGGGTGGCCCCGGTCGCTCCGGTGACGTTCAGCGCGGCGGGGAACACCCCCGGCGTACCGGCGGCCTGGGCCATCTCGCGGGTGACCGGCATCGCCTATCTCGGGCTGCTCGCGGGCCCGCCGGTGATCGGCTTCATCGCCCACCGCACCGGCCTGACCACGGCGTTGGCGATCCCGGCGGTACTGGTGGCGATCATCGCCCTGACCGCGGGCGCGGTCCGCCGCTGAGCCGTCCCGGCGCGGGGCGCGCGGGGTCGGCCGGGGCGCGGACCCGAGCGAGGCCCGGCACCGGCCCCGAGCTCGAACCCGGGCCCGGTCCGTCCCGGTTCGACCGTGATCCGCCCCCCGAGGAGGTCGCGTCGGTCACCCACCCGCCGGCCCCGGCGGCGGCGATCGGCACGGCGACCAAGAAAGCCGGGGCGCGTCGACGCAGGATGCGACTTCTCCCATATCGGTTCGCCGGGGTCGGCCGCGCCCGGTCCGGGCAGCCGAAGGCGACGATCCGGTTGGCCGACGTGCGGTCAAAACGGAGGGCAACGATCCGGTAAATCCCAACGAATGGTTGGCAAACGGGCATCGCCCGGTGGGTGTCGAAATACGGATATAGCGAACCGACGACGGATCACGAAGGGCAAATCGCTCGATATCCGGACCTGTATCGCCGTGACCCACAATCCGATTTGCTTCGCACCGTTAATTTACGCGCGTCAACATTCGGTAGCGTATGTGCGCTGACAAGGTCCTTACCCACCGGGCACTGCGAGCACACGTGCGAATGCCGCTAGGCTCTGCCCGTCGTGCACGGAATAGGACGCGATCCGCGTCACCGAAAGCGCAAGACCGGAAAGTGCGAATCATCGGGAAAATGACGTACTTGACAAGCGGAATACTCGACTCCGTATCCCTGCCTCTCCCCACCTCGGCACCCACCTGGTGGTGGACAAACTGAACATCACTCGGAAACTCGTCCTGCTCGTCGCCGTGCCGCTCACCGTGATGGTGGGCTCCGCGGGACTCGCCGTGTCCACCACGGTCGGCGAGGCCCTCGACGCGGACAACCTGCGCTCGCTGACCAAGGTGTCGGCCGAGGCGGGCGAGCTCACGCACCGGTTGCAGAGCGAACGCGCCGCCGCGTCGGCGGTGCTGTGGCCCGAAGCCGGCCCCGGCGCCCTGGCGGCCTACCACCAGCGCACCGCCGCGACGGACGAGAGCGCCGCGCGCTACCGCAAGGCGCGCAAGGACCTCGGCTCGATCCCCGGCAACACGAAGGAACGGTTGCGCCGGCTGGACGCGGGCCTCGGGGAGCTGACCGCGCTGCGCGTGCAGGTCCAGGCGCCCAAGGGCACCTCGCTGACCGCCGTCATCTTCCGCTACCGCATCCTGATCGCCAGCGCGCTCGACTACCGCGACAGCGTCGCCCAGGCCGGCGGCGCGGGACCGGACAACTCGGACCGGCTGCGCTCCGCCGCCGCACTGTCCCACGCCACCGAGTGGCTGGGCCAGCAACAGACGGCGGTACTGCGCGCGTTGGCCGCCAAGAAGATCTCGGCGGCCCAGCAGCAGGACATCCTGGTCACCCGGACCGGCTACGACGAGAGCGAGGCGTCCTTCACCTCCCTCGGCGACCCGGAGTGGTTGGACTGGCTGGAACAGGCCCAGACCGGCCCGGAGATCCTCGCCGTCCACCAGCTCGAGGACACCGTGGCCCGGGCCAAGGTGGACATGCCCGTCCCGATCGCCGACGACGCGTGGACCAAGGCGACCGCGGACCGGATCGCCCGGATCAGCGACGTGGAACGCCGCGTGGACGCCGCCGTGTTGTCCGCGGTCGGCGACGAACGCGACTCGCGCCGCTGGTGGGCGATCGGCCAGGCCGCCGCGGTGCTCTTCGCGCTGGCCGCCGCCGTACTCCTGGTGTTGCGGCTCGGCCGACCGATGACCCGCGAACTGCTGCGGCTGCGCGACACCGCGCACGAGGTGGCCTACACCGGTCTGCCGGAAGCGGTCGCCAAGCTGCAACAGGGCCGGGCCCTGGACGGCGCGACCGCCGACGAGATCGCCGAACGCGCCGGCCAACCCATCGAGGTGCGCGGCAAGGACGAGATCGCCGAGGTGAGCTCGGCGTTCAACACCGTCTTCACCTCCGCCGTGCGAATCGCCGCCGAACAGGCGGTGCTTCGCGCCGGTATCGCGACCGTGCTGGTCGCCCTGGCCCGCCGCAACCAGCGGCTCACCGACGGCCTGGTCAAGGTCCTCGACGAGGCCGAGGCGCACGAGCACGATCCGGACCGGCTCAAGCGGCTGTACGCGCTCGACCACCTGGTCCAGCGCATGGGTCGCAACAACACCTCGCTGCTCGTACTCGGCGGCGAGGGCACCGCGCGCGTGCGCGAGGACGCCCTGCTCCTGGACGTCGCACGCGCGGCCATCGGCCGCATCGAGCGGTTCACCCGGGTGGACCCGGGCGCGGTGGACCCGCGCATCCTGATCGCCGGGCGGGCCCGCGACGACGTCGCGCACCTGCTCGCCGAACTGCTGGACAACGCGACCAAGTTCAGCCGGCCGGAGACCTGGGTGGTACTCCAGGCCAACCGGCGCGGCGAGGGCGCGGTACTGACCGTGACCGACGACGGCGTGGGGATCACCCCCGAGCGGTTGGCCGCGTTCAACGAACGACTGTCCGCTCCCGCCCAGTTGGACGTGCACGCGGTGCGCACGATGGGTCTGACCGTGGCCGGTCACCTCTCCTCGCGCTACGGCATCACGGTCACCCTGAAGCCGGGTCCGCAGGGCGGCACCGTCGCCGAGGTGGACCTGCCCGAGTCGGTCGTGGTCTTCCGCGATCGCCCCGGCCGGCACCGGGGCACGCCCAAGCCCGAGGTCGCCCCACTGCCGGCGGCCCCCGGTCGCCCGGCGCTGGACGTCGGCGTGCGCGCCGGCGGCCACCCGGACCCCGGTCCGTTCGAGCCGGTGGGCGACGTGTTCCGGCCGGCCAAGCCGCAGGAGCCGAGCCGGCCGCAACCGGCGATCCCGCCGCAGCCGACTCGGCCGCAGCAGCCGACCCGACCGGAACAACCGGTCAGCGACGCGAACGCGCCGGGTCCGCGCGAGCCCGCACCCTCGGGTCTGCGCTTCACCGGCGCCCGCCCTCCGGTGCCCACCCCGCCGGCCCCGCCCACCCTCGCCCCGCCCGCGGCCGTCCCGCCGCGTGCGGTCGAACCCGCCGGGCGCCCGGCACAACCGTTGCCGACGCGCTCGGGTGCGGAGTCGGCGCCGGAGGAGGGTCGCACCACCAACACGGGCCTGCCGCTGCGGGTCCGCCGGGACACCCCGACCGTGCATCCGGGCACACCGCCGGCGCCCGCCGCACCGCTGGTCGGCTCCCCCGGGACGCCCGCCCGGGCGAACACCACGCCGGACCGTCGCGACGCCCGCCAGGTGTCCGCGGCGATGTCCGCCTTCGCGCAGGGCATCGGGCACAGCCGGGCCCGCCGCGCCCCCTCGCCCCGTCCCGACGGCGGCGAACCGGATCCCAAGGAGAGATCGTGACCCACCCCTCCGCAGCCGATCTCAGCTGGCTGCTCAACGATTTCGCCACCCGGGTGCCCGAGGTGCTGCACGCCGTCGCGGTGTCCGCGGACGGTCTCGTGGTGGCCAACACCAGCTCGCTGCCGCAGGACCGCGCCGACCAGCTCGGCGCGGTCGCGTCCGGCCTGGTCAGCCTGCTCGCGGGCGCCGCTCGCCTGTTCGGCACCGACCCGGTGGCCAGCAACCTGACCGAGATGAACGGCGCGTTCATGTTCTCCATGCAGGTCAGCGACGGCGCCTCGCTGTTGGTGTTGGCCTCGCGCGAGTGCGACATCGGTCAGGTCTCGTTCGAGATGGCCGAGCTGATCAACCAGGTCGGCCCGGCGCTGACCCCCGCCGCCCGCGAGCGTTTCCTGCACGTACAACGCGGCGCGCTGGGCTGACCGACGCGGCTCGTGTCCCTCCCGACGCGGCCCATTTCGACTGCCCGACAGCTGTACCCCCCGTACCGACCCTGGAGCACGACATGACCCCGGCAAGTCCCATATCCCGACGCTCGTTCCGCATCGGCGCGGCCGGCCTGCTGGCCGGCGCGCTCACCTTCACCGCCGCGTGCAGCGGCAGCGCGGCGGACGACAAGAAGGGCGGCTCGTCCTCGGGCACGCTCAAGATCGGCCTGACGATCCCGCTGACCGGCGTCTACGCCGCGCTCGGCCCGGACCTGAAGAACGGCTTCCAGAGCTACCTGGACCAGCACGACGGCAAGCTCGGTGGGCACAAGGTCGAACTGGTGATCACCGACGAGGGCGACGGCCCGCCGACCTCGGTGCCCTCGGTGACCAAGCTGATCAAGCAGGACAAGGTCACCGCGGTGGTCGGCCTGTCCAACGCGGCCTCGTTGGCGGCGAACGTGCGCCAGGTCACCGACGCCAAGGTGCCGATGATCGGCGCCGTCGGTCGCCCCGGCAAGATCGACCCGCTGGACTACGTGTGGCACACCAGCTACCTCTCCGAGGAGCCGGGCGTGGCGGCGGCGCCGTACATCAAGGAGGCCGTGCAGGGCCCGGTCTACGCGATCGGCCCGGACTACCAGGGTGGTTACGACCAGCTGGGCGGCTTCACCAAGACGTTCGACCAGCTCGGCGGCAAGCTGGCGAACCCGGACGGCAAGACCAAGTGGACCCCGTTCCCGGCGACCACCAACTTCCAGCCGTACTTCACCGAGATCAAGAACTCCGGTGCCAAGGCGGTCTACACGTTCTACGCGGGCACCGCGGCGGTGAACTTCGTCAAGCAGTACAAGCAGTCCGACATCAAGGACATCCCGCTCTACGCGGCGGGCTTCCTGACCGAGGGCGCGGTGCTCGACAGCGAGGGTGAGGCGGCCAAGGGCGTGTTCACCTCGCTCAACTACACGCCCACGCTGGACGCGCCGGCCAACCGCGCGTTCGTCGCCGCCTACCAGGCGAAGTACCAATCCCTGCCGACGATGATGTCCGCGACCATGTTCGACGCCGCCGCCGTGCTGGACAAGGCGATCGCCGCCGCGGGCGACAAGGTCACCCCGGAGGCGGTCAACGCCGCCATCGCCAAGACCGGCAAGGTGGACAGCCCGCGCGGGCCCTGGGAGTTCAACCCGACCACGCACGCCCCGGTGCAGAAGTGGTACCTGCGTGAGGTGCGCCAGGACGGCACCGCGCTGAGCAACGTCATGGTCCGCGAACTCGGCACGCTCGGCTAGCGGCGGACTCGGAGCGAAAGGGAGCGTGCCGTGGGCTGGTTCGACGACAATTTCATCCCGGCCGTGGACGGTGTGGCCTACGGGCTGCTGCTGTTCGTCGTGGCCGCGGGCCTGACTCTGGCCTTCGGCTCGGGCGGAGTCCTCAACCTGGCGCACGGCACGCTCTACGCGTTCGCCGCCTACACCGCGACCGAGGTCGCCGACGGGTCCTGGGTGGGCCTGGCGCTCGCGGTCCTCGCGGGCATCGCGGCGGGCGCGGCCGGTGGTGGGGTGCTCGCGGTGTTGACCGCGCCGATCGCCGGCCGAGGACACCTGGCGCAGGCGATGTTGACCTTCGGGGTGGCCCTGGTCGGCGGCGATCTGCTGATGACCGTGTTCGGCAAGAACGACCCGCAGGTCTCGGTGCCCGGTGCGCTGGAGAAGCCGGTGTCGCTGCTCGGCCACAACTACCCGGGCTACCGGCTCGCGTTCATCGTGGTGGCGATCGTGCTCGGCGTCGGCGGCTGGTACCTGATGGCCCGCACCCGCATCGGCGCGGCGGTGCGCGCGTCGGTGGACGACCCCGAGATGCTCGCGGCCGGCGGCATCTCGCCGGCCCGGGTGCGCTCGGGTGTCCTGATCGCCGCCGGCGCGCTGGCCGGCCTCGCGGGCGGCCTGGGCGCGCCGATCATCGGCCCGTCCACGTCGGTCGCCAACACCGTGTTGTTGCAGTCCCTGCTTGTCGTGGTGATCGGCGGCCTCGGCTCGGTCGGCGGCGCGCTGCTCGCCGCGATCCTGGTCGGCGAGGTACAGACCCTCGGGGTCGTGCTGATGCCCGACTTCGCGCCGTATCTGATGTACGCCACGATGGCCGTGATGCTGATCCTGCGCACCGCGCGGTTCGGCCCGACGGGGAGCCGAGTATGACCACCCTCGCCCTGCGCGCGCGCACCGCCGCCCTGCGCGCCCGCACCGCGCTGCGCTCGCCGCGCGCGATCCTGGCGGGTCGCATCCTGGCCGTCGCCGCGATCGTGTGGTTGTTCGCGGCGCCCTACCTGGTCGGCCTGTTCACCGTCATCCTGCTGTCCCAGGCGTTGTCCCTGGGCCTGCTCGCGGCCAGCGTCGCGGTGCTCGGCGGCGGCGCCGGGCTGCCCTCGCTCGGGCAGGTCGCACCGTACGCGGTCGGCGGCTACACGGCGGCGATCCTGGCCGATCACGGCATGCGGATCGGCCTCGTGCACACCCTGGTCGCGGCCGCCGCCGGCGCCCTGTTCAACGCGGTCGTGTCACCGATCGTGGTCCGCACGCGCGGCGTCACGGTCTTGATGATCACGCTGGCGATCGGCGAACTGGTGCGCACCGCCGCGGAGAAGTGGAAGTCGGTCACCGGCGGCACCGACGGCAAGTCCGGCGTCCCGCCGATCGAGCCGTTCTGGGGCATGGGCGATCTCGCCGACGACGTGGACACCTACTGGTACGTGCTGATCACCACCCTGGTGGTGCTCGCGCTGACCGCCCTGGTGTTGCGCTCGCCGTCCGGTCTGCTGCTCGACGGGACGCGCGAGAACGAGACCCGGATGCGGGCGACCGGACATCCGGTGACCCGCTATCTGACCGTCACCTACATCGGCGTGGGGGCGATCGCGGGCGTCGCGGGCGCGCTGCTGATCGCGGTGCAGCGCTACATCTCGCCCGCGCACATCGGCTTCGACACGTCCTCCCTCGTGCTGCTCGCGGTGGTGATCGGCGGCGGCGCGTCGCTGGTCGGCGCGATGATCGGCGCGGCGCTGATCGTGTTCACCCGGGACTGGCTCTCCGGCCCCTGGCCCGGGCACGGGCCACTGCTGCTCGGCGTGTTGTTCCTGATCGCGGTGTACACGCTGCCCAACGGGCTCGCCGGCGTGGTCGCGGGCGGTCCGCGCGCCGCGTGGCGCGGGCTCGGGCGGGTGCTGCGACCGGACGAAGGAGCCGGGGCGAAGCCGGCCGGGACGAAGTCGGCCACGCCGACGCAAGCGCCCGCCGCCGATCCGGAGGCGCTGCTCACCATCACCGGGCTGACCCGCCGCTACGGCGCGCTCGCGGCGGTGGACGGGCTCGACCTGACCGTGCGGCACGGCGCCCGGCACGCGCTGCTCGGGCCCAACGGCGCGGGCAAGTCGACCGTGCTCGGGATGATCGCCGGGGCGACCCCGGTGACCTCGGGCAACATCGTCTTCGCCGGGCGCGACATCACCCATCTGGCGCCCGCCCGGCGCTCCCGGCTCGGCATCGCGCGCGCGTTCCAACAGCCCGCGGTGGTGCCGTCGTTGTCCGTCCTGGACAACGTGACGCTGGCCGCCTGGCGGCATGCCCGAGTCCGCGGCACCGCCTGGCGCCCGGCCCGCTATCGGGCTCTCGCGGGCGAGGCCTCGGCGCACCTGGAGACGGTCGGGCTGACCGACCGGGCCGACGAGATCGCCGGCGAACTCTCGCACGGGTCGCGGCGGTTGCTGGACATCGCGATGGCCCTCGCGGGACATCCCGAGCTGCTGCTCCTGGACGAGCCGGCCGCGGGGCTGACCGACACCGACATCGAGCGGCTGGCCGTCGTACTGAAGGCGCTGCCGGCCGAGGTGACCATGGTCCTGGTCGAACACAACTTCGCGCTGGTGCGCGAGGTCACCGACACCGTGACGGTGTTGGCGTCCGGGCAACTGCTTGCCACCGGTACGCCGGACGAGATCGCGGCGAACCAGGCGGTACGCGACACGTATCTGGGCGCGTCCGAGCCCGAGCACCAGGAAGTGGGCTGAATCGTGCTGGAGATCGGCGAACTGACGGCGGGTTACCAGGGCGGCTCGGTGCTGCACGGGGTCGACCTGAGCGTCCCCGAGGGCACCGTACACGCGCTCCTGGGCGCCAACGGGGCGGGCAAGACCACCCTGATCCACACCGTCGCGGGCCTGCTCAGGCCCGCCGGCGGCCGGGTGGTGCTGGCCGGGAAGGACCTGGCCGGGCGCCCGGCGCACCGCGTCTCGCACGCGGGCATCGGTCTGGTCCCGCAGGGCCGGCGGGTGTTCGCGAGCCTGACCGTGGCCGAGCACCTGCGCCTGGCCCACCGCAAACACGCCGCCTGGACACCGGCTCGGATCCTGGAGCTGCTCCCCCGGCTGGGCGAGCGAGCGGGCAACCGAGGGTCCCAACTCTCCGGCGGCGAGCAGCAGATGCTCGCCATCGCCCGAGCCCTGCTCGGCGGCCCACGCCTGGTCCTGCTCGACGAGCCCACCGAGGGCCTGTCCCCGGTGATCGCCGAACAGATCCGTACCCTGATCACCACCCTCGCCGACGAGGGCCTGACCATCCTGGTCGCCGCCCCCCAACTGGGCTTCGTCCAGGGCATCGCGGACCATTTGACGGTGCTGTCCACGGGTCGGGTAACCGCCCGACTGACCGCAGCCGAAGCCAAGGCCGACCCGACCCCCATCCTGACGGCACTGGCCCCGGGGGTGGCCACTGCGGCGTAGGGGGCGGCCATGGGCGTGGGCACTGACGCGCCCGGGCCGCGGGGCCGGATCGGGCCGCCCCGCAGCCTCTAAAGCCGCAGCCATCGGGATGAACGCAACGGGTGGAGCGGGCGGGTACACCCTCCCGAGCCAAGTGCAACGCAACCGCGCCCGGTCGGCTACCCGTCGACCCGGCGGATTTCCAGCGTCGTCCACGCGCCGACGTGGACTCGGTCGCCGTCCTTGAGGTGTACCGGGTCCCGGCCGACCCGGTCGTAGCCGGAGTTGATCGTGGTGCCGTTGGCCGAGCCCAGGTCCATCACCTCCCAGGTGCCGTCACCGCAGCGCAGCAACATCGCGTGCCTGCGGGAGACACCCGGGTCGCCGATCGGGATCTCCGGCGGCGCCGAGGTGGTGCTGGAGTTGCGCCGGCCGACGCGCATCGACTCGCCGGTCAACTCCAGCGTCCACGGCTCCTGTTCGTGCGGGAAGCGCATGTTCTGCGCATCCGGGCCGTCCCATTCCAGGACGCGCAGGAAGTAGTCGTGGTCGGGGATCACCCGCGCCGTCCACGACGTACGGGTGTCCGATTCGGGCGGCAACGTACCAATGATCGGGTCGTGCTCGACGATCTTGGGCTCGACCTCGGGCGGTCCGCCGACCGGCCCCCCCGGCTGGGGGTTCTCGTGTCCGCAGCCCTCGCAGAACTGGTCGTCCGCCGTGTACTCGGTCGCGCAGAACCGGCAGATCAGTACCTCCCCGAGCGGCGGCGCCCCCGTCGGGTCCGACCCGACGAGGCCGTCGGGCGGCGGATCTCCCGCGCCGGGCATCGTGCGCCCGCACTCGTCGCAATAGTCCGCGGCGGTGGACTGGTGACCGACCGGACAGATCTGCATGAGCGGACCTCCTTCCTCTCCCGTACCCAACCCGACGCCTGCCTCGCACGAACTCCCCGGTCCCGGCCCGGACTCAGCCCTCGGTGCGCGGTCCCACCCGGGCGGTCTTGTGCGACTCGACGTCGATGATCATCATGCCCTCGTCGTCGTTGCGCAGTCGGCTGGTGCCGTCCGCCTCGACCTCCACCACCCGGCGGAGCAACTTCGCGGTGTGCTCGTCGCCTGCCTCGTCGGCGAGCCGCAGGGCACTGACCAGCCGCGCGGTCGCGGTGGTCTCGTCGCCGTCCTTGCGGGCCTGGAGGCCCTCCTGGACCGCGTTGGCCAGCTTCTCCCGGCCGGTGACCTTGGCCACCTCGCCGTTGATCCGGGTGGAGAGTTCCTCGTCGTCGGTCCACTGCGCGAACACACCGGCCTTGGCCAGTTCCAGGCCGCCCGCACCGTCCGGAAGCACCACCGAGATCTGACACGGGCGGCGCCGGCCGCCCGGGTTGACCTCGTCCGGCTCGACCTCCAGGCATACGTGGTAGTGCTTGCTCTCGCCGCCCCACGAGCCGGTCGGGTAGTCCCCCACGTTCGGTCCGACGTCGGTGCGCCGGGCGGTGAGGTCGTCGATCACCGGGTATGTCTGCTTGACGTACTTCACCCGGGCGTTGCTGATGGTGCGCACCCGAAGGGCCACGTCGGCCACCGACTTGCCCATCGCGTTCTCCATCATCGTGGTGAAGTCGGCGACCAGGTCGGCCGGTTCGCTGACCAGGCCGATGTCGCCGAGCAACGCGGTGGAGATCTTGCGTACCTCCTCCACCCGCCAGTCCAGGCCGATACCGCGACAGTCGCAGACGAACATGCCCTCGCAGTAGGCGATCGCCTCGGTCAGGTCCTGCTCGCGCTCGCTCTCGTTCTTGCCGTCGGTGAGCAGGATCGCGTGCCGGATCGCGTCCCGGTGCGGTTCCAGCAGCCGGCGGGCCATCAGCAACCACTGCCCCATCGCGGTACCGCCGCGCGCGCGGAGCTTGTCCACCTCACGCTTGGCCTCCTTGCGGGTGCGCTCGTCGGCCGGGACCAGGCTCTCCCCGAACGGGTACACCATCGACGCCATGCCGGTCCCGGCGACCACCGCGAACAACGTGCCGTCGCGCAGCGTGTCGATCGCGGCCTTGGTGGCCTGCTTGGCGGCCTTGAGCTTGGTGGAGGGGAAGTCCATCGAGCCCGAGCTGTCGACCATGATCACCTCGGCGCCCCGGGCACCCGACGGCACGCCGGTGGGCGGCCCGGACGCCTTGATGTGGGCGACGGCGTGGACCTCGTGGCCGCCCATCGGCAGATAGGCGTTCTGGTTGATCTCGATGGTGAATTCGGGGGCGCCTGACATGAATCCGACTCCTTCGGGTCCGGGTCAATCGTGGTCGGGTCCGCGCACCGGATCCCCGGGCGGGTGGTACGGGATCAGTGCGACGGTGATGTTGTCCGCCCCGCCGTGGTCGAGCGCGAAGCCGGTCAGCCGGCGCGCGGCGGCCAACGGCTGGTCCAACGCGTCCGGTAGCACCATCGCGGCCAACGTCGGCGCGACCGAGAGGTAGTTCCACAACCCGTCGCTGCACAGCAGCAGGACACCGGGTCCGGACGGACGCAGGCTGGTCACCCTGGGCCGTACCTCCCCCGCGTCGGCGCCCAGCCAGGACACGATCGCGTGCGCGCGCCGGTCCGCGTACGCCTCGGCCTCGCTCATCGCGCCGAGCGCGATCATCCGGGTCGCCCACGAGTCGTCCTCGGTCAGCAGCGCGGAGGGGGTGCGCCGGATCTCGGCCGGGTCGTCGTCGGGCCCGTACGGCTCGCCCGCCGCCCCACGTGGCAGCGTGCTCGTACCGGGCAGCGTGTCGTCGCCGTCGGCCGGATCGTCCGCCCCGCTGTCCGGATCGGCCAGCCAGTAGGCGCGGCTGTCGCCGACCCAGCCCACGGTGATCTCGCCGGGCGTCATGATCGCCGAGACCAGCGTGCAGGCGGGCGCGTTGCCCTCGTCCTCGGCGCCGGGCATCCGGGCCACCGCGCTGGCCGCGGCGGCGACCCCGGCGCTGGTCGCCTTGGCCGGCCCGCAACCCTCGACCAGGGTGGCCGCCATCGTCGCGCACGCGGTCTCCGCCGCGGTCGCGGACGCCTCGTCGGGGCGCGGCGAGGAGGACACCCCGTCGCACACCACCGCCACCACGTGGTCGCTGCCGTCGGGCATGCGCAACACGCGCAGCGCCGCGGAGTCCTCGTTGCGGCGGTGTCGCAGGCCCCGGTTGCTGACCATCGCGACCAACCCCAGGTCGCTCTCCACGTGATCGCGCGGATTGAACGGCCGCCCGCACGCCTCGCACCAGCCGTCCGAGCCGATCGTCGCGGTGCCGCACGCCGAGCACACCGGGCCGTGCCCGCTGGGGGTCACCACGCGCCTCGGCGGCGGGCGTTCGGCCACCGGCGGTACCGGGATGTCCAGGTCGTAGCCACAGGACTCGCACCACCGATCGTCGGCGTCGCCGGGGAGACCGCACGACGGACACGCTCCGGGGACGGCCGTCGCGGGCACCTCGGGCGGGGCGGTCCCGCCCCCGTCCGGGGCGCCCCCGGGCCCGGTCGCGTCCAGTCGTCCATATCCAGCCACTCTGATCACACCCACGTCCACGGTCGTACCTCGTTCGCCCGGTCGACGAGCACGATGCGCTCCGCATGCGTCGTCACGTGCCGGGCCAGATCGCGGTAACACTTTTCCAGGGCGAACCGCAGAGGCTTTTCCTTCAACTCGCTCCCGAGCACCTTCGCGGTTCCACCCGCGTCGCCGGTGCCCGAATTCCCACCCTTCGCGCCCGCCTTCACCCATTCCAACGCCGTCTCCAACAGCTCGACGGCCAGCCGGTCGTGCGCCTCGCCCTCGAGCCGCAGCGCGACCAGCCGATCCGACCCGGCGATCAGGTCCGGGCCCAGTTCCTCGGCCGCGGCCCGGCCGCCGATCCGGGTGCGCAACGCCGCGGTCTGCGCCGCGACATGGTTGGCCGAGGTGTCCGGCACGCTCTCCAGGGTGCGCACCGCGCCCGACCGGTCGCCGCCCACCAGCAGGCAGCGGGCCAGTCCGAAGGCCGCCGAGACGTAGGCGTGGTCGGTCGCCCAGACGCCGCGATACTCGGCGGCGGCCTCGAGATGGCGGCCCATCAGTTCGCGGGTGGCGCCCAGTGCGAGCCGCGGCGCGGGCTCGCCGGGCAGCGCCGCGCGTACCCCGTCGAAGCACTCGTGGGCGCGCGGCAGATCCCGATCGGACAGCGCGGCCAGGCCCTCGAACCAGGGCAGTCGCCAGTCGTCGGCGTCGATGTCGGCCAGGAACGCGCGGGCGCGCACCACGTCGCCCTGCTCGATGCACATCCGCACCAGGCGCAGGGTGCCCTCGGCCGAGGAGATGCCGGCCGCGGCGAGCGCGGCGAGCAGTTCGTCGGGGTCGGTGGTGGCGACCGTGGCCAGCAGGTTCGCGGCCGGGTCGGCGGCGTCCACCTTCGGCACCGGCAACGCGCCCGCGATCACCGCGGGATCGGGCGCGGGCGCGAGCAGCCCGGGCTCGGTGTTGCGCGCGGCCACCTCCGTGTGCACCACCCGGGTCTCCGGACCGAACAGGCCGGACACCCCCGGCCGCGGCTCGCCGGTGCGCAGTGCGACCACCTCGCGCAGCACCGCCTGGCACTGCTCGGCCATGTCCGCGGCCGAGGCGAAACGTTGGTCCGGGTCGGGGTGGGTGGCCCGGAGCAGCAGCCGGTGGTAGGACTCGAACTCGGCAAACAGCGGCACCTCGGCCACCGGCGGCAGCGCGGCCTTGTACTTGCGGGTGTAGCCGGCGAAGTAGAAGCTGAGCACCGCCATCGTGCGACCGACGGTGAACAGGTCGGATTCCACCGACGGTTCGGCCCGCACGGTCTCGATCTCCGGCGCCTGGTAGCCGACCGTGCCGTAGGTGAACCGGCCCGGCCGGGCCTGGTCGGTGACCGCGCCGAGGTCGATCAGCTTGAGCTGGTCCTCGGTCTGGATCACGTTGTCCGGTTTGAAGTCGCAGTAGACCAGGTTCTGTTGGTGCAGGTAGCCGAACGCGGGCAGGATGTCGATCGCGTAGGCGAGCACCTGCTCGACCGGCAGTACGGCCTTGGCGTCGCTCTCGCGCAGCGACTTGAGCCGGTCCATCAGCGACAGGCCGCCGACGTACTCCATCACCAGGTAGGTCTCGTCCTGGCCGGTGAGCGGGTCCGGGTGGGTGACCACGGTCTGGATGTGCACGATGTTGGGGTGCTGGATCTGGGTGAGCACGCGCTGTTCGGCGAGCGCCGCGTCGCGCGAGTCGGCGTCGTCGCTGCCGAGCAGGCCCTTGAGCACGACCCACATGTTGTGCGCGGCGGTGTCCTGGGCGAGGTAGACCCAGCCGAAGCCGCCGCGGGCCAGGCAGCCGATGATTCGATACTGGCCGACCAGGGCGTCGCGTTCGAGCTTGGGCGCGAACGAGAACGGCGTGCGATCGCGCGGGCAGAACCCGTTGGCCACGCCGGGCCGGCCGTTGCGCCCGCGCCCGACCGGCTGCTCGCACTTGCGGCAGAAACGCCGCTCCTCGGGGACCACCGGATCGAGCGCAAGCGCGGTCTCCGGGTCGCGGCGCGGCACGGTGGGCATCTCCACCAGACCGCCGCCCAGGCGCCGGGCGGTGGCGGTGCGGCCGGAGCGGCGCGAACTGCGCCCGGAGACGCTGCGCGCGGACGAGGAACCCGCGGTGCCCGCGGTGCCCGAGACGCCGGACGTCCCGATCCGCGCGGGTTCGGCCACGGTCGCGCCGGCGCCCAGCGGTTCCTGCCCGCACTCCGTGCAATATCCGTCGTCGATCTCGCCCTGGCAACGTGGGCGATTGCACTTGGTCATCCCTGTTCCCCCTCGTCGTCCGGACGATCATCGTCGAGCGCGGCGATCACCGCGCTCTGATAGCGGATCACCACCCGTACCGCCACTTCGAGTTCACACGGTGCTCGCCACAACATCTCCTTGGCGCCGCTGTACAACGATTCCAGGACCGGGTCCTCGCCGCGTCCGCCGCGCGCGGCCATCGCCCGGTAGGACTGCAGCAGGCCGCGCAGTTCGTCGCGCCGGGCCAGCGGCGCGTCGATGTGTCCGCGGGTCGCGGCGAGCCGGTCGCGGGCGCCGAGCACGTCGTTCTCCAGCGCGCTCAGCTCGCGCGAGACGCGCACCCAGTCGCCGCGCCCGCCGAGCCCGGTCACCGTGCCCATCCGTTCGCGCAGCGACGCCGCCCGCAACGGCACCTCCGGGACCCGTTTGTCGCTGATCCGGGTCTGTACGTGCGCCCGGCGCCGGATCGTGTCGCCCTCCTGGTAGTCCAGTTCGTCGAGCATCGCGGTCAGCCGCCCGACCCGCTCCTGGAAGCGACCCCGGACGACGGTCAAATGCCGTACGGCATCCGCGACTTGACGCAGCTCCGCATCCAGGTCGGCGACATCCACGGTGCCGATGCGCCGATCATCGCCGGAGCCGAGCGCGAGCGGATCGCTCGCCACCAGGGTACGGGCCGCCTCCAGTCGGCGACGGATCCCGGCCAGCGCCTCGGCCTGCTCCGGCACCGCGTCCAAACCGCCGAGCCGGCCGATCCCGGCCTCGGCCTCGGTGATCCCCGCGTCCACCCGGTCCAGCGTCGGCACCAGGCGCGTCCACACCGCGTCGGCGGCCTCGACGACCGCGGTCACCTCGCGCCAGGCCGGCGCCATGTCCTCGATCAGTTCGGCCAGGCTGAGCCGGCGTACGTGCAGCGCCGGGTCGGTCAGGCCGCGCTGTCCGATCGGCACGTCGCGCGCGGCCAGTTCGGCGGATCGGCCGAGCAGCAGGAAGGACAGCTCCTCCAGCTCCGGGCGCAGCGGCCGGCCCCGGCGGGCGCGCAGTTCGCGGGCCCGGTCCAGGACCGCGCCGTATGCCTCGCGGTGGCCCCACAGCAGGGTGATCGCCCGTCGGCCGGTCTCCCACTGTTCGGCGGTGCGGCCGATCAGCGTGCCGCCGTCGAGCAGTTGCCGGCCCGGATGGCTCTCCAGTTCCATCAGGCCGGCGGTGACGCCGTCGTACTCGCTTTCATGACGGACCATCAGTTCGTCGATCTCGTCGCGGCCGAGCACGCGGGGGGCTCGGTTCACGGACTGTCCCGATAGCGGGCGGCGGGCGGTTCGGGGGTGGTGTCGCCCAACGACTTGCCGAGGTATTGGTCGTAGAGCTCCTTCCACCGGCCGTTGTGCCGCAGTTGTTCGAGTACCGCGTTGACGAACCGGACGAAGTCGGCGCGGTCCTTGGCGATCGCCATGCCGTAGGGCTCGTAGGTGAGCTTGTCGCCGACCACGACGGTGAAGATCCGGTCCTGGGCCTGGAGGCCGGCCAGGATCGTGTCGTCGGTGGTGACCGCGTCCGCCCGGCCCTGCTGGAGCAGTACCAGGCAGCCCGCCCAGGTGTCCCCCTCGACCACGCTCACCTGGGGCGCCCGGGCGCTCAGCAGGGCGATCGAGGTGGATCCGGGCACCGAGCACACCCGCATGCCGCGCGGCAGCGCGGCGAGGCCGCCGCGGTAGTCGGCGCGGTCGGCGACGCCGTCCTTTTGCACGAGCAGCCGCTGGCCGGCCTCGAAGTAGACGGAGGAGAAGTCCACTTTCGTCCGGCGTTCGCAGTTGATCGTCATGGTCTCGGCGACGATGTCCACGTCGCCGCGCTCGACGGCGGCGGCGCGGTCGTTGTTGGTCACCACCCGGAAGTGGATGCGGTTGGGCTCGGCGTCGCCGAAGATCGCCTTGGCCACCTCGCGCAGCAGGTCCGTGTCGAAGCCGCGCAGCGTGTTGGTCGTGGGGTCGACGAAGCCGAACGGGAAGCTGCTCTGGTCGATGCCGGCGATCAGGAAGCCGCGCTTGCGCAGGGTGTCCATGGTGCTGCCGGCGGGCAGTTCGGTGGGCGCGGGCAGGGTGCCGGGCGGGCGCAGGCTCGCGGTGACGTTCGGGCAGGACGGGTCCGGCCCGGGGGCGCTCGGTACGGCGGCCGGGGGCCGCTCGATCGGCCGGGCGCCGCGTTCGGCCGCGCCGGCCCCGCAGCCGGCGACGGTCAGCACGAGCGCGCAGGCCAGGGTGGACCAGGCGGTGCGGGTGGTCATGGTCGGTTGTACCTCCCCACCTCGCGCCGGACACCGTCCACGATTGCCGCGGCGGCGATCAGGGCCAGCACGCCCAGGGCGATGTCGAGGCTGTTCAACGCGCCCCGGCCGTCGCCCACGGCCCGGCGGAAGTGGCCCTGGTCTTCGCTGATCGCCGCCTCGAGGGCCTGGTCGATCCGGGTGAAGGCGACCCGCGCGGCGCCGTCGGCCTTGGTCACCCGGGCGACGGCCTGCTCGAACTGGCCGCTCTCGTAGAGCGAGGTCACCTCCTCGTGCGCCTTCTTCCAGTCGGCGGTGGCGGCCTGCGCGGCCCGGACCTTGGCCACCGTGGTCGGATCGCCGCGGGTGACCCGCTCGGCCTTGGGCAGGATGCCGGCCAATTGGCCCCACATGTCCTGGAAGTGCTTCTCGTAGGTGCCGTTGTCGCTGCCGCGCATGACCAGGGTCAGGCTCTCGTCGCCGCGCGCCTTCAGGCTCAGGATGCGGGCCTGGGCGAGGGTTTCGACCGGTCCCCAGCCGTCGCTGCGGCTGCGGTCGAGGTCGCCGCGCGAGGTGTCGGCGGCGATCCACAACCACCCGATGGACACCAGGGTGGCGAGCCCGGCGATCAGCAGCCCGATGTTGATCCGCCGGTGGGTGCGCCGGGCGAAGTACCACAGCGCGCCGCCGCAGGAGGCCAGGCTCACCAGGAGCAGGGTCAGCGGGACCCACGGGGTCGAGGTGGCGTCGCGGTGGTCGGCGGCCAGCCGCTTCTCGGCCATGTCGTGCAGCGAGGTGGCGGCGGGCAGGATCTTGGCCCGCATCACGTTCTGGGAGGCGGAGCGCAGATAGGCGGCGCCGACCGTGTTGCCCTGCCGGGTCTCCGCGCGGGCCCGCTCGACCAGGCGCGCGTATTCGGGCAGTTGCACGCCGATCACCCGAAGTTGCTCGGCGACGTCGCCGGTCGCGCCGGCGGCGGTGGCGTCGATCAGGGTGCGCGAGGCGGAGTCGATGGAGCGCTGGTAGTTCTCGCGCACGGCGGCCGATTCGACGCCGCCTTCGAGCAGGCCGGCCGCGGCGGTCGCGTCGGCGTCGGCGAGGGCTCGATAGATCTCCTGGGTCTTGAGGCCCAGCGGTTCGCTGCCCTGGGCCACCGCCTTGGCCGCGTCGGCGCGCTGGGTCACCGCGAACACCGCGAACAATCCGGACAGCAGGCTGATCAATACCAGCGCGACGCCGATCACCAGCATGCGCCCCGGGGTGGTGCCGCCGACTCGAATCAGCCGGCGCACGGATATGCGACGCGGTAGGAACACCCTGGCCGAACGGCCGGTGCCCGGCGCGGGCACTCCCGGACCCGGTGCTTGCGAAATCGGAACGGCTGCCGCCAACGCCCTGCCTCCCCCACTGTCGCGTGTGCCCCTTGCCGGTCGACCCGACACCACGGCCGCGCCGACCGTCGACCGCCGAGGTGCCGGTGAACGAGGTACCTCGAAGTTATCGCGAGCCGGTTGCGGCTCCCGATGGTCTTCCCTCGTTCTGCCCGCAAGACCCCCTCAGGGCCAGGACATTACCGCTGCCGAGGGCGATGCCGGCCGGCACACCGGGGCCGGCCCGGTGCCGGCCGTGCCGGCGGCGTGTGCGCGTGCTGCCGGCGGGTGCGGCGAGGCTGATTCCGACGCACGACGAGCACCGGTCGAACACCGGGCGCGCAACTCGTGGCACACGTACGACGGACATCCGACGGGGAGCAACCCATGACATACGCGATCGAGACCGAGGGCCTGGTCAAGCGATACGGCGCGACCACCGCGCTGGCCGGCGTCGACCTGCGGGCCGAGCCGGGCACCGTACTGGGTCTGCTGGGTCCCAACGGCGCGGGCAAGACCACGATGGTGCGCGTGCTGGCCACCTTGATCAAGCCGGACGCGGGCATCGCCCGGGTGGGCGGCTTCGACACGGTCCGCCAGGCGCAGGACGTGCGCCGGCAGATCGGGCTGACCGGCCAGTACGCGTCGGTGGACGAGGAGATGACCGGTTTCGAGAATCTGCTCCTGCTCGGCCGGCTGCTCGACCTGCCGCGGGCCCAGGCCAAGGCGCGGGCCCGGGAACTGTTGGCCCGATTCGATCTGACCGAGGCCGGCGGGCGCACCCCGGACACCTACTCGGGCGGGATGCGCCGCCGGCTGGACCTGGCCGCCTCGCTGGTCGGCCGGCCGGCGTTCCTGTACCTGGACGAGCCCACCACGGGCCTGGACCCGCGCAGCCGGGGCGACGTGTGGCAGATGTTGCGCGAACTGGTCCGCGACGAGGGCGTGACCGTGCTGCTCACCACGCAGTATCTGGACGAGGCCGATCAACTCGCGAGCGACATCGTGGTGATCGACCACGGCTCGGTGATCGCCAGTGGCACCTCCGACCAGCTCAAGGGCCAGGTCGGCGGGCAGAGTCTGGAGATCCGCCCGGCCGATCCGACCCGGCTGGCCGACGCGGTCGCGCTGCTGCGCGAACTCACCGGCCGCGAGCCGATCCTGGAGAGCGAGCGCGGGCAGATCACCGTGCCGGTCGCCGACGAGGACCTGCTTCCGGTGGTGGTCCGCCGGCTCGACGAGGCGGGCATCCGGGCCACCGAGTTCGCCCTGCGGTTGCCCAGCCTGGACGAGGTGTTCCTGACCCTGACCGGGCACCGCAGCCAGGACGCGGCCGAGCGCGACGACGGGCCGGCCGACGACAAGCGGGCCGCGTGACACGCCCCGCGGACCACTACGGCACCCGGGTCATGCCCGTGCTCGCCCTTGTCCTGCTCACCATTTCCCGCCTGGCCCACGCCTTTGGAGCCTCCCGATGACCACCACCACCGTCCGCCCGTCCGAGCACACCTCCGCGCCGGGCCCCGACCGGGTCGCGCCCGCGGCGCGCGGGAGCGATCCCGGCGCCCTGGTCCGCCACACCCTCACCCTGACCTGGCGCAGCCTGGTGAAGTTGAAGAAGCAGAGCGAGCAACTGATCGATCTGACTTTGCAACCGATCCTGTTCATCGTGATGTTCGTCTACCTCTTCGGTGGCGCGATCGAGGGCAGCACGCACGAGTATCTCCAGTTCGTCCTGCCCGGGATCCTGGTGCAGACCGTGGTGTTCGCGTCGGTGGGCACCGGTGTCGGACTGTGCACCGACATGTCCACGGGGGTGTTCGACCGCTTCCGCAGCCTGCCGATCTCGCGGATCGCGCCGCTGGCGGGCACCGTGCTCGGCGATGTGCTGCGTTTCCTGGTGGCGATCGCGTCGGTGTTCATCTTCGGCACGATCATCGGCTTCCGGTTCCACACCAACGTGTTCGCGGTGGCCGCGGCGGTCGGCCTGGTGCTGGTCTTCGCCTTCGCGTTCTGTTGGGTGGTGGCGCTGCTCGGGGTGACGATGAAGCAGCCGCGCAGTGTGCAGGGCGTCTCGTTCCTGATGATGTTTCCGCTGACCTTCGGCTCGAACCTGTTCGCCAAGACCTCGACCCTGCCGGGCTGGTTGCAGGCGTGGGTCAAGGTCAATCCGATCACCGAGGTCACCAACGCCTCGCGCGGGTTGCTCACCGGGGGTCCGGTGGCCCAGCACGCCACCGTGGCGCTGCTGTGGGCGCTGGGCCTGATGCTGGTGTTCATCCCGCTGACGCTACGTCAGTACAACCGCCGGGTCTGACCCATCGACCACCGTCCATCCCGCGCCCGCCGTCCGACCCGCTCACCGGGTCGGGCCGGCGGGCAAGTGCGCGCCGATCAGCGCGAGCGCCTCCGCCCGGCCGAGCGCTGCGCCGACCGCCTCCGCGCGGGCGAACTCCTCGGCGCCCAGGTGTGCTTCGAGTTCCCGGGCGACCCGGTCGGCGTCCACGTCGCCGAAGTCGGGGTGGCCGCGCACCATGTGCGCCGCGCCGAGCAGGATCGCGCCGCGCTCGTACTCGCCGGTGGCCTCGGCCAACGCCGCGAAGCCCTGGAAGCAGGCGGCCAGCACCGGCATGTCCTGGCTGTCAAGGGCGTGCGGGAGCGCCTGCGCCAAGGCGGCGCGCGCGGCCCGCGGGTCACCGAGTCCGCAGGCCACGTGGGCCCGCCCGACGTGCAGCGTGGACAGCAACTGCGGGGGCATCAGCCGGGTCTGCGGCAATGCCACCAGGGCCCGCGCGTAGTACCGCTCGGCCTCGGCCAAGTCCCCGACCAGGCGTGCGAGTTCGGCTTGACCCAGCTCGATGAGCAGGTCGGCGAGGGAGGTGCCGTGCGGGTCGGCCCGGCGGGCGATGCCCGCGATCGCCTCGCGGGCCTGCTCGATGTCGCCGGCCCGGGCGTGGATCATCCCGCGGCGGACCAACAGTTGCGGGATCTCGTCCTCGGCCCCCAACTCGTTCAGCAACACGAGCGCCTCGTCGACGGCGGCCAGCGCGCCGGGATAGTCCGCGGTGAACATCAGCAGTTCGGCCAGACCCGCGATAGCCGACCCGCGGCCCCAGCGATCGCCCATCGCGGCGAACCGGTCCCGCGCGTCGGTGAGGTAGTGCACCGCGTCCTCGGGGTGACCGAGGTTGACCGCGAAGTGCCCGCGCATCAGCCGCACCAGCGCCTGGGTCCACGGGTCGCCGAGCGTGTCGGCCGCCACCAGCGCGTCGGCCAGGGCCCGATGGTCGCCACGCATCACCGCGGTCAACATGGCCATGAAGATCGGCAGTTCCGGTATCTCGGCAAAGTCCTCCCGGCGGATGATCAGCCGGGCCCGGGCGAAGGCCCGCAGGGCGGCGGTGCGCTCCCCCGCCGAGAACGCGTGCAGCGCGTGGAAGGTGAGCGAGCCGGCGAGCCGGTCCTGCGGCACGGGGCCGGGCAGCGCGAGGCCCTCGTTGCCCCACGCGTACGCCTCGCCGTGGTTGCCGGTCATCGCCCAGAACCAGGACAGCGCGTCGATCAGCCGGATCGCGGTGTCCGCGTCCTCGTGGTCGACCGCGTGCCGCAGCACCACCGCGAGGTTGTCGTGCTCCATGGTCAACACGGTGATCGCGTCGATCTGGCCGGGCCCGCGCAGCCGGGCGCCGGCCGCCTCGGCGAAGGTGGTGAACCAGCGCACGTGCCGGGCCGTGGTCGCCGCGTGCTCGCCCGCCTCGGCCAGCTGCTCGCTCGCGTAGGCCTGGATCGTCTCCAGGAGCCGGTAGCGCGTCTCGGTCGTGCCCACCACCTCCACCAGCGACTTGTCCACCAGTCCGGCGAGCAGGTCGAGCACGTCGGCGGCGGCGAAGTCGCCGTCCGGCAACACCGCTTCGGCGGCCTCCAGGGTGGTGCCCCCGGCGAACACCGAGAGCCGGCGCAGCGCCGCCCGCTCCCGGTCCTCCAGCAGGTCCCAGCTCCATTCGACCACCGCACGCAGCGTCTGGTGCCTGGGCAGCGCGGTCCGGCTGCCTCCGGTCAGCAGCCGAAACCGGTCGTCGAGCCGGGAGGCGATCTGTGCGGGGGTGAGCGAGCGGGTGCGGGCGGCGGCGAGTTCGATGGCCAGCGGTTGTCCGTCCAGGCGCCGGCAGATCTCGCCGACCGCGCCGATCGTGGCGTCGTCGATCACCAGGCCCGGGCGCACCGCGCGGGCCCGATCGGCGAACAGCCGCACCGCCGCGTAGTCGAGCGCGTTCGCGGCGCGTGTGCCGACCGGTGGCAGGGCCAGCGGGCCGAGCGGACACAACATCTCGCCGTCGATGCCGAGCGGTTCGCGGCTGGTGGTCAGGATGCGCAGGGTGGGGGTGCGCACGAGCAGCCGACCGGCGAAGGCCGCGGCCGAGGCGATCAGGTGTTCGCAGTTGTCCAGGATCAACACGCTCGGCCGGCCGGCGAGCAGGTCCACGATCCGCTCGACCACATCGCGCCCGGAGGCGGGCAGATGCGAGTCGAGCACGCCCACCTCGCGCCGGCCGAGCGCGCCGAGCACGGCCTGCGGCACGTCCAACGGGTCCAGGACCGGGGCCAGTTCGACGAACCAGACGCCGCCGTCGACGCCCTGCCCGCGGGCCGCCAGTCGGGCGCCGGCCTCGGTGCTCAGTCGGGTCTTGCCCGCGCCGCCCGGGCCCACCACGGTGACCAGGCGCGATTCGCCCAGGAGCCGGCCGACCCGGTCCACCTCGTCCTCGCGGCCGACGAACGTGGTCAACCGGGAGGGCAGGTTGCCCGGGGTCGAGCGGGGGGCGACCGGCGGCGCGGCGGCGACCGTGGGCGCCGGCGCGGGCCGGGCGGTCGGGGTCGCCGGGCCCGCCTCGCCGCCGCGCAGCACCGCGAGATAGGCCGCCTCCAGGTCGGGCGAGGGGTCGATGCCCAGCTCGTCCGCGAGCCGCTCGCGCAGGTGTTGATACAACGTCAGCGCGTCCGCCCGGCGGCCCTCCTCGTGCAGCGTGCGGATCAGCAGGCCGTACAGCCGCTCGCGCAGCGGGTGTTCGCGGGTCAACTGCTCCAGCTCGGCGGCCAGCCCCTGGCTGCGGCCCAGTGCCAGCAGTGCCTGGGCCCGGTCCTCGATCGCGCCCAGCCGCTGTTCGGCCAGGCGCGCGGCGGGGCCGAGCGCGAACGGCGCGTCGGCGGCGTCGGCCAGCGCCGGTCCCCGCCACAGCGCGAGCGCGCGGTCCAGCGTCTCGGCGGCGCCGGCCGGGTCACGTTCGTCGAGTTGCCGGCGCCCGCGGACCGCCAGGGCGGCGAACTCGTGCGCGTCCACGTCCTCGGGGCACACGCCGAGCCGGTAGCCGGCCGGGCCCGAGTCGAGCGCGGCGGGCAGTTGCCGGCGCAGCCGCGAGATCAGCGACTGCAGCGCGTTGCCCGCCCCGGCGGGTGGCTCGTCGCCCCACACGGCGGCGATCAGCCGGTCGGCGGAGACCGGCCGGCCGGGGTCCAGGGCGAGGCGGATCAGCAGCGCGCGCAGGCGCGCGCCGCCGATCGTCACGGATCGACCGTCGTCGTCCCACGCTTGGAGCGGGCCAAGCACCGAGATGTGCACCCCACCACTCTTCCATCCCGGCGCGCCGCCGGAGCGGGCCGGACGGTCGGACACGGGATGTGGTGAGGGCTCGGCGACGGAGAGTTGCGTCTTGGGAGCGCCCCGGGGCACGGGAACCCGGGACGATCATCTGGAGAATTCACTCTTTCGTGGGATTAATTCCCACCCGTGGGAGTGAGGAACACGAACAATCAACCGTTCGGTATCGGCGCCGAACCCGGTTCAGGCGCCGATGTCACCGATAAAGGTCTGCCACGCACCGGCTTCCAGAGCGAGCACGGGACCGGCCGCGACCTTCGAGTCGCGAACCAGAACCGCACTCGCGACGGGAGCGGTCTCGACGCAATTGCTGGTCGCACCACTGTAGGTGCTCCGCCGCCAAGCGTAACCAGTTCCGGCGCCCTGACCTGCGACTTTCCCGTCGAAGTGGGAATCCGCAGTGATACTCCGGGAATCGAATGGGAAACTCGAACCCTGCTTTGCGTTGCTCAAGACAATTCCTTTGCTGTGAGCTCGATCATGGACAAGGATTCCCCGTAGGACAGCGCCGACGCGCGGATGTCCTCAAACATGCGCTCATAGACACTGACGTGTTCGGGTTCCTCCAGATAGAGGCTACTCGTATGCGTGTCGAGGACGACCACATCCAGATCGGAAAGCGCGGGGAATCCGATGATCGCGAATGAACCCTCGATCGCGGGGTGTGCGCCCGCGGAGAACGGAAGAATCTGAATTCGCACATGCGGTCGGGCCGAAGCGGCCATCAAATGTTCCAACTGGGCCCGCATCGTCTCGCGGCCACCGACCACGGTGCGCAGCACCGACTCCGAGATCACCACGCTGAGCCGAAACGTGTACTCGCCCTGCGAGCCGACCCGGTCCAGCACCTCCTGCCGCTCCTGACGCACCCGCACCAGCATGTCCACCTGGTCCGGCGGCATGTCCTCGCGGACCGCCGCGATCACCGCGCGGACGTAGTCCGGCGTCTGCAACAGGCCCGGAATGAGCGAGAGTTCGAATCCGCGCATCCCGGAGGACTCGGCCTCCAGGCTGAGCAGTTCGGCGTAGGAGCTGGGCAGGATCGACGAATAGCTGTGCCACCAGCCGCGCTTCTTGGCCTCGCGGGCCAGCGTGAGCAGCGAGTCGCGCTCACGTTCGTCCGCGACCTGGTAGAGGTCCAGGAGAATGCGCAGATCCACCGGCCGCACTCCGCTGCGCCCCAATTCGATCCGACTGACCTTGGAATCCGAGCACTCCAGGCGTACGGCGACGTCCTCGAGACTCAGGCCGCGTACTTCGCGCAGCCGGCGCAGCTCGGCCCCGAGCCTGCGCTGGCGAACGGTCGGATTGGGCGCCATGGCCACGCCGCACCTCCACTTACACGCTGTTCACGCACCGAACCGGAACGTCGGCGCGTCCGATCGGGGGACAGTGTGCCCTACTGCGGGTGGAAGTGTGGCGACTACCGAAAACTTCCCGACGATCCAAGAGTGGGAGTTGCACACTCGTTGTCGACCGGGCACGCTCCATGCCGGGCATGACTTAATGTTGTCCACGGGTCGCTCTGGGTGCATACCCGGGTCCGGGCGACCCCCTGCCGCACGTCCGGAGGTCGACATGCCGGTGATGGCGGAGGACGTCCGTCACTATTGCGTTCAGCTCGCCGCCTCGGCGCCCGCGGTGGGCCGGGCCCGCCGCACCACCGGCAAGGTCCTGCACGACTGGGGACTGGCCGAACTGGTGGACGTGGCCGAGGTGTTGCTGACCGAATTGCTGACCAACGTCCTCGTGCACGTCGGGCCCGGGGCCTGGCACGCGCTGACCCTGCTGCACGACGGGGCGCTGCTGCGGGTGGAGGTGCGCGACTCGTCGCCGCGGATGCCGATCGCCCGGATCGGCGACTGGGACGAGGAGTCGGGCCGGGGGTTGCGGATGATCGACGGCCTGGCGCACGGCTGGGGCGCCGACCGGCTCCCGCCCGGCAAGGTGGTGTGGTTCACCCTGCCCGACCGACCGTGGCCGACCGGGTCCTGAGGCGCGGCTACGGCCCCTGGCCGATCAGGCACTCCTCGGCGAAGGAGAGGATGCGCAGGTGATAGGCGCGCGCGGCGTGGTGCAGGCTGATGTTGTGGCCGACGCCGCGCTGCGTGTGCGTCTCCACCCGAGCCGCCCCGGCGAGCAACTCCGGGACCTCGGCCAGGATTTCCGGCCCGGCCGGATGGGAGCGTTCGAACTCGGCGACGGTCCAGTGCACCGGCGCCGACACCCGCGCGAGCACCCCCGGCAGGGTCCGCGGGCTCTCCCGTACGTCGACGAACTCGGCCATCGGCACCGGCGCGACCACCCGTCCCGCCCGGGTGAGCAGCGCCGGATCGTAGGATCCGGGCGGCCCGAAGAAGGTGTCCGGGGCGGCGCCGCCGGTCGAGGGCACGAAGTCGCCGTCGGTGGGGACGGCGGCGAACTCGGCGAGCCGGTCCGCGGTGTACCGCAGCGGCACGCCGCCGACCGCGAGCCCCAGCAGGTCCCGGCCACGCTTGTCGGCGGCCATCCGCAGCGCCAGGATCGCGCCCATCGAGTGCGCCGCGACGAACACCGGCGGCCGGCCGGATCCCTCGGACGGGTCGCCCGACAGGTCGGCCTGCGCGTCGAGCAGCGCGAACAACGTGTCCGCCTGCGCGGCCAACCCCTGCCGCTCCCGGGCCAGTCCCGCGGATGCCCCGTAGCCGGGTCGGTCGATCGCCAGCACGGTCCAGCCGAGCGCCGCGCCGAGCAGCAGGAGTGAGTCCTCGGCGGCACTGTCGCGATGCCAGTAGGCCGCGCGCGAACCGCCGCCGTGGATCGCGAGCAGCAGGCCGCGAACGGGCACGCCGGGCGCGGGGCGGGCGAGCAGACCCGACAGGGTCGTGTCCGCGATGTCATGGGCAACGTTCTCGACCCGGCCGGGCATGGTGCTGACCTCCACGTGCGATTGCCCACTGATCAGACCACATCGACGCGCGGGACATCGACGGGGGATCGGCTCGACACGCAACGGCGACGACTCGCCGGCGGCGGCTCGAGGCCGAGGAGCGGTCGGTGGTCGGGCCCGGCGGAGGGCGGCTCGCGGGCGGGTTATGATCGTCCTGCTCGCGAAACGCTGTGCGGTTCGCGAAGGAGGCGCCTTTGGCCGGGCGCCTCCTTTTCTTTTGCCCGGTTCCGTCGCCTGTTTCCGTTGCCCGGTTTCGTTGCCGGGTTCCGTCGCCGGGTTCGTTGCCCGTTCCACGGCGGCCCTCCGCCCCTTTCGCCCCTGCCGCCTCGGGCGGCCAGGCGTCCGCGTCGTGTCGTGTCGTGTCGAAGAACCGTTTCCGGATCGTTTTTCCGGGCTCTACCCGTGCCACCGCGCAGGCCCTACTCTGCTCTCCGGCAAGCACGTCGACAGGTCCCGGAGGGGCGTGGGCGATGCCCGGGGTGCGGACGCTCGGTGAGGTGCTCGACCACGACGGCCCGCTCGCGGCGGGGCCGCTGCGCGAGGTCGCGGCGGGGATCGCGGACGCCTTGGCCCGGGTGCACGCGATCGGTCTCGTGCACGGGCGGCTGGGTCCGGACCAGGTGCTGCTCACCCCGTACGGCCCCCGGGTGATCGGCTTCGCGGGCCGCTCCGACGCGGACGGCGGCGGCGATCCCTCGGCGGACGTGTACGCGTTCGCCGTGCTGATCACCCTCGCCGGCGGCGGCACCGCGTCCGCCGAACTGGACCCGCTGCTGCGCCGTTGCCTCGACCCCGATCCCGGCCGGCGGCCGACGGCGGCGGACCTGGACCGGGTACTCACCCCCCGGCCCGCCGTGTTGGTCCCGCCGCCCGCCCTGGTCGACGAGCCCGCCGACACACCGCAAGAGGCCCGCGCGCAGGACCCGCCGACCGGACGCGGGCCGACCCGACGGCGGCTGTTCGTCGCGGGCGGCCTGGCGCTGGCCGCGGCGACCGTGACCTCGGCCGGGGTCGCGTTCGCCCGGCTCGTCGACGACGGGCCGCGCCGGCCGAAGACCCGGTGGCGGCGCGCGGTGGACGGGCGGGTGACCACCCTTCAGGTGTTCGACAACGTCGCCTACTGCACGACCACGGACAACGTGGTGATGGCGCTCGGTACGGAGACCGGCGTCGCGTTGTGGACCGCGCGCACCGAATCGATGGTGTGGGCCGATCCCGTGGTCTCCGGGACCGCCGTGTTCGTGGCCTGTGTGGCCGGGCAGATCAGCGCGCTCGACCCGGGCAGCGGCGAACGCCAGTGGCAGCAGTACGCCGGCGATCAGATCCTCGGCGCGCCGGTGCTCTACGGCTCGTCCCTGGTGGTCGGCACCCGGGACAACCGGGTCGTGGGCATCGACATGGCACAGGGCGCGCATCGCTGGCAGTGGACCGATTCGGTGGCGCACGGCGGGGTGATGCCGGCTCCGGTGGCGACCGGTGGCGACTTCCTCTACCTGACCTACAACGACGGCACGGTGAGCGCGATCCGGGAGAATCTGCCGCTGCCGAACTGGAGCATCCACCTCACCGGACCGATCACCCGTCCCCCACGCGTGATCCGCGATCTGGTCTACGTGGTCACCGGGTTCACCCTGGTCGCGCTGAACATCGCGAACGGCGAGATCCGCTGGCGCTTCCAGGGCACCCCGGACATGACCGCGCCGGTGGTGGCGGAGAACCTCGTCTACACGACCGATGTCGGCACGTTGTACGCGCTCGACGCGCAAACCGGCGCGGAGCGTTGGCGGCAGACCACCGGCGCGCGGGTGCCCAGTCCGGTGGCACTGGTGGGCGGTACGGCGTACGCGGGCGGCACCGACGTCTTGCACGCCTTCGACCCGCTCACCGGCAGACGCCGCTGGACCCACCCCCTCCCGACCTACCTGACCGCGGCTCCGGCGGGCGGCGCGGGCGGCGTCCTGCTGCTGGGCACGGCCGGTTCGGAACTGATCGCCCTGGAAACCTGACCCGCCACCGCACGGGGCGCCGCGGGCCCGGATCCGCTCCGCCGGCGCAGCACCGCGCGCCGGCCACCGGTACGTCCCAGCGGGTCGCCATTGTCGCCACAGGGTTTGCCGGCGCACCCCAGGCCCAGCATCTCCCGGGCGAACAGCCGTGCGCCCGACGCCGGTTCGGCCCACGCACGGCGGTATGGAAAGTGGCCCGCGCAACAACCACGACCGACCCCGGTAACCGGTCGAGCGCACCACCCTCGGCGATCGGCGGATCCACCCACTGCCGGGCCGACGTACCGTCACCGGTCAGGACCACCGCGGCGGCAGCCCGGCACGGACATCTCACGCGGCACCAACGGCACACACCCGCGCGGCGCGGTCGACACCGAGCGGCCGTGCGCGACTCCGGTGCGAACCACGGCAGTTCCCCGCCACCCCACCACCGCCACGCGAACCCGCACCACCGTCGCCGGGGCGTGGTCAAGACGCGAAGTGGACGACGTCCTCGTGGACGCGCAGTTCGGCGCACACGTCCAGGCCCGCCGAGGACCAGCACGGCAGCCGGTCCCAGTCGCCGTCGGCGCACACGGTGCGGGCCGCGTCGGCGGCCTCCTCGGCCACCTGATCGCAGTGCCCGGCCATCTCGGCGAGCACCACGGTCACCGAGATCGGGTCGAGGGAGAGCAGTTTCACCGCCGCCGACGCGGGACCGTTGACCACATTGGTGGCGGCCAGCACGCCGGCTTCGCGCGCGTCCAACCGCGCCCGCGTGGCCGCCGCGCCGAGCACGATCGCGTGGTGCGGGGACACCCCGAGCGCGGCCCACGGCTCGGTCGGCCAGGCCGCCTTGACCACCCGGCGCAACGACCGGCCCTGGGCCCGCGAGGCGGCCCGCGCGGGCGCGGACGCGGTCCTGGCGTCGAGTTCGGCGTCCAGTTCGGCCCACGGCCCGTGTTCGGGCAGCGTGTACGGACCCGCGGTCAGCGCCGCGACGGCGGCGAACGCCGCCTGTACCGCGCCGGTGGAGTACAGCTTGCCGAGCAGGAACTCGGTGAGCGTGTCGAGGTCGTGCACCTCGCCGCGCAACACGGCGCTCTCCAGACCGCCCGAGTGGGCGTAACCGCCGGCCGGCAGCCGGGAGTCGCCGAGGAGCAGAAGTCCAGCACCCATGAGTACCACCCCATTACTGGTCGTAACGTGTCGATGTCGGTCCTGGCCGGTCACCGCAGTCACAGTTCTACATCCTGACGGTAAGTCAGCTTTCCCTGACCCTCCGTCAATAAGCAAGCGGGCGCAATCAGAACAGAAAATAACCTGGCCCCATCGACAAACTTCCGACCGACACCACGACCACCCTCCCGCCACCCACACACCGAGAACATCCCGAGATCGACCTCGACGTCCGGTATGACGCCCTCGAACGACACAGCCGACTCGCCCGGCCCTCGACCATCGGCCCCACCGTCCCGTTGCCGTCGAAGCCTGACCCCCACGTGTTTCCCCGCGAATCGAGGTATGTCAACGCGACGTATCCAAACCCTCACGCTCACCGACGTCCCGTGAGCGGGTGAACGAGGCGGACCCTGAAGCCTGTTGCGGACGCCCACCCGCCGGGCGTCCGCAACAGGCTTCAACGCGGAATCGGATCGGACGCCTCGCGCATGCTCTTGAGGGACTTGTCGAAGCCCCGCTTCATGATCCGACCGAGTGGACGCTCGACCAGACGATGCAACAACCACGCCACGGTCAGCGCGGCAACCAGGGCCACACCGATGGCCGTGCGGTCCCCCAGCCCTCGGTCACGCAACCAGTGGATCAGCGTCCAGCCGGCTTCCTGATGAATCAGGTAGAGGGGGTAGGTCAGCGCCCCGAACACCGCCAGGCCCTTCCAGCGGACCCAGTCGAAGCACCCCAGCGCCACCGCGATGACCACCGCGTAGGCCAGGGTGATGGCCACCGACACCGCCGCCGTCGACATCGGGTGTCCGACCGCGTCGTCGTAGACCTTCTTCAGGCCGGGCACGTCGGCCATCGCCATCAGCCAGGTAAAGCCGACCATGGCCCACAACAACAGATTCGGCCCGAAGCGATGCATCAGATAAATCGTTACTCCTGCGACGAAGTACGGTGCCTGACGCATCATGGCGAGCTCTTCCACGATCGGAGCCCCGCTGCCGCTCGCAAGCATCGCCACGACCAACCAGATTCCGCAGAAGGCGAGCACTCGGCGGTAGGTCAGCCCCATCGCCACCACGATCGCGAACAACAGATAGAACTGCAGTTCCAGCCACAACGTCCAATAGACGCCGTCCACGTCCTTGACGCCGAGCCTGCCCTCGAACATGGTGAGATTCACCAGCACGGTCCTGAGGTCGATACCGTCGCGCGCCGCCGGCCGGCCCAGCCGCGGGGCGAAGTGCAACACCGTGGCGGTGAGCAGGATGGCCGCCCAGAACGCCGGGTACAGACGCACTACCCGGGAGACCACGAAGTCGCCGGCGTGCCGCCCCCAGGAACTCATGCAGATCACAAAGCCGCTGATGATGAAGAACAGTTCCACACCGAGCCAGCCGAACTGGGTGACCCGGGCAATGTTCGGAATGAGGTGCTGCGGGGTTCGGCCGTCCCAAATCTGCGGAACGCCGGCATCCGCGGTCCAGTGGAACGAGAGTACGGCCAGGGCGGCGAACAACCGAAGCACGTCGAGCGCGTACAAGCGGGTGCGACCGGCGTGGCGGGCAGCGGCAACCGGGGCCTCGGAGTCGGGCCGGGACTCGTGAGCCGAAGGAGCCGATGAGGGCTTTTCGACGGACGGCGCTTCGGGCAAGGTCGTCATGATCGGCTTTCTCGAGGATGGGTTGTCGCCGGTCGCGCGACCGACCGGATTCGAGCCGACGCTATCCGTGGTGAACCGCCCGAAACCTGTCGGGCGGTCGCCCGCCGAGCCCGAGGATCCGGTTCTCATCGGCGAGTCGGCGAACAGAGGGTATCGACCCACTCCGCATCGCCGAAGACCGCCCGGCGCGCGACACGACGACGCGGCGCCCCTCCCGAAGCTTTCGGGCGGGACGCCGCGGGTCGGACGCTTCGGATAGGGGTCAGAAGCCCCCGCCCGGTGGGGTTTCGATGGGGTCGGCCGGGGTGAAGGTGAAGACCTTTCCGTAGAACCAGAGTTCGGCCTCCAATGCGCGGATGATGTTCTCCGCGCGTCGGAAGCCGTGTTGCTCGCCCTCGAAGGTCAGGTAGACGTACGGGAGTTGCTTCTCCTTCAGGGCCGCCACGAGCAGCTCGGCCTGGGCCGGCGGGACCACCTCGTCCTCCAGGCCCTGGAAGACCGCGAGCGGGCTGGACAGGTGCTCGGTGTGGTTGATCGGCGACCTGGCCCGGTAGACCGCCTCGGCCTCGGGGTAGGGGCCGACCAGGCGGTCCAGGTAGCGGGATTCGAACTTGTGCGTGTGTTGCGCGAGCGCGGCGATGTCGGCGACGCCGTAGTGGCTGGCGCCGGCGGTGAACACGTCGTTGCCCACCAGCGCGGCCAGGGTGGTGTACCCGCCCGCCGAACCGCCGCGGATCGCCAGCTTGGTGCCGTCCACCACACCGGTGTCGGCCAGGTGCCGGGCCACCGCCGTGCAGTCCTCGACGTCGACGATGCCCCACGAGTCGTAGAGCAGGTTGCGGTACTCCCGGCCGTAACCGGTGCTGCCGCCGTAGTTGACGTCGGCGACCGCGAAGCCCCGGCTGGTCCAGTATTGGGTCCGCAGGCTGAGCACCGCCGGTGCCTGTGCGGTCGGCCCGCCGTGAATGGACACGATCAGCGGCGGCAACTCGCCCTCGGGGGCGCATACGTCCGGGTTCCTGGGCAGATACAGCAGCGCATGCGCGGTACGACCGGCCGCGGACTCGAACTCGATCGCCCGCGGCGGGCTGAACCACCGCTCGTCGAAGCCGAAGTCCCGTGCCGGGCGCAGCCGTTCGATCTGCAACGCGGTCGCGCCGGCGGGCGCCAGGCGGACCCGACGCGGCGCGTCCTCGTCGTCCGGCCCACCGCCGATCAGCAGCACCCCACCGGGCACCGCGGCCGGTCCGGACAGCCAGGTCAGCCCGGTCTCCACCCGGGCCGGCGGCTGCTCGGGGCGGGTCGGATCGACGATGCCCAGGTGGATGAAGCCGCCGGTGTTGACCGAGCAGGCGATCCGGCCGTCGTCGAGGAAGGTGTAGAAGCGCTCGCCGAAGACCCACTGCGGGCCGCCGATCTCCGCCTCGATCGGCGCGACCGCCTCCACCTGGCCACCCGCGCCGACCCGGTACAGGTTCCACCACCCGGTGCGGTCCGAGCCGAACCACAGCGCGCCGTCGGGCCCCCACTCGGGCTGGACCACCGACTCGCGCCCGCCGCCCGCGACCGCCTGCGCGCCGGTCGGGCGCGGCCCCGCCTCGATCGCGGCGACCATCAACTCGGCCGCGTCCCACGGCATGTCCGGGTGCGACCACTGGGTCCAGGCCAGCGCCGAGCCGTCCGCGGCGGGGCGCGGCGAGGAGACGAAGTCCGGCCCGGTGACCAGGACCACCTCGTCGCCCGACCCGTCCAGGGGCAGCGCGACGATCTCGTTGACCGCCTCCCCGTGCGCCTTGACCGCGGCCGGCTCATGGCTCTCGCGCACCGCGACCAGCCACTGCCCCGCCCCCCACTGCCCGGCCGGCACGATCGTCGCGTCGGCGTAGCGCAGGCCCGCCTCGACCTGCGGCTCGGCGCTGATCGCGACCGGCGCCGGGTCGTCGGGGGCGAGCCGATACAGCCGCTGATCCGTCCAGTTCGCGAACACCAATACGCCGGCCCGCACCGTCCAGGCGGCCCCGCCGTACTCGTGCACCCGGGTGCGCGCCGAGAAGCCCTCGGGCAGCACGTCCTGCGGCGGGCCGCCCGGCCGCAGCCGGACCAGTTGGATCCGCCCGCCCTCCGCCGGCCGGGCCTCCGACCACCACACCTCGTCCCCGTCGGCCCGGATCCCGCCGGGACTGGCGGCCCCCTCCACGAGCCGCTCGGCCGTGATCGGCGAGGGCCAGGAACCGTGGGTGTGGGTCTCTTCCGTGTTCATGTCGGCACTCATCCCACGATCCTCGCCGCCCGGCGCCGGGAAAGCATCCGGCAAGACCCTCGAAAACCGGGTCGACCCGGGCCGGTCCGACGCGGGATCATGTGCGTATGACGACAGATCTCGACATTCGCGGCGTGCTGATACCCGCCGCCGAGCTGTCGTGGCGGTTCTCCCGTTCCTCCGGACCCGGCGGGCAGTCGGTGAACACCACGGACAGCCGCGCCGAGGTGTCCTTCGACCTGGGCGCCAGCACGGTGTTGCCCGACGTGCTCAAGGAACGCGCGCTGCGCCGACTGGAGGGGCGTCTGGTCGACGGCGTGCTCACCGTGGCCTCCTCCGAACAGCGCTCCCAGCTGATGAACCGGCAGAGCGCGGCCCGCCGACTGGCCGACATCCTGGTCGAGGCGACCGCACCGCCCCCGCCGCCCCGACGACCCACCAAGCCCACGCGGGGGATGCGCGAGCGGCGGCTGCGCAACAAGCACCATCGTGGTGAGATCAAACGACTGCGCCGCTCGACCGGCGACTGATTCGGGGTCCGAACCGGGTCCTAAGCGGACGCAAAGTCGAGATGAAGTGTCACCTACCGAAGCATTACGGATCACACCCGGAAAACCGCACCGTAATCGGGACGCGTCGTCGCACACTGCGAACGCCGACCGGTGCCGTGGCCGGGACGTTCACCGACCACGGCGCCGACTCGGCGAACCGCAGTGTGAACGAAGCGAAGGACTCCGGGATGCCCTCCCCCGCACGCGCACCACAACCGCCCCGACCGCCGATCGTCCTGGTCGCGTATCGCTCGTCGAGTCATCCGTGACCGCCGTCGGGCGGGCCCGGGCCCGCGCTCGACACGAGCCGCGCGGCTCGACGGAGCACCACCACGACCCCGACCCCGACCCCGAACACCGGTCCGGCCCGGTGTTCGTACGCTGGACGATCGCGCCCACGGTCGCCGGCGTCCCCGAGGTCCGACACCGGCTGCGCGACCTGTTACGCGGCTGGGGGGTGGCCGGGGAGCTCGAGGACACGCTGCTCCTGGTCGCCACCGAACTGACCTCCAACGCGGTCCGGCACGCTGCGATCCACACCGAGCGGATCCGGATCACCGCCGCGCGCGACGGCGCCGAGATCCGGTTGGAGGTCGCCGACGGCCACCCGTTCCGCCCGCACGCGCTGCTCGAGACCGGACCGGACGCGGAGGACGGACGGGGGCTGATGATCGTGAAGTTGATGGTGGCCGAACTCGGCGGCCGGATCGACGTGTTGGCCAACGGCGCGGGCAAGACCATCCGGATCGTCGTGCACGAACAGGCCCCGGCATAGTCGCGCGCGCGGTGGCCGAGTCAGCGGAAGGCGTCCAGTCCGGTCAGCGCCTTGCCGATCACCAGCGTGTGCATCTCGGAGGTGCCCTCGTAGGTCAGCACCGACTCCAGGTTGTTCATGTGTCGGATCACCGGATATTCCAGCGAGATGCCGTTCGCGCCCAGGATGGTACGCGCGGTACGGGCGATCTCGATCGCCTCGCGGACGTTGTTGAGCTTGCCGAAGCTGATCTGTTCCGGCCGTACCGTACCCGCGTCCTTGCGCCGCCCCAGATGCAGGGCGAGCAGGTGCGCCTTGCCGATCTCCACCGCCATGTCGGTGAGTTTGGCCTGGGTCAACTGGAAGCCGGCGATCGGCCGGCCGAACTGCTCGCGCGTCTTCGCATAGTCGAGCGCGGCCTCGAAACAGGCCCGCGCCGCGCCGACCGAGCCCCAGACGATGCCGTACCGGGCCTCGCTCAGACACGTCAGCGGCCCGCGCATGCCCACCACGTCGGGCAGCACGGCGTCGGCCGGCAGGCGTACCTCGTCCAGGGTCAACTCGCTGGTGATCGACGCGCGCAGGGACATCTTGTGCTTGATGTCCGTCGCCGCGAAGCCGGGGGTGTCGGTGGGCACCACGAAGCCGCGCACCCCCTCGTCGGCGCGCGCCCAGATCACCGCGACGTCGGCCACCGAGCCGTTGGTGATCCACATCTTGCGGCCGTTCAGCACCCAGTCGGCGCCGTCCCGCTTGGCGTGGGTACGCATGGACGCGGGGTCCGAGCCGTGGTCGGGCTCGGTCAGGCCGTAGCAGCCGAGCGCCTCGCCGGCGGCGAGCCGCGGCAGCCAGGTCAGCCGCTGTTCCTCGCTGCCGAACCGATGGATGGCGTACATCGCCAGCGACCCCTGCACCGACACCAGCGAGCGCAACCCCGAGTCGCACGCCTCCAGTTCCAGACAGGCCAGCCCGTACTGCACGGCGCTGGTCCCGGCACAGCCATAACCCTCCAGGGTCATCCCGAGCACCCCGATCCCACCCAGCCCGCGGGCCACCTCGCGCACCGCCGGCAACTCGCCGCGCTCGAACCAGTCGGCCACGTACGGCGTGACGTGATCGGCGCAGAACCGGCGCACGCTCTCCCGAATCGCCTTGTCCTCGGGCTCCAGCAGATCGTCGATGCCCAGCGGATCGGCCGGATCGAACGCGGGTGCCTTGGCCATGCGGTTGCCTCCTGTACGGGAACGAGCCCCCGATAGATTCCCCCGAACATAGATCCGCAATACGGGGGAGCACCACCATGACGCTGCCACCACCCGACCCGGCACCGAGCGACGACGGACGTCGCCGACTCGAGCAGGAGCTCGAGCAGGAAGAGGAAGAACGCCGCCGCCGCAACGAACACCGCGACGGTTTGGCCGACGTCGCAGGCGAGGCCCTCACCGAAGCAGCCGCGAGCGGCGACGCGGCCGGCGGCGTGTTCTCCGGTAGCGGGTCGGGCGGCGGGGCCGGCAACGGGGGCGGCAGCGGACGCAGTTGGTCCGGCAGCGCAAGCGGCGGCAAGCACGACGCCGGCGGCCTGATCCCCGGAGGCGGAAGCGGCGGATCCGGTGGGTCCGGCGGCTCCATCGGCAGCGGGCGCACCTCCGGCGGCGACGGATGTTGCCTGGGCGGAGGCGGCGGTCACAGCAGCGGCTGCGACCTCTGCCTGATCAGCCTGTTCTCGCTGCGCCTCGCCCGAATCGCGCTGACCGGCCTGCTCCGCCCGCGCGGCGGTTCGCCCGCCGGACGCCTCGGCGCCGCGGTCGACCGCTACCGCACCGAGATCAGCCCGCAGACCCCACCGTGCTGCACCTTCACGCCGACCTGCTCGACCTACGCCAAAAAGGCACTGCACCGACACGGCGCAATCCGCGGCACCTACCTGACCACCCGCCGCCTACTCCGCTGCCGCCCGGGCCACGGCGGCCACGACCCGGTACCACCCACCCACCCCACAAACCGACGCCGCCCCTGACCGCCACGCAAACACGGGCACAGCCCACCGGTCACCGGCACAGCCACCCGCCCGCAGGCGCAGCCCACCGGTCGCAGGTGCAGACGACACCCGTAGGCCCGGCCGCGCAGGTCGCAGGCGCAACCACCCACCCGCAGACGCGAGTCCGGACAGTCGCAGGCGAGAGAACGACCCACGAGCGCCGGCCCCCGCCTGCGACCGGAGGGACCGGCACCCTGCCGTGGCCGCGGGCCCGGACGGTCGCAGGCACCCGCCGGCGCGGGCACCGGGCACACCGGTCGCAGGCACCCGCCCGCAGGCGCAAGCGCAGGCACCGACCCGCAGGCACGGCCAACCGGTCGCAGGCACCCGCCCGCAGGCGAGCCCGGGCCCTCGCAGGCGCGGGCACTCGCCCGTACGCAGGCACCGCCCCGCAGGCACGAGCCCGAACGGTCGCAGGCGCACGTGCACCCGCAGGCGGGCCCGGCCGCGAGCACGCGCCGGCACCCACCCGCAGGCCCGGGCATCAGCGCCGGCTCACCGGTCGCAGGCGCGCCCGCCCGCACCCGCATCCGCCGGCAGGCGCCGGCACCGGCGCAGGCGCGCCCGCGACCGATCGCTCACTTCTTGGGTGAGGGTGAGCGGCGCATCTCCTTGTGCAGCACCTTCCATTGGCGGGCGCGCTCGGCGCGCAGTCGGTGGTCCTCGCGGGAGGCCATCCACCTCGCCTCGCGCAGCAGCTTGCGGTAGCTGTCCAGGCGGCGCTGCGGCAGGTCGCCCGCCTCGATCGCGGCGAGCACCGCGCAGCCGGGCTCACTGTCGTGCGTGCAGTCGGTGAACCGGCAGTCGGCGACGAGCGCGTCGATGTCCGCGAAGGTGCGGTCCAGGCCGTCGCCGACGTCGTACATGCCGACCCCGCGCATCCCCGGAGTGTCCACGAGCACGCCGCCGTTGGGCAGCGCCACCAGTTCGCGCCACGTGGTGGTGTGCCGGCCCTTGCCGTCGCCGCGCACCGCCTGAACCGAGGTCACCTCGGCGCCCGCGAGCGCGTTGGTCAGGGTCGACTTGCCCGCGCCGGAGGTGCCGATCAGCGCGACGGTTTGCCCGGCGGTGTAGGCGTCGAGTACGTCCAGGCCCGCGCCGGTATGCGCACTGACCACCAGTACGTCCACGCCCATCGCCACCGCCTCGACGTCGGCGCGCAGTTCCTCGGCGTCGGTCGCGAGGTCGGCCTTGGTGAGCACGACCAGCGGCCGGGCGCCGCTCTCCCACGCGAGCGTGAGCAGCCGCTCCAGGCGGCCCAGGTCCGGTGCGACGTCCAACGGGACGACCGCGCCGATCAGATCGACGTTGACCGCGAGCACCTGGCCCGCCGAGCGCCCGGACGCCTGCGAGCGCACCAGCGCGGTGCGCCGGGTCAACAGGGCCGCGACGAACGCCTCGCGCCCGTCGTCGGGAAACTCCAGCGCGGCCCAGTCGCCGGTGCAGGGCAGTTCGCCGCCGCCGTGCGCGGCCCGCACGGTGCCGTCGGCGGTGACCACCTCGCACAACGAACGATCCACCCGGGCGATCCGCCCGGGCACCAGGCCGTGCCCGCGGTAGGGGGTGAACTCGCCGTCCCGCTCGGCGTCCCAGCCATAGGCGGCCAGGACGTCGGCGGACGACGACGAGGAAGAGAAGGAGGAAGAAGAGGAATCGTGGTGCTGCTGGGAAGACAAGCCGGTGGCCCTTCGAGGGGCGGATCCGCCGACCTGCGCGCCGTCACGACGAACGACGTGGCGCGGCTACGCGGTGCGGATCCGAGAGGTGGAGAGGGGGAATGAGGTCCAGCCCATCCGGGCGACCGTCATCGAGGTCGTGGTCACGACATCCACCTCCCACCTTTTCCATGCGGCCTGCGCCGCGCCCTCCGGCTTCATGTGACCCGCGCAGGACCACCCGGAAATGTTAGGCCATCACGGCCGGTCGCGTCGAGCGTGTTCCTGCTCGCCGGCCACCGGCCGACTCGGCCGCGGCGGCCACGCGGTGTCGTCGAGGGGCAGCCCCGGCAACTCCTGGCCGGCCGGCATGTGCAGGCTCGGCGGTTGCCCGTTGGTGGGCGGCGGCCCCGGTGGGCGCGGCGGACGCGACGGCATCCGAGCGGGTGTCTCGCCGGTGCGACGCGCGCCGTTGGCCCGGCCGTTGACCGCCCCGGTGTCGCCGCGCTTGGCATCGCGCGCGTGGATCGCCCAGCGCTCCGGGAACTCGGACGGCGGCTCGGCGATGTCCGGGAGTTCGCCGTGGATGACGGTGTCCTCCATCGGGTCGTGCTCGCCCGACGCGGGCGTCCAGTCGCCGGGGTTGCCGCGGTGCCGACCCGAGCGCAGGTGCTCCATGGCCGCGGCGATCTCCTCGGCGGCCTTCTCCTTGTCCCGCTCCGCGCGCGCCTGCGCGGTCTCCTGGCTCGGCCAGACCTGGTCGATCGCGGCGTTGACGGCGGCGCCGATCAATACGGCCATGGCCGCGAAGTACATCCACACCATGACCGCGACCGGCGCCGCGAGCGAGCCGTAGACGGTGGGCCCGTCGATGGTGGTGGCGAGGTAGACGCGCAGCAGGAAGCTGCCGAGGATGCACAGCAGGAGCGCGACCAGCGCGCCGGGTATGTCCTCGCGCCACGGCGTCCGCACCGGTACCGACACGTGGTAGAGCGAGGTCAGGAAGCACACCGAAAGCACCACCAGGACCGGCCAGTACAGGATGTGCACCGTCCCGGCGAAGTGCGGGAAGGCCTTGACCACCAGTTCGGGCCCGGCCACCAGGAGCGGGATCAGGAACATCCCGAGCAGCAGCCCGACCACGTAGAGGGTGAAGGACAACAACCGGGTGCGCACGATGCCGCGCTTGCCGGAGAGGCCGTACATGATCGTGATGGTGTCGACGTAGACGTTGAGCGCGCGCGAGCCGGACCACAGCGCGATCAGGAAGCCGGCCGAGATGATGTCCGCGCGGCCGGAGTCGAAGACGTCGTTGACGAGCGGGACCACCACCTGCTCGGTGCTCTTGTCCGAGAGCACCGAGGCGGCGGCCTTGACGATGTCCGCCTTGAGGTCGTTGACGGTGCTGCCGCCGATCATGCCGTGCAGATAGCCGACGGTGCCGGCCAGGCCGAGCAGCAGCGGCGGCAGCGACAGCAGCATGAAGAAGCCGGCCTCGGCGGCCAGGCCGGTCACCCGGTGGTTGAAGCAGGAGATCACCGTCTCGCGGAGTATCCGCCACAGTGCGCTCCGCAACCGGATGCGACCGGCCCCTCGCAGGCGAGGTCGTTGTTGGTAGTCCGCTGCCACCCCTTTAAGGTATCCGGCCGAGAGCCTGGCATTCGCCAAGTCGCCGTCCGGGTGATTCCGGTCCTCGTTCGGGTGCTGCTTCAACCCGATTCGCCCGGCGGTCCGCGCTGGTCAGCGGCTCGACATCAGCGCGCCGGAGAGCCGGCTGAGCACCCGGGCGGCGGTCCGCAGTTCCTCGGCCGGCAGATCGGCGAACGCGCTCTCCCAACTCTCCCGGAACAGCGCGTCGAGCCGGTACAACTCGCGCCGTCCGGCCGGGGTCAGCCGAGCCACCGAGCCGCCCCGCCCACGCCCGGCGCGCACCGCCTCGACCAGCCCCTCGCGCCCGTGTACCGCGAGCAGGTCGCGCACGGCGGGCGCGGTGAGCCCGAGTACCCGGGCCAACCGCTCGTTGTCCAGGTCCAACTCGTCGGCGAGCGCCGCGAGCAGTCGATACCTTGTACCGTCGGCATCGACGTCGATCGGCCCCTCCGGGCCGGCGCGGTCGGCGCGGATCGCGGAGAGGAAGCCGTTGACGGCGTATCGCAGGGTCTCGACCGCTTCCTCGCGACGAGGCTCCGGCGGTTCGGGGCTGGGGGCGGCGCAGACCGAGCGCGTTCTGCGCGGAGGCGCGCCCAGAACCTCGCCTGGCATACCCATCAGCTCCTCGTCCACTGTGGTGCGTGGGCCGCGTTCCGTCCGGGGGAACGGAATCCGACCACCCGTACCGTAACCAACCGCGACGACGATCCATGCCGCGGTCGACGGCGAAGATCAGTTCATCTCACAATGTGGGCAAGCATGTTCGACATGTGGGATGGCCGTTCGTATCCCGGACACCGATGGACGGCTTTCCGGCACCATGTCAATCTTTGCGACATGTCTCGCGCCGGTATTGCTCTCGTAGGTCGACTCCACGTCGACCTCGGACGCATGTCCAGCGCCGTCTGTTCGCCGGCTTGACGACCCGCCCGTAGCACCTGCCTGCCGGGCGCGCGGTCGCACCGGCACCACGACTCTCCCGGCCGGTCCGGCGAGGGTGCGGCCGGATGCCCCCCGTGCGTCCCCCACTTTTCGCCCGGAGGACGCTCCCCATGGCCGCCACCACCGACACCGCCGGCAGCGGTCCCCGCGCCCGTAAGCCCGCCCGCCACCGCGGCGAGGGTCAGTGGGCCCTCGGCCATCACGAGCCGCTGAATGGGAACGAGCAGTTCAAGAAGGACGACGACGGCCTCAATGTGCGCGCGCGCATCGAGAATGTCTACGCCCATCGCGGCTTCGCCTCGATCGACCCCAACGACCTGCGCGGGCGGATGCGTTGGTGGGGTCTGTACACCCAGCGCAAGCCCGGGATCGACGGCGGCAAGACCGGCGTGCTCGAGCCGCACGAGCTGGACGACGAATACTTCATGCTGCGCGTGCGGGTGGACGGCGGCCGGCTGAATCTGGCCCAACTGCGCGCCATCGCCGAGGTCTCCGAGCGGTTCGCGCGCGGCACCGCGGACATCACCGACCGGCAGAACGTGCAGTTCCACTGGATCCGGATCGAGGACGTCCCACAGATCTGGCGGATCCTGGAGGGCGTCGGCCTGTCCACCACGGAGGCTTGCGGCGACACCCCGCGCGTGGTGCTCGGCTCGCCGGTGGCCGGCGTCGCCGAGGAAGAGATCATCGACGGCACCTGGGCGATCGACGAGATCAACCGGCGCTACATCGGCAAGCCCGAATACTCCAACCTGCCGCGCAAGTTCAAGACCGCGATCTCCGGCTCGCCGCTGCTCGACGTGGCGCACGAGATCAACGACATCTCCTTCGTCGGCGTCGTGCACCCCGAGTTCGGGCCCGGCTTCGACGTGTGGGTCGGCGGCGGCCTGTCCACCAACCCCAAGCTCGCGGTCCGGCTCGGCACCTGGGTGCCGCTCGCCGAGGTGCCCGAGGTCTGGGAAGGCGTCATCTCGATCTTCCGCGACTACGGCTACCGCCGGCTGCGCACCCGCGCCCGGCTGAAGTTCCTGGTCGCCGACTGGGGTCCGGAGCGCTTCCGCGAGGTGTTGGAGAACGAATACCTGAAGCGCAAGCTGGTCGACGGCCCCGCCCCCGACGCGCCCGCGCAGGTGTGGCGCGACCACGTCGGCGTGCGGCCGCAAAAGGGCGGCGGCTGCTATGTCGGCTTCGCCCCGCGCGTGGGCCGGGTCGACGGCGCCACCCTCGGCAAGATCGCCGACCTGGCCGAACGGCACGGCTCGGACCGGGTACGCACCACGGTCGAGCAGAAGATGCTCATCCTGGACATCACCGAGGACAAGGTCGCCTCGCTCAAGGAGGGCCTGGAGGCGCTCGGCCTGCGGGTGGACCCGAGCCCGTTCCGGCGCGGCACGATGGCCTGCACCGGCATCGAGTTCTGCAAGCTGGCGATCGTGGAGACCAAGGGCCGCGGCAGCCGGCTGATCGACGAACTGGAGCAGCGGCTGCCGAACTTCGAGCAGCCGATCACCATCAACATCAACGGCTGCCCGAACGCGTGCGCCCGGATCCAGGTCGCCGACATCGGTCTCAAGGGCCAGTTGGTACTGGACGAGCACGGCGAGCAGGTCGAGGGCTACCAGGTGCACCTGGGCGGCGGGCTCGGGCTCGACCCCGGGTTCGGGCGCAAGATCCGCGGCCTGAAGGTGACTTCGGCCGGGTTGGCCGACTACGTCGAGCGTGTGTTGCGCCGCTTCGAGGAGCAGCGCACCGAGGGCGAGCGCTTCGCTCAGTGGGCCGTGCGCGCGGCCGACCCGGACCTGTCGTGAGCGCCGCCGGCGGCGCCGAGCCGGGCCAACGGGCCGTGCCGTTCTACTGCCCCTTCTGCGGCGACGAGGACCTTCGTCCGCACGAGGAGGGACACGGCACCTGGTTGTGCTCGGCCTGCCGGCGGGCGTTCTCGCTGAAGTTCCTCGGACTCGCCCTCCCGGAAAATTACCGCCCGGCGAAGGCCCCGAAGCACGACCCCATACCCCAGGAGGAGGCCCGATGACCGTCACCGAGCACACCGACCTCGAGGCGCTCGCCGTTCGGGCCGCCGTCGAGTTGGAGCACGCGAGCGCGAGCGAGATCCTGGCCTGGACGCACGAGCGGTTCGGTCCCGCGTGGTGCGTGACGTCCTCGATGGAGGACGCGGTGGTCGCGCACCTCGCGGCGCGGGTGGCGCCCGGGGTGGACGTGGTCTTCCTGGACACCGGCTACCACTTCCCGGAGACCATCGGTACGCGCGACGCGGTCGCGGCGGTCTACGACGTCAACGTGATCACCGTGCACCCGGAGCTGACCGTGGTCGAGCAGGACGCGAAGTACGGCGCGAAGCTGCACGATCGTGACCCCGACGCGTGTTGCGCGCTGCGCAAGGTGGCCCCCCTGGAACACTCGCTGGCGAACTACCGCGCGTGGGCCACCGGGCTGCGTCGGGACGACTCGCCGAGCCGGGCGAACACCCCCGTCGTCTCCTGGGACGCGCGTCGGCGAAAGGTGAAGGTCGCGCCGATCGCCCGCTGGACGCAGGACGACGTGGACGCCTACGTTGCCGAACACGGCGTGCTGACCAATCCGCTGCTGATGGACGGCTACGCCTCGATAGGTTGCGCCCCGTGCACCCGTCGGGTCGCCCCCGGCGAGGACGCCCGCGCCGGCCGGTGGGCGGGCAGCGGCAAGACCGAATGCGGGATCCACGCGTGATCGGCCCGCTTCGCACCGCCACGGCACCGTGCTCGACGAAGACGAAGGAGGGGTTGGCGTGACCACGACGATCGACAAGGGCACCGCACCCGGAGCCCTGACCCACCTGGACGCGTTGGAAGCCGAGTCCGTGCACATCATCCGCGAGGTGGCGGGCGAGTTCGAGAAGCCGGTGATCCTGTTCTCCGGCGGCAAGGACTCGATCGTGATGCTGCATCTGGCGCGCAAGGCGTTCTGGCCGGCGCAGGTCCCGTTCGCCCTTCTCCATGTCGATACCGGGCACAACTTCCCCGAGGTGATCGCGTATCGCGACGCGGTGGTGGCCGAGCACAACCTGCGTCTGCATGTGGCCCACGTGCAGGACTTCATCGACAGCGGCCGGGTGCGCGAGCGCCCCGACGGCACCCGCAACCCGTTGCAGACCGTCCCGCTCCTCGACGCGATCGAGTCCAACCGCTTCGACGCGGTGTTCGGCGGCGGCCGGCGCGACGAGGAGAAGGCCCGGGCCAAGGAGCGGGTGTTCTCGCTGCGCGACGAGTTCGGCGCGTGGGACCCGCGCCGGCAGCGGCCCGAGCTGTGGCAGCTGTACAACGGCCGGCACCGCGTGGGCGAGCACGTGCGGGTGTTCCCGATCTCGAACTGGACCGAGCTGGACGTGTGGCAGTACATCGAGCGGGAGAAGATCGTGCTCCCGCGGATCTACTTCTCGCACGAGCGGGACGTCTTCGAGCGCGACGGGATGTGGCTCTCGCCCGGCGAGTGGGGCGGGCCCGGGGCCGACGAGGAGGTCGTGCGCCGGGTGGTGCGCTACCGCACGGTCGGCGACATGAGCTGCACCGGTGCCGTCGACTCCCCCGCCACGACCGTGGCCGACGTGATCGCCGAGATCGCGGTGAGCAGGCTGACCGAACGCGGCGCCACCCGCGCCGACGACAAGATGTCCGAGGCCGCGATGGAAGACCGCAAGCGCGAGGGGTACTTCTAGCCATGAGTGGGACTTCCGAGATTTCCGCGACCGCCGGGTCGGTCGCGGACGAGCGTGTGGGTCTGCTGCGGCTGGCCACCGCGGGCTCCGTCGACGACGGCAAGTCGACGCTGGTGGGCCGGCTCCTGCACGACTCGAAGTCGGTGCTGACCGATCAGCTCGAGGCGGTCACCCGGGTCAGCAACGAGCGCGGCCAGGAGGAGGCGGACCTGGCGCTGCTCACCGACGGGCTGCGGGCCGAGCGCGAGCAGGGCATCACCATCGACGTCGCCTACCGCTACTTCGCCACCGCCAAGCGCCGGTTCATCCTCGCCGACACTCCGGGGCACGTGCAGTACACGCGCAACATGGTCACCGGCGCCTCCACGGCGGAGCTGGCCGTGGTGCTCGTCGACGCGCGCAACGGCGTGGTCGAGCAGACCCGCCGGCACGCGGCGGTGGCGGCGCTGCTGCGGGTGCCGCACGTGGTGCTCGCGGTGAACAAGATGGACCTGGTCGACTACGACGAGGAGCGCTTCGCCGAGGTCGCCAACACCTTCACCGAATACGCCAAGGCGCTCGGCGTGCCGGACGTGCGCTCGATCCCGGTCTCCGCGCTGCGCGGGGACAACGTGGTGGACCCCAGCCCGCGGATGGACTGGTTCTCCGGGCCCACCCTGCTGGAATACCTGGAGACGGTGCCGGTCGAGACCGACCCGACGCTGGAGCCGGCCCGCTTCCCGGTGCAATACGTGCTGCGCCCGCAGTCGGACGACGAGTATCGCGACTATCGCGGCTACGCCGGGCAGATCGCCTCCGGCGTGTTCCGCGAGGACGACGAGGTGGTGGTGTTGCCGTCCGGGCAGCGCACCACGATCGCGGGCATCGACCGACTCGGGGTCTCGGTCCGGCAGGCCCGGCAGGGCGAGTCGGTCACCCTGCGGCTCGCCGACGACGTGGACGTCTCACGCGGCGACCTGATCGCGCCGATCGACGCGGCGCCGCGGCCCACGCAGGACGTCGAGGCGACCGTGTGCCACGTGGCCGACCGACCGCTGCGCACCGGCGACCGGGTATTGCTCAAGCACACCACGCGCACCGTCAAGGCGATCGTCAAGGACATCGCCTACCGGCTCGACCTGGACGCGCCGATCGACGGCGTACTCGGCCACGAACAGCACCTGACCGAACTGCGCGCCAACGACATCGCCCGGGTCGTACTGCGCACCGCCCAGCCGCTCGCGCTCGACGACTACGCCGTCGGTCGCCGGACCGGATCCTTCCTGTTGATCGACGAGGCCGACGGCTCGACGCTCACCGCCGGCCTGGCCGGCGCCGCGTTCCCAGCGCCGGGCCGATGTCACAGCTGATTCGAACGCGGGTGTGACCACCCGCTTTTGACGCTCCGTCAGCTCCACCCGTGACAGCCACGGTCGGCCAACACATTCGTCATCCCGGTCCGCGCCCGATCGCGCGGACCCGAGGGAGGGTCCCCGCATGTCCGTTTTCAGGACAAACCGCCGTAGATCCATACGTACCGGCTTCGCCGCCGCCCTGCTGCTGCCGCTGCTCGCGATGTCCGCGTGCGGCTACGGCTCGGACAAGAAGGACGACAAGAAGAACACCCCGGCCGCGGGCGCGGGCCCGGCCGCCGGCACCGCCAAGGCGGGCACCTCGGCCTCGCAGATCCGGCTCGGCTTCTTCGCCAACGTCACCCACGCGACGCCGCTGATCGGGCTGAACGAGGGCTTCTTCGCGAAGGAACTCGGCAGCACCGAGATCAAGCCGCAGGTGTTCAACGCCGGTCCGGCCGCGATCGAGGCGCTCAAGGGCGGTTCGATCGACGCGACCTACATCGGCCCCAACCCCTCCATCTCCGGCTTCACCAGCACGGGCGGCGAACTGCTGCGGATCGTCGCGGGGGCCACCTCGGGCGGTGCCTCCCTGGTGGTCAAGCCCGGCATCAACCTGCCGGCCGACCTCAAGGGCAAGAAGATCGCCTCGCCGCAGCTCGGCGGCACCCAGGACGTCGCGCTGCGGGCCTGGCTGACCAAGGTCGGCTACAGCGTGGACACCTCCGGCAAGGGCGACGTGAGCATCGTGCCGACCGACAACGCGCAGACCCTGGCCGCGTTCCAGAAGGGCGACCTGGACGGCGCCTGGTTGCCCGAGCCGTGGGCCACCCGCCTGGTCCTGGAGGCCGGCGCCAAGGTGCTCGTCGACGAGCGCACGCTCTGGCCGGAGGGCAAGTTCGTCACCACCGACCTGATCGTGTCCAGCAAGTTCCTCAAGGACCACCCGGACACCGTCGAGGCGCTGCTGCGGGGCCAGGTCGCGGCGAACGACTGGGCGGCGAACAACCAGGACAAGGCCAAGGCGGCGGTCAACGCCAAGATCACCGAGTTCGCGGGCAAGCCGCTCGCGCAGAACGTGCTCGACGCGTCGTGGCCCAACATCGCGATCACCAACGACCCGCTCGCGGCCTCGCTGCAAAAGCTCTCCGACGACGGCGTGGCGGTCGGCGTGACCAAGAAGCTCGACATCCACGGCATCTACGACCTGACGATTTTGAACAAGGTCCTCGCCGCGGCCGGGAAGCCTGCCGTGAGCGACGGGGGCCTGGGCCCGAAGAAGTAGCGCTCGCGCCCGCTTCGACCCGTGCTCGTTCGCCCGACGCGCCCACCGAGAGAGGTGACCCGGACATGACCCAGACCATCAGCGAGGCCACGCCCACTGCCACGACCCCCGGCCGGACCGGCTTCGCGGTCCGCCTTGACCAGGTCACCAAGGTCTTCGGCCGGTCCGGCGGCACGCCCGTGCTCGACGGCATCGACCTGACCGTCGCCCCGGGCGAGTTCGTCTGCCTCCTGGGCGCGTCGGGCTGCGGCAAGTCCACCCTGCTCAACCTGATCGCCGACCTGGACCGGCCGACCTCGGGCACCATCGAGGTCTCCGGCGCGCGGCCAGCGCTGATGTTCCAGGACCACGCGCTGTTCCCCTGGCTGACCGCCGGGAAGAACATCGAACTGGCCCTGAAACTGCGCGGTGTGCCGCGCGACCAACGCCGCGCGGAGGCCGACGCGCTGCTCGAGCTGGTCCGGCTCGGCGGGGCGTACAACAAGCGCGTGCACGAGTTGTCCGGCGGCATGCGCCAGCGCGTCGCGTTGGCCCGCGCGCTCGCCCAGGCCGGCGATCTGCTGCTGATGGACGAGCCGTTCGCCGCCCTCGACGCGATCACCCGCGACGTGCTGCACGACGAGCTCACCCGGATCTGGGCGGAGACCGGCCGCTCGGTGGTGTTCGTGACGCACAACGTGCGCGAGGCGGTCCGGCTCGCGCAGCGGGTGGTGCTGATGTCCTCGCGCCCGGGCCGGATCGCCCGGGAGTGGACGATCGACATCCCGCAGCCGCGCCGGATCGAGTCGGCCGGCGTGTCCGAGCTGTCCGTGGAGATCACCGACCAGTTGCGAGGGGAGATCCGTCGCCATGGCCGCGCCTGACCTCACCAAGTCCACCGCGCCCGCGGTCGACGCCGACACCGAGGCGGAGGACCTGGCCGGGCTCGAGGCCGGCCTGGACGCGCTGGAGAACTACGACAAGGAGCGCAAACCCTTCTCCCGGGTCCTGCTGGAGAAGGCGCTTCCGCCGGTCGTGGCGATCCTGCTGGTGCTGGCCGCCTGGCAGACCGCCTACTGGATGGAGATCAAGCCCCGCTACGCGCTGCCCAGTCCGGGCGACGTGTGGGACGCGTTCATGGTCCAGTGGCGCAAGGGCACCGTCCTGGACATCCTGTGGACCAGCCTGTCGCGCGGCATCCTGGGCTTTTTGATCGCGGTCGCCATCGGCACCCCGTTGGGCCTGATCGTGGCCCGGGTGAGTTGGATCCGGGCGGCGATCGGGCCGATCCTGTCCGGCCTGGCGTCGTTGCCCTCGGTCGCGTGGGTGCCGCCGGCGGTGATCTGGTTCGGCCTGAACAACAGCGCGATCTACGCGGTCGTGCTGCTCGGCGCGGTGCCCTCGATCGCCAACGGCCTGGTGGCCGGCATCGACCAGATCCCGCCGCTGTACCTGCGCGCGGGTCGGGTGCTCGGCGCCCGGGGGCCGGCCGGCGTGTGGCACGTGATGTTGCCCGCGGCGCTGCCCGGCTACCTCGCCGGCCTCAAGCAGGGCTGGGCGTTCTCCTGGCGCTCGCTGATGGCCGCCGAGTTGATCGCCGCGGGTCCCGAACTGGGCATGGGGCTCGGCCGGTTGATGGCCCAGGGGCGCGATCTGGGCGACATGCCGATGATGTTGACCGCGGTCTTCATGATCCTGATCGTCGGCATCGGCATCGACATACTGGTCTTCACCCCGATCGAACGCCAGGTGCTGCGCCGGCGCGGCCTGGCCGGAGCCAGGTAGCGATGACCCGTACTCCCCCGCTCCTGGCCGTCGCGCACGGCAGCCGCGACCCTCGGCACGCCGAGACGATGGCCGCCCTGGCCGCGCGCGTGCGGGCGCTGCGGCCGGGGCTGCGGGTGGAGATCGGCTACCTGGACCACTGCGGGCCGCGCGTGCCGGACCGGCTCGACGCGCTGGCCCGCGCCGGGGCGCGGTCGGCGATCGCGGTGCCGCTGTTGTTCACGCCGGCGTTCCACGCCAAGTACGACGTGCCCGACGTACTGCGCGACCGCCGGCTGAGCGTGCGCCGAACGGCCACGCTGGCCCCCTCCCCGCTGCTGCTCGACGCGTTGGACCGACGCGTGCGCGAGGCCGGGGTGCGGCCCGGGGACGCCCGCTACGGCGTCGTCCTGGCCACCGCGGGCTCCACCGATCCGGAGGCGGGCGCGGTGACCACCATCGTCGCGCGGGAGTGGCGGCGCACCGGTTGGTGCGCCGTGGTCCCCGCGTTCGCCTCCGCCCACCAGGGCTCCACGATCGACGCGGCGGTCGCCGAACTGCGCGCACTGGGGGCCGAGCGGATCGCCGTCGCGTCGTGCCTGCTCGCCCCCGGGATCCTGCCCGACCGGATCGTCGAACAGGCCCTGGCCGCAGGGGCGGACGTGGTCACCGAGCCGGTCGCGGACACCCCCGAAATCGCCCGCTTGGTACTGGCGCGCTACGACGCGGCGCTGCCGCTGAGATCGAGTCTGTCGGCGTGACCGGCGACCGGTACCATCACCGGCGTGATCGACTCGGTGGCCGGCGAACGTTCGGTGCTCGTACGCGCGTGTGCGAAGGTCGGAGTGCCTTGTGCCGACGCCACGTTGCTCTCTTTCGGGGAGAACGCGGTGTTCGCCCTGCCCGGTCCGGGTCTGGTGGCCCGGGTGGCGCGCGGAGCGCATCTGGCCGAGCGGGCCCGCCGGGAGATCGCGGTCGCGTGCTGGCTGGCCGAGCAGGACTTCCCCGCGGTGCGACCGGCGGCCGGGATCGAACCGCAACCGGTGCTGGTCGACGGACGCCCGGTCACCTTCTGGGAGTTGCTGCCGCCGGCCGAGCGTGAGCCGGACGTGGTCGATCTGGCCCGGCTGCTCAAGCGGCTGCACGCGTTGCCCGCGCCGCCGTTCGCGCTGCCCGCCCGCGAGCCGCTCGCGCTGGTGGCCACCTGGCTGGACTCGGCGGACGCGGCGGTGGGGTTGGCCGATCGACGCTATCTGCTGGCCCGCCGCGACGAGTTGGCGGCGGCCTGCCGCGAGCTGACCCCGGCGCTGCCACCCGGGCTGATCCACGGCGACGCGCTGCTGCGCAACGTGGGGGTGCACGGCGGCCGGGCGCTGCTGTTGGACTGGGAGACGGTCGCGCACGACCTGCGCGAGTTCGACCTGGTGCTGACCCCGATGGCGGCGGCGCGCTACGGCCTGCCGGCCGGCGCGGAACGCCGCTTCGCCAAAAAATACGGCTTCGACGTCACCACATGGCCCGGCTACCGGGTGTTGCGCGAAACCCGCGAACTGGCCGCCACCGCCTGGGTCGCCCAACACGTCCCGGGCAACCCGGCAGCGGAAGAGGAATTCCACCACCGAGTCCACACGTTGCGCACCAACAACACGAGGGCCCACTGGCACGCCTTCTGACCCCCGCGGGCGAGCGGGCGAGCGGGCGAGCGGGCGAGCGGGCGAGCGGGCGAGCGGGCGAGCGGGCGAGCGGGCGAGCGGGCGAGCGGGCGAGCGGGCG